>CAYZFR010000182.1:1713-8153 GCA_964477875.1 uncultured Myxococcales bacterium
GGGATCGAACCCGCCCTACGCCGTCTCGGTCACCGGCCTCAGCCAAATCGACGACGTGGTGCTGTCGATCAGCGGAATGAACGGCAACAACGGCGGCTTCCCGATCATCTACGGGACGGGCAACCACCGCCCGGGCGGCTTCGACATCGCCATCGACGAAGACCAGCTCGGCGACAACGAGCGCTACCACATCCCCGAAAGCGTCGCCTTCGTCGCCTTCGAGTGAACAGCGGGGCTTCGGTGAGGGGGGTCAGTGAATGCCGTGCATCATCTTCTTGAGGACCGGTGACAGGAGGGCGATCAGCCCGCCAGCGGCGATCGGGAAGAGGACAAGGAGCAGGAAGAACCCGGGCAGGCCGGGGAAGATGAAGCTCAGCTCGGCCACGCCGTCCTCGCCGGGGATGAACTTCGTGGACAGGCGGGCCACCTGGGCCGCGATGAAGTTGGAGACCGCGAGTGAGAAGAACCAGGCGCCCATCATGATCGCCTGCAGCCGCTTCGGCGCCAGCTTCGTGACCATCGACAGCCCGACCGGTGACAAGCACAGCTCCCCCCAGGTCACCACGATGTAGGCGATGAAGAGCCACTGCGGACCGGCTAGGCCGCCGCTCTTCGCCTCCAGCGCCCCCGCCACCATGGCGAGGAAAGACAGGCCCAGCAGCCAAAGACCCCAGGCGAACTTCATCGGCGTAGACGGATTCTTGCCCCGCCGGTCGAGCGCCACCCAGAGGATGGAAAACAAAGGCGCCGTCAAAACGATGGTGAGCGCGTTGACCGATTGATACCAGGTGGCCGGGAAAGGCTCGCTCAGCATCCCGTAAATCGTGCGGTCCGTGGTTTGCTTGGCGAAGACGTTCAGCGAAGTCCCCGCCTGCTCGAAGGCGGTCCAGAAGAAGATGTTCCCCAGCAGGGCCAGGATGATGATGACGGCCAGGCGCTGGAGGTCGACGCCGGTGAGGGGCCGCTTCTGCTCGTACTCGTCTTCTTCCCAGGCCTTGCGCGCAGCCACGCCAGTCGGGGCCTCGCTGCCGTGGTTGGGCGGGAGACCGATGCTGGCCAGGTACTTGGGTCGGAGGAACTGGTAGCAGATCAGCCCCAGCACCATCCCCACCGCTGCCGCGCCGAACCCGTAGTGCCAGCCCACCTTCTCGCCGAGGGTGCCGGCGATGAGGGGCGACAGGAAAGCGCCCAGATTGATGCCCATGTAGAAGATGGTGAAGCCGGAGTCTCGGCGGGGATCGTTGCTGCCGTAGAGCTGGCCGACCATGACGCTCACGCAGGGCTTGAAGAAGCCCGTGCCGATCACGATGAGAGCGAGGCCCGCCACGAAGGTCACGAGGGCCCCCGGACTGGTCTGCATTGTGACCGCCTGGCCGGCGGAGATGCCGAAGAACTCGGTGAAGGCCAAGGTCACGTGACCGGCGGCGATGATCCAGCCGCCAGCCAGCATCGAGCGATGGGTGCCGAGAAAACGGTCGGCCAGCCAGCCGCCCACGATGGGGGTCAGGTAGACCGAGAAGGTGTAGTAGCCGTACAGGCTGTAGGCGCTGTCCTTGGTCCAACCGAAGCCAGGGTTGAGCTCGTCGGAGGTGCTCTGGATCAGATACAGGGTCAGCAGCGCCCGCATGCCGTAGTAGGAAAAGCGCTCCCACATTTCGGTGATGAACAGGACCCACAGACCGGCGGGATGTCCTTTCTCACCAGGCGGGGTGGTCGGGGGGAGCTCTTCCTGAGGGAGGGCGGCGCTCCCTTCGTGGTCCGGCAACGAGGTCACGACCGCCGGGAAGTGACCCACGCGACGAAAGCTGGTCAACGGGTCCGTTCATGTGCGCCAGCCCAATTAGGGGTATTTACTGAGCGCGGCGTCGGCGCGGGGAGCTCGCGGTTCAGGCCCCCTAAAGGGCGATGTAGGTCTGGTGGATGTCTCGGACGAAGCGGAGGTTCAGGCCCTGAGCACGAACACCCTCCTCCCGCAGTCGACGTCGCAGCACGAGCGGCAGGCTGAGCTGCTCCAAAGCCCCAAAGAAGGGCTCGAAAGGGTCAGGGAGGTAGCCGACTCGAACGCCATGATGCGGTTTGTCGAGGATGAGACGTCCGAGCTGACCGGTCGCACCCCGGCCCTTCGGGTCGCGCGCCGACCTTGCAAAATCATGGGCCATGAGCAGAAGAGGCTCCTCTTTTTCGACCCGATCGATGCGGTCGATGACGCTTCGGGTCGAAGCGAGGAGCGGAGTCGACTGTCCGCCGATGCTTCGAAGCTCGCCGCCGATGCGGTGGGTGGAGCGACTCTCGCTGCCTTTGCGCAGCAGTGGGAGGTCATGGCCGTCCAGCGCCCGGTCCAGCGCTTTGGACATCGCCAGGAGCTGATTCAGGAACACGCAGTAGAGTCCGAGCTGCGGTGCTGGAACCAACACCTGCCTCGCGAGCCGATCCGCTCGTTCCGTCCAATCTAGCCTATCGACTGAAGCCCACCCGATACGGAAACCGCCCATATCTGCAGTCTGAGACCGGACGGCACCGACGTAAAGGACGATTCGACACGGCGCACTGGGCGGAGATTGAACTGCGAGATTCCGGTGCATCATCGCAGCGCGGTTCGCTGCCCTACACGGAAAATGCTGCGTGTTGCACCTGTGTTTGACTCGGCGAGAGTCCGTCGAGACCACTCGGCATGGCCGAAGGAGTCCAGCTTCAGGTCGCGGGCGCCGTCAACCAAGACGTCGGGAAGGGCGTAGCCCGCATCAGTCGGGCCGCTCTCGAGAAACTTGGCTTGCACGGCGGAGAGCTCGTCCAGATCGAAGCCAAACGAAGCACCGGGGTCATCGCAGTTCCGCCCTACGAGCAAGACGCGGGCCTCGACATCATCCGACTGGACGGACTGATCCGGCACAACGCCGGTGTGGGCCTGGCAGACAGGGTGACTTTGACGCCGCTCCAGCCCAAGGCCGCCCGCCGGGTCGTGTTTGGCCCCGCCCAAGAGCGCGTCCACTTGCGAGGGTCCGGCGAGGCGCTCAAGCGAACCTTCGCCGGTCGCCCCTTCGCGGCCGGCGACGTGGTGTCGACCTCGGTCTACAGCCAGATCCCAACCACCGGCGCCTTCCCCGACGACGTCTTCGGCGCCATGGCTCGCCGCAAGGCGTTCGGGCTTCAAGAGATCCGGCTCGCCGTCATCTCCACCCAGCCCTCCGGCATCGTGGTGGTGGGCGAAGAGACCGAAATCGAGCTGCGCGAAGACTACGAGGAGCCCGCCGAGCAGCGAGTGCTCGACGTCACCTACGACGACGTGGGCGGCGTGCAGGACGCCATCGAGCAAGTGCGCGAGATGGTGGAGCTCCCGCTCAAGCACCCCGAGCTCTTCCAGCGGCTGGGCATCGACCCTCCGAAAGGCGTCCTGCTGCACGGTCCACCGGGCACCGGAAAGACCTTGCTCGCCCGGGCGGTAGCCAACGAAGCCGACGCCAACTTCTTCGTCGTCAACGGGCCCGAGATCATGGGCAAGTACTACGGCGAGTCGGAAGAGCGGCTTCGAGAAATCTTCGAGAACGCCGAGAAGAACGCTCCCTCCATCGTCTTCATCGACGAGATCGACTCCATCGCCCCCAAGCGCGATGAAGTGACCGGCGAAGGCGAACGTCGCCTGGTGGCCCAGCTCCTCACCTTGATGGACGGCCTCAATCCCAGACAGAACGTGATCGTCATGGGTGCCACCAATCGGCGCGACTCCCTGGACGAAGCGCTTCGCCGTCCCGGTCGCTTCGACCGAGAGCTGACGATCGGCGTGCCCGACAGCCAGGGGCGCCGGGAGGTCCTCGAGATCCACACCCGCGGCATGCCCCTCGGTGAGGGCGTGGACCTCGACGAGCTGTCTCGTCGCACCTTCGGCTTCGTGGGCGCCGACCTCGGCGCATTGGCCCGGGAGGCAGCGCTGGAGGCGCTGCGCCGCCGGCTCCCCGAGATCGACCTCGACACCGACGAGATCCCCAACGAGGTCCTGGAGTCGCTCTTCGTCACCGGGCAGGACTTCAGGACGGGCCTCAAGCGCGTCCAGCCGAGCGCGCTCCGAGAGATCATGATCGAGAGCCCAGACATCGGCTGGGCCGACATCGGCGGCCTGCAGAAGACGAAGGAGCAGCTCAGGGAAGGGATCGAGCTGCCGCTCAAGAACCCCGAGGCCTTTACGCGGATGGGGATCCGACCCGCCCGGGGCTTCTTGCTCTATGGCCCGCCGGGTACGGGCAAGACCCTGCTCGCCAAGGCGGTGGCCAAGGAGGCGGAGGCCAACTTCATCTCCACTCGGTCCAGTGACCTGCTCAGCAAGTGGTTCGGCGAATCGGAGAAGCAGGTCGCCCGCCTGTTCGAGCGGGCGCGACAGGTCGCCCCGACGGTGATCTTCATCGACGAGATCGACGCCCTGGCGCCGACCCGAGGTGGCAGCTTCGGCGAGCCCGCGGTGACCGAGCGGGTGGTGAACACGATGCTGGCCGAGCTGGACGGGCTAGAGGAGCTCCGAGGGGTGGTGGTGATCGGCGCCACCAACCAGCCGACGCTCCTCGACCCCGCCCTTCTCCGGCCGGGTCGCTTCGACGAGCTCATCTACGTCCCGGTTCCCGACGAGGAGGCCCGGCTCCACATCCTGAAGATCCACACCAGCCGCATGCCCCTCGCCGGCGACGTCGACGTCGGGGTCTTGGCCAAGCGGACAGAGGGCCATACCGGCGCCGACCTCGAAGACCTGGTCCGCCGGGCCGGCCTCCTGGCCCTCCGCCAGAGCATCGACGCGAGCGAGGTGCCGATGGCCATTTTCGAGATCGCCCTCAAAGACACCCGCGCCTCGGTCACGCCCGAGATGAGCGAGCAATACGCCAAGATGCAGTCGACTCTGAAGCAGGAGGGGCCCCGAACGACGCGCATCGGCTTCGACACCTGACCAGCGTGTTCTGCCGAACCGAGGCCTCAGACTCCGAACATGAAGCTTCCCAGACCCAAGACACTTTCGGACTTCATCCGCCCTCTCTCTGCGCTGGATCTGGCCCTCGTTTGCCTCCGCATGAAGGGAGGCAAGATGAGCAAGACCGCGCTCTCGAGAGCCATCGCTTCCCTGAGCGGCGTCCAGACCGACGTAGTGGCTGTACTCGCCCATTCCGACTCGGCCTCCCCCACCGGCTCGGACGTCGTGCTCGAAAGAGATGGTGAGCGACGTGTCGACGATCTGGATCCAGCACTGAAGGATGCTGGACTCAACGACCAGTCGAGAGCGCGACTCGCCTTCGCTCTGCTCGGGGCTTCGAGCAGCCAGCGAAGGGTAGGCACCCACGAATTGCGCGGTGCCATCGTAGACGGGGCGTTCGGGATGGGCCTGAGCCCGCGCCCGAGCACCCAAAGAGCCGTACGGGAAGCGTTGGTTCTTCACGCGTACAAGAACGTTTTCGGTCAGGACCTGCCCCTGCCGAAGGTGGGCGACGAATCGCTGAGCAAGCTCGACGGCGCCTCCAGCGCTCTGCTCCTCGCCATGGCCGGCCACGCGGCCACGGCGCGAGACAACGTCGACGCGAGAGCCGCCGCCATCGCCGCCCGGGCCGTGGGCGCGAAAGGGCGGAGCGCCGAGGACCTGAGCGAGGCGGTCATTCGCGCCGCCTGCGAGGCCGCGTCGTTGATCCCATCGGAGCCCGGGCCCACCGCACTCGAGCCCGCTCGCCCCCCGGAAGCGCAGGATTTCGCGACCCGGATCCAGGAATTGGCCAATGAGATGACGACCCCCCCATTCTCGGACCGAGTCGCCATCGGCGACCTTTACGACGCCTACGGTCGGCTCCACGAGGACGCCGGCAGCCTGGCCTCTTTCAAAGAGCGGCTCGTCGCTGCGAAGCGTGCTGGTCTCATACAGCTGCGCCGACTCGACCACGTATCTGCGTTGGACCGGGAACTAGCCCAGCGCTCGCTGCTCCTCGACGCCGGCTTCGAGTCACATTTCGTCGCCAGGAGAAACAATGAGTCGTGAATTCGATGCCCTGAACAGCCCCCACTTCGACCCGCTCTTCAGCTCGGCTGTCGCCCTCTCAGGCGCCGCCGATGCCGCGCGACTGAACATCCCGCTCCTTCACCGCTCCGCCAAAATGGGAATCAAGCGGGCCGTCGAGTTTGCGCGCGGGAGAATCGCCGACCCAACCGGCCGGCTGCTTCTCCTCCAAGGCGACGCAGGCTTCGGCAAGACCCACGTAGTCACCTCGACCCTCTATGAACTCGCCGCAGGCTCGGAGGTTTACCCCACTGCGCTGCAGCTTTCGGCCAACATTCCGGAAGGAGAGGTCATTCGTACCCTGACGACGACCATCCTCCAGGAGCTGGGAACGACCCATTTCGCGAGCGAGTACGCGCACGTACCGCTCCGCCGGATCGCTCGTGGTCTTCTGGAAATAGCCGGCATCAATTACGACGAGTGG
>CAYZFR010000183.1:0-8151 GCA_964477875.1 uncultured Myxococcales bacterium
CATGAGGTACCCGCCGTTGGGGTTCTCGTTGATCGACCAGTCCGCGGTGACGGTCCCCCGGTAGGAGCCCTCGCCCTCTCTCCTTACGGCGATTCCCTGGTCAAACCGGTGCATGGGCCGGCTTTTCGGATCCTGATGCCTACCCATCCTGCTTCCTGAGCTGCGTGACGGTCTTCCCGGCGACGCCCCAATTGTCCGTGTCCACCTCGTCGATCACCACGAACACGGTCTTGGGGTTCTTTCCCAGCACATCCACGAGCAGGTCGGTGGCGCCCTGGATGAGCCGCTCCTTCTGCTCGGCGGTCACCCCTTCCCGGGTGACCTTGATGTTCACGTAAGGCATGGCGTTCTCCCTGGTCCGGCAATGAAGGGTTGAAAGGTTTACCCCTTTGTGGGGGCTCCGCCACGGACGGCGGCCGGAGCCTCAGCGACCCGGCCTCCCGATGGCCTCGAAGGCCGCGCCGGTCAGCGCGGCCAGGTCCCGGGGGGCGAGCTCCATCTGAAGCCCCCTGCGCCCGGCGCTGACGTAGAGGGTGTCGTGCCGTCCGGCGGAATCGTCGATGACCATCCGGAGGCGCTTTTTCTGGCCCAGGGGGCTCACGCCGCCCAGGACGTAGCCGGTGGCCCGCTCCACATCCTTCTTGTCCGCCATGGCCGCCTTCCTGGCGCCCAGAACCCTGGCGAAGCGCTTCAGGTCGAGCTGGGCCGAGACCGGCAGCACGGCAACGGCCAGGCCGCCGTCCCCGCTCGCGGCCACCAGGGTCTTGAACACCCGGTCCGGATGGACGCCCAGCTTGGCCGCGGCCTCGTCCCCGTAGGAGTCCGCCCCGGGGTCGTGATCGTACTCGTGGAGGCGAAAGGGGATGCCGGCCTCTTGGGCGGCCTGGACGGCTGGGGTCATGGTGCGACGGCTCCAGGGGGCCGGGCCGGATTCGCCCGGCCCGGAGGAAGAAGGTCTCATGGGGGTATACAACAAAGGGGAGGGCCGAATCAAGGAGGCGGTCCGGAAGGAAGGGGAGGCGTGACGGCTTGATCGGGGGATGTCCGCCGGTGCGAACATCGCAAAACATGGCCAAAGCCCTCCAGGTGCCGCCCTGAGGAAGACGGGGGAAGGAGTGCGGCACAAGACCCCTGGGAGTGGGGGAAGCCGCACCGTTCGTTGCCGCCTCGGCCCAACAGTCGGCGATCGGCCTGGCTCTCGCTCCCAGCCCGGAGAGACCGTCTATCCACTTTCCTTGCCCTTCCTCACGAAAAAGGCTCCAAGGGAAGCGCTCACGAGCCCTTGAAACGGGCCGAGCCACAGGTTGGACTGCTTCATGAGTTCGGGGGGAGACGTCCTTGCAACCGGTTGGATCGCTATGGTGAGAAAGACGGCGAAGAGGTACGTCGCTGAAAGGCCGAACGTGAGCTTAAACAGGAACTTGTCGACGGTTTCCACCCTGATTCCTTTTCCCAGGGCATCGGATACCAGGACGCCCACGATCAGGGAAAGCGTGGGCAGGACCGTAGGCAGCAGCCAGCCCCAGGCATCGTTGACGCTCTTCCCGTAGTGCCCAAAGAACGTCTGGAACAGCACGATCAGGAAGAGGCCCCCCGCGCATATGAACCAGAGTGTCGCCAAACGCCTCTTGCATTGCTGCATCGGTATTCCCATGACTATTCCTCCAGCTGCGATAGAATGCCGGATCGTTGTAGATGGTTTTCGCAATCGAACCGACCGGGTACCCGCACCTGGGTGACACTGCTTGCCCTCACCTTTTCAAACTCATACACCAGCACGGTGGTCTGGTGTCGTGGGGTGTAAGGCTTGGCCGCGATCGATTCGGGAATCAGGTTGGCCCCCTGATGAAGCCACCTGTTCGCCGTTCTGAGGCGTGTCTCTTCATCGCTCTGAACGAAGGGGTGAGAGGTGACAATGAAGACGAGTAGCCGAAAGTAGCCGACCCTCGCACCAAAGAGCGCCCGGACATACTCCCTGAGAGAGAACCTGTGGATCGCCGGGATCTCCGTAACCCAGCGAGCCACCCCGCCCAGAGGCGCACCATCCCCGTCGATTCTCTCGAGCCGGGTCACGAGGGCAAATCCATCCGGCACCCCGTAATAGGATTTGTCGTGGTATCCCGCAGCTTGAAGGGCCGCCGACAGGCGCGTATCCACATGGTGCAGGGTGGGCTCTTCGTCTCCATCGCCGATGACCAGGCTTCTCGGCAGCACCTTGATCGCGGACGCATGTGGTGGAGGCCAGGGGAAAAGAGCGAAACCCTCCGGGACCCTCGGCGCTGACGCCGATTGCATTCCTTTAATGGCTCCGATTGTTGATACTCCCACCTCGGCCATTTCGTTGGCCCCTGCCATTTCGGTTGGCGCTGAAGTTTCTCTCACGGCCGTCATTTCCTTTTCTACCCCAACGGATTGAATGCGATCGAAAACTTCTGCGAAAAGCTTGGCGTCCAGGGCCCAGGTTTGCAGCCTCTTCAGATCGCCCTTCGGGCGAACCGTAATGGTGTATGCTCCTTTCGCACGACGGTTGTAGGAAGTCACCAGAAGCGTCCAGGCTCCCCTGACATCCCGTGGCAGGCGGAGAAACGACCTTTGGGTCGAGCCCTCATAGTCGTCATTGACATAGGTTGTTCCGTCGGGGGATATCACCGCCAGGTAGGTATCAAACTCCGGTGACGAAACCTCGATGCTGTACTGATCTGCGCCTCCAGCGGGATCAAAATGGAATCCGTCCGCGTAATGTCCTCGAAGGAATTTCGAGCTGGATGATCCCAGATCGCCCGCGTACGTCGTCGCCTCAGCCCGGGAACCGGCCATGACAAGCAAACAAAGCAGGCAAAGGGCCGTGCAAACCTCCATCCATCTAAGACGCATGGTCTCGCTCCTCTGACGGCGCACCAGTCCCCGTAGATGAGGAGTAGGTGTTCGGACAGAGATCATCGAGATGTGATTCCAGTCCATCGAGGACGGAGATTTCGCCGAGCTTTCGGTAGGACTCGAACTGGTTCTCGTCAAAAAACTGGTCCCCCGTGGTCTGATCGGGAAAGCTCGGGTTCTTCCTGCGGTAGGCCAGGAGATCCTCCGGTTCCTTTCCCGTGACCGCCGACTTGATGTAGATCAGCCGGCCGAGGGCCTCGTCCGGATCGTTGCTGGGATAGTGGATGTCCCCGACCACGCAGCAGGTCCTGCTCAGGCCGGTCTCGGGGTCGGGACGGAGGTCCGCCGTGTCGATGGTGATGTCGACGCCGAGGTCGATCCGCGCCTTGCGGATCACGTTGGCGAGGTCGTTCATGGCGAACTCCGGGTCCGCCGTGGCATCCGAGGCGATGATGGTCCGGCATCGCCGCTTGAGGAGCGGGTAGATGCCCAGGTTCTCGTGGTGCCCGCCGTCGGAGAGGTTAAGCAGCTCGTCCCTCTCGTTGGCCTCACCCAGAATCTCCTTGAGGAAGTACCAGGGCCAGAACACGGCCTTCCCGTTCAGGTTGAACGCGGGGTTGGGGTTGGGCATCCACCGGTTCAGCCTCACGTTCAACAGGGTGAGCAGCGCCCGCAGGGCCTTGTTGGTGGACGTTCCCATCTGCGGGCTGGCGGCCGCTCCGGAGATGGCCATGGCCGTGGCCAATCGCGTCTTGCCGACGTTGTACTCCTCTGTTTTCCGGTAGCCTGTGCACTCCGATCCCACGTGGTACCGGGAGAAGAAGAAGCAGTCGGCCCCCGTCCCCGCAGATACCGATCCGTGCTTCCCGGCACGTTCAAGGTCGTGTTGATGAGGTGGTAAGGCGCCCCGTTCCCCTCCTCGTGCAGCTGGGACAGACGAAGGGGCTCGTTGGACACGACCCGGGTGGCCGAGCCTTTGCTCCTGTCCACCTTGATGATGTACGCCTCGCTCAACCGGTCCCGGTAGAAGTGGTGGAGAGAGGTGCGGTTGGTGTCGATGAGCAGGCTTGCGGCCAGAAACACCACCGCCGCCAGAAGCGTCCAGAAGAGAGCCATCCCTTCGTAGGCCTCGGCCGTGGCCAGAACCCGAAGCAGCCAGGCGAAAAGAGCGGGCAGGAGGAGCACCCAGCCCACCCGGAAGAAGATCCCCAGGACCGCGCGCACCTTCTCGTTTTTGCTCTGTACGAGACCGGCGATCAGTCCCAGGGCGGAGGCGACGGAGACGCCGGAGAGGAGGTTCACCACCCAGCCCCGGGCCTCGTCCCAGTGGGCGGCTAGGAGCGCGACCAGCCCCAGACCGCCCGACACGACCAGGACGGCCGCCAGGACGGCGTTGATGTTCTGCGCCGTTCTCCTGTCCTCCATGTCCAGCTCCCGCCGGCAGGTGGCGCCGTACCCGCGGACCACGACCATCAGGAAGACACTGCAGAGGCTGACGACGAAGCACGCGTTGTCGAAACCCTTGGAGAAGGCCGGGTTCGCCGCCAACGCATGGACGCCCCAACCAACCAGGATCAGCAGGCCCACCGGGAACAGGTTGCTCAGGATCAGGCCCGTCAGGTAGGTTCCGAGCATGCGGGCATACTCGAGGAAGCTCCCTTTCACGGCGAGGAAGTTGCCGTGCTCGCGGAGGTGCTTCACGGTCTTGCGCTCGTCCGGCTTCGTCTTGCGCTGAAAGCGGAACGGAAACCCCTCCTCCTCCACCAAGGCCTGGGGATCCTCCAGGAGGGAGCTGAGGCAGGACCCGATGTACCCGCCCCCCGACACGGTGGACAGATAGTCGCAGCAGCGCAGCACGCCCAGGCGGGCCAGCCCCTGAAGCACGCCCAGGTTGAAGGTGGCCGAACGAATCCCGCCCCCGGACAAGGCGAGGCCCGCCAGCTCGGCCTTGGCGCTGGGCCGAATGCCCGTCTGAGGCGCCACCCGGGTCGGGTCGGGCGCCACCCGGGTCGCATCACCCAGCGCCTCGAGCAGTCGTTCCTGCTCCCCGATGACGGGCTGAGGGTCCAGGCCGAGGGCCTTGCGCCGTTTTTCCACGTACGCCAGCTCGTAGAGAAAGACCTTGGCGAACAGGTTCGTAAACCCTTTCTTCCCGTTTTCCGAAGCCATGACCAGCCCTCCCCCATGAACCGTCCCTCGTCACCTGCCCGGGGCGGCTCGATCGGACAGCCCCTTTTGCTTCAGAGCCCGATGTCTCCCACATCGATGTTCAAACCCGTCTCGGGGGCTGCAGGTGTCCGGTTCTCCGTGTTCTGCTCCGCTGCAACGGCCGGGTTGGGTACCGCGGCCAGGTTCAGCTTCATGGAGCTGAACACCTCGGTCGAGGTCTCCTTGGTCTTTTTGAAGAAAAAGCAGATCCCCCTGTCCGTGGTCACGGTGAAGTTGAGCTTCACCTCCAGCGCCACCGAAGGGATGGTGTAGGCCACCGTGGACTGCCGGCCCTCCGCCGTCCCCCGGTAGTACTGCTCGAGCGCGCTCTGCCCCCTGGCCACGGACCGCACCAGGGACTCGAAAAACTCCTCCAGGCGCACGGATGCGTTCACAAACTGCTCCGTCTCTTTTTTTTCAGTCATGATCGTCTGCCTCGAACTCGCCGCGATCGATGACCAGCGGCGCATAGGCGGTCACCCGCTCGACCGGTTTTTTCGTTTCCGGATCCACCCCCTTGACGCAGGCCCGCACCACGAAGCTGTCTCCCCGGGGGACGTCCCCCAGCTTCCTGGAGCCGAGCTTGACTGCGGCCTTTGCCTCGGCGTCCTTGGGCACGACCAGACGCAGCTCCAGGACCCCCAGCTCGTTGGTCGCGAGCCCTGAGAAGACCCCCCGTGCGCCTTCCCCTCTCCTGCCGTCGGGCAGCACCTCGACGGTGATGTCGTCGTGCACGTCCGGGGTGCCGTCCCCCTTCAAGGCCTTCAACACGATCCGGTAATCCCGGTATCTCTTCCGATACTCGGCCAGGCTGAGGAACAGGCTGGGCCGGTCCAGCAGCTCGTCCAGATAGCGTCCCACGAGCTTGAACCGGAGCCGGGTCCAGCCCGGGGAGGACTCACCGGCCTCTCGGGGGCCCCTGTCTTCGGTCAGAAGCCGGATCCGCTCGAAGCTCTTTTCTCCCGCAGCCTCGGGATCCTCGTCCGGCCGGATGTGCACCACCGTTTCCACGTCCACCTCGTCGATGTAGTAGAGATTGCGACGGCCGTAGAGGAAGAGCGGGTCCTCTCTCGTGGTTCTGGCCGTGGCCTGGGCCACCCTGGCCATGGACTTCTGAAACCCGATGAGCATGTCCGAAAGCGTGGGAAGCTCCCCGGGATCCACACCTCGCGGGCCCGAAGGTTTTTCGGTCGGAGGTCCGCCTCGCTCCTTGTCGTTCTTCTTTGCCATGACGTCGACTCCGGCTCAGAGTTGGGTTGTGCGAACGGGCCTGGGATCAGCCGTTCCCTTGGGTGTCTTCCGCAGCACCCTGCCCGGCGTTCGGCTTCGGGTTGGCCTTAAACTTGAGCTTGATCAGGCTCGATCCCTCAGCGGAGTAACCGTACTGGTTCTGGTAGCTGGCGTTGACGCCGATGCCGTAGAGGGTCCCCCCGAGGCCCGCCTCCACCTGGCGGTCGCGCTTCACGTGGATGGCGATCCGGAGCTCCGCTTCCGCCTCGTAGATGTGGAACTCACTGACGCCCCGGTTGGCGTGGTCCACCGCCTCGCCGATCTTCTTGAGCATTTCCGGAAGCTGCAACGCGAGGATCTCGTCCTGCACACTGAACTCGGCCATGGTTCTCCTCCTTTTCCAGAATCGGGTTTTGAGTCGGTCACACCATGTAAAAATCAAGGACAGCACGGGAGCCATCAAGGCGCCACCTCCATGAGGAGACCTGTTCGAGAACCGGCCAGGCCCGGCAGTAGGTCGCCAGGTGCTTCTCCACCTTCTTCAGGTCCATGTCGTTCTTGGCCAGGGTCCCGGCGGCGGCGAGCGCCTTCTCATAAGCGCGCTTGGGCCCGCCATCCTCACCGACCCCCTTCCCGGCCATGTTCCCCTCCTTTCCTCATCCATCAGCCCGATTCCCCATCGGGCACCCCGCTGCCGCCCCTCGGGGGATCGCCGTCATCCAGTATGTCGTCCGGAGGTTGATAGGATTTTTTCTGAACCGGCTCATCATGGACGATGGAACACTCATCCTCCTCCCACCAATCCCTGTCTCTTCTGTCGACCATGTCTTCCTCCTGTCATTCGAAGAACTCAATGATCGAAATGTCCTCCTGGAAAAAGACGGCACCCCTCGTTCTCTCCACTTTTTCGCGGAACGCATTGTTCTCATCCAGTCGCCACAACGACTCCAGGTAGATCTGTCTCTGGTTTGGAAACGCGGAGGCCCTGGAGCGGGCACCATACTTTCCCCCGATTTTGCGTCCGTCCTTCATGTGGATGATCACCCAAAGGGCTTCTCTTTTGCTGAACACCTCATCCCAGGGCATGTTGATGGGGCTCAGGATATGTTTCTTGAACACCTTCCACCTGGACATCCGGACGAACAAGAGGGGCCACAAGGCAGGGATCACGAAAAAAATCAGAACGATGCTAATGGAGTAGGACGCGGGGTTTTTCTCGCTGAAACCTGGGGAGCTGATCCAAAGGATGAGCCAGGAGAGCACGGCAAAGTTCAACACGCTGTAGCCGACGGCCTCGAGGATTGAAGTGGAGAAGTCCCGAAACCTTGTCGCCACAATGAGCTCGTATACCTTGATCGAGATGAACCCGGGCATGAAGAACGCGAGGAACAGCAGGATCTTCTCAGGCTCCCAGACATTCATCTGGATCCCTCTCGATGCCCGCGTGACCGGAATCTCGACCGTCCGCCTCCTGTTGACACGCAGAGGCGGCTCCAGCATGCCGAGCCGGGGTTCCGTGTTCAGAGGCGTAAAGACCCGGAGACAGGCCGAGACGCAGAGGGGAGCAGGGCCGGAATCGTCGTGGAGGCGGCGGGGGGCGAAAGGTCGGAGGCGGAGACGAAAGTGGAGTGCGGCCTTTGTGGTTCTTGATGTCTTATACCTTGGTTTTACCTTGAATGTCAAGAAGTTTGGTTCCAGGCCCAGAACCGAAGGGCCTCATTTACCATGGATCGATGCCCTCTTACCTGACGGACCGGTAACCTCCCCGGACGCCGCTCTTCGAGAGGACGATCTGCCAGAGCTGGTTCCTCCGGGCCCGGAAGCTCCCGGCGCAGG
>CAYZFR010000184.1:0-8148 GCA_964477875.1 uncultured Myxococcales bacterium
TTCCACGGAAAGACCGCCAGCCAGACGGATGAAGCCGTTTTTCAGCACACCCCTAGGGCGCTCTGGACGGACTGAGGACGAGGGGGACGCGTTCCATGGAGCTGACGAAGGCGACGTCGAGCTGAAGCTGCTCGTCGAGGTTCATCTCGATCGCGAAGTCGGTACCGTCTCGGAAGTGGTGGGGCGGGACGTGGAGCACACCCAAAACCTGGCGGTCGGAGGAGGTGACGTCGACGCCTTGCCACAGGCCCATCGAGACACCTTGGCCCTGCCGCGGCCGGGGAAGGGGCACCCGGCGTCGGGCTGGAAGGGCGTCGTTTCGTTCGAACACGAAGCGCGTCTCTCCGCCCGGAAACACCACCCCGATCGGGACCGACAAGACATCGAGGAGCACCGCACCCGAGAGGTCGCTCTCGCTCCGGGCCACCAGGGCCGCGCCGTGGGCGACGCAGGTGTCGGGGTTGAGGTGAGTGAGCGGCTCCTGCCCCAGCGTCTCGGCGATGCGGCGGCGAACGAGGGGCATGCGCGACTGCCCCCCGATCACGACCACGTGGTCGATGTCTCGTACCTGAAGGTTGGCCTGCGCGATGGTATTTTCCACGATGCCGATGCAGCGCTCGACCAAGGGGGCGGTGGCCGCCTCCAGCTCGGCTCGGGTCAAGGTCACGTCGAGGTCGAAGGTGTGGCCGCGGCGGTCGTGGCCCACCATCGGGACGTGGATCCGGGTGCTGAGCTGATTGCTCAGGGCGCACTTGGCGGCCTCGGCCGCGTTGAGCAGGCGCTGGGCCACCACCGGCTCTTCGGAGGGATCGAACTTGGCGGTCTTCTTCACGTGCTCCACCAGGTGGTCCATGACCGCCCGGTCGAAGTCGATGCCGCCCAGGAAGGACTCGCCGTCGGCGGCCTTCACGTCGAAGATGTTGTCGACCAGCTCCAGCACCGAGGCGTCGAAGGTGCCGCCGCCGAGGTCGAAGACCAGGGCCCGACTGTCGAGCTTTTGGTCGATGGCGAAGGCGATGGAGGCGGCGGTGGGCTCGTTCACCAGGCGGAGCACCTCCAGGCCCGCCGCCGTCCCCGCCTCTCGCACCGCGTCTCGCTGGGCCTTGGCGAAGTGCGCCGGCACCGAGATCACGCAGCGGCGGACCTCGGCCCGAAGGGCCGCGCTCGCCTGGCGGCGAACCTGGTCCAGCACCAGGCGGGCGATCTCGTGGAAGTCGACCACCTGCCCGTGGACCACGGCGCCGAGGCGCTTTTGGGGGCTTTCGTGGATCCGGTAGGGGAAGCGGCTACGGTGACGGTTGACGTACTCGCTCTGCTCTCGGCGACCGAGGAAGCGCTTCCATCCGTAGAGGGTGGTGAGCGGGTCGGTCAGCAGCATGTCCTTGGCCAGCCAGCCCACCAGGGGGGTGGCCGGGTTCTTCAGGGAGACGACGCTGGGGAGGACCGGGCTCTGGCGCCCGTGGAGAATGGACAAAGGCCCCGGGCGGTCGGGGCCGAAGGCCACCGCCGCCGTGTTGGTGGTGCCCAAGTCGATCCCGAGAACCCAGTCGTTCGGAGACACCCCTTCAGACTACAGGATTTCTGCGAGGGTCTGGAGGGCTCGCTCGATCTCGGAGCTCGAGGTGTAGGGCGCCGGGCCGAGGCGAAGCCGAAGCCCTCGAACGTCGGTCCGAATCCCTTTTTCCCCGAGCTGGGCGCACAGGTCCTGGGCCCGCGGATGCTGAAAGGTCACGAAACCTCCCCGGGCCTCGGGGTCCCGGGGAGAGGCCAGCGCGAGGCCTTTGGAGGCGAGCCCCCGAGCCTCCCAACCCTGGATCAGCAGCTCGGTCCCGTCCTGGCTCGCGCGGCGCAGCAGCTCGGGACTCAGCCCCTGCTCGTCCATCCAGGCCAGGACCGCCTGGCCTCGGTAGAAGGGGGTCGGGTCGAAGGTCGAGCCCATGAAGCGAAAGCCGCCCGGTCCATAGCGGACCTCCCCGTCGTCGGCTTCCAGGTGCTCGAAGTCGGCGAACCAGCCGGTGTGCCGGGGCCGCCGCCGGCAGTCCGAAGGCAGGAGCATCCAGCACGCCGCCTCGCCGCTCTGGGCGTACTTGTAGCCTCCCCCCACGACGTAGACCTCTCCGGGCCAGCGGTCGGCGGTCATGGGGAGGACGTTGAAGGCGTGGTAGGTGTCGACCAGGACCGGCACGCCCAGGCTGTGGGCGTCGGCCAAGATCGCCTCCAGGTCGGTCACGACCGAGGCGTCGGTGAAGAAGACCTGAGACAGGGCGAGCAGCTGGGTCGGCGCGGCGCGCATGGCGGACCCGAGCCGGTCGGCCAGCCCGGGGCCCGCCGGGACCCACTCCACCGAGAGGCCGTCTTCGCTGGAGCGGGTCAGCTGGCGACGCAGAGAATGAAACTCGGCGCCCGTCGCGACCACCCTGGCGTCTTCGGGAAAGCAGGATAGCAGGCGGTAGACCAGCTCGTGGGTGTTCGGGGCGATGGCGAGATCGTGGGCGCGCGCGCTGCCCAATCGGGCCACCACCCGGCGCTGGAACTCGGGCAGGACCTCCTCGAAGACGTGGGTCCACTTGGCGTCGGCCCATCGGGCCGCGTCGTCCCAGGCGCGAAGGTGGGCGGCGCGGGAGACATCGGGCCAAGCCTGGTGGCTGTGGGCCGTCATGAGCACGGTGTTCCCAGCGCCCTCCGTGAAGCGGGCGTAGTGAGGGCGGAGCCGCCGGCTCAGGGCGTCGACCCTCTCCTTCAGCGCGGACATGTCCGCGACCATGCCCCAATCGGGTCTCCGGACGAAGCCGAATGGAACCGCTCGATGGACCAGGGCCGCCGGTGGTGATGAAGCCCCACCGTGCTCGACCTGAAAGATCTGGCGGCCATCCTGCGGGACCACGGCGAGGCCCTGAACCACGAGGTGCCGGGCTTCGAGCTGGGCGGCCGGGCGCTCCGCTTCGATCGGACCCAGCTCGTCGGGGTCATCAATCTGTCCACCGACAGCTGGTACCGAGAGTCCGTCTGCCGAACGAGCGAGGAGGCGATCACCAAAGGCAAGCAGCTGTTGGATGATGGTGCCGTCATCCTCGACATCGGCGCCGAATCCACGCTCCCCGACGCGGCCCGCAAAGACGCCGAGCAGCAGCTGGAAATGCTGCTGCCGGTGGTCGAACCCTTGGTGAAGGCCGGGGCCCTGGTGAGCGTGGAGAGCTACCGGCCCGAGGTGCTGCTACGCTGCGCCGAGGCGGGGGCCCAGGTCTTCAACTTGACCGGCATGAAGGAGGCCGACGAGGTCTTCGCGCTCGCCGCTCGCTTCGGGGCGGGCGTGATCCTCTGCTACGTTCAAGGCGACAACCCCCGAGAGGCGCAAGCCTTCGAGAAGAGCGCGGACATGGTGCCCATTTTGGAGGACTACTTTCGCGACCTGCTCGGCCGGGCGGCGGCCAAGGGCGTGCACGAGTGTTTCGTCGATCCGGGCCTCGGCTTCTACTACAAAAACCTCCAGGACTCCCGGGAGCGGGTCAGCCACCAGATGCGCACCTTCCTCCACGCCTTCCGGATGTGGCGGCTCGGCAAGCCGGTCTTCAACGTTCTCCCCCACGCGCCCGAGGCCTTCGGGGCCCAGGAACGGAGGGCGGCCGAGCCTTTCTTTGCGGTGCTCGCGGCCTTGGGCGGCACCCACGTCCTCCGCACCCACGAGGTCTTCAAGGTGCGTCGCGTCCTCGACGCCCTGGAGATGTACCGGGCGTGAAGCGGGCCCTCGTCACGGCCGGCTCCTCCGGGCTCGGAGCGGCCATCGTCCAGGCCATGCTCGAGGACGGCTTCGAGGTTTGGACCCAAGTTCGCTCCGGCCCCGGGGCGCTGCCTTCGCAGAGGGCACGCCTTCATGTGGTTCAGGTCGATCTGAAGGACGAGGCAGGGCGAACGACCCTGCTCGAAGCCCTCGGCCCTGCACCCCTCGACGTTCTCGTGCACAACCTCGGCGTGTACCCCGAGGCCTTCATCGAGGACATCGACCTCGAGCGCTTTCGTCGCGTGTTCGAGCTGACCTGCACCGTCAACTTCGACCTCACCCAGCGGCTGCTTCCCCGGCTGCGGGCAGCCAGGGGGCGCGTGATCAGCATCGGTGACTCGGGGGCGGACCGGATCGAAGCCCGGGCCCAGGCGACGCCCTATCACATCGCCAAACTCGGCGTGCACGTCTTGACCCGGACCTGGGCCCAGCGCGAGGGGGAGGTCTGCTTCAACATGGTGTCGCCCGGCTTCCTCGAGAACTCGGTCGGGGCGCCGGGGGAGCCCATTCCGAAGGGACGCAAGGGGGCTTTCGCCGACATCGTGGGCGCCCTGCGATATCTGCTCTCTCCAGAGGCGGCCTACGTATCGGGGACCAACATCGTAGTCAGCGGTGGCTGGAATTTGGGTTGAGCGAGGCCGGCACCCGGCCCTCGACGCTCCGTCGGGCCGGCTCCACGTTTCGACCGCGTATCCAGGTGCCGGCGGGCTGAATCAGCAGGAAGTAGATCAGGGCCAGCGCGCCTCCGGCGGTGCTGACGGGGCCGAAGATGGGCGGCCAGAGGCAGAGCACGGTCAGCAGCCCCAGGGCCGCGATGGTGGCCAAGGCGAACAGCAGCAGCTCGGCCCGGGCCCGGTCCATCCAGGCCTTCGGGTTCAGAAAGGCGACCAAGAGGGGGCGGGGGGCGGGGGCCGAGACCGTCCAGCCGTCCTCGCTGCGGGTCCAGCGGCCGCCGACCCAGATCGGCCCCTCGCCCACCTCGGTCGTCAGGGTGCGGATGAGGCCCCGGCCCTTGGCGGCCCGCTTCCAGGCCTCGGCGTCCAGGCCCTCGGCTAGGCGCCTTCGGAGCGCTGCGTGGTCCGGCCACACCTCGACCCGCTCCTCGGGCGCGACCTGCACCCGCTGCCCGGCCCACTCGGCCTCACCTCCGTCGATCTCGGAGCGGTAGGCCCGGTCGTGCCAGCTCAGACGGCCTCCCCCGTCGAGGCGTCCCCGCTGTTCGACCTCCCAACGCGCCCAGCCTCCGCCTCGGGATCGGACTCGGATCCAGGCGTCGGCGCCTGCGCGGGGCTCTTCCAGCACCGGGAAGCCACGCTCCCGGCCGATCCAGGCCCGGCGGCGAAGGGCGTCCGCGGCGATGAGGAGGCCGTTCAGCCACAGCGCCCCCAGGGCGAGGAGCGCCACCCAGGGCTGGAAATCCACGGGTGGACCGTCAGGCGAGGGCCGCCGCTTCGGCTTCGGCTCGTCGCGTGTCTCGCGACGCCAGGTCCCCGGCTGTGACGGCGCGCTCAGCGGCCGCCACGTCCTTGGGGGCCGGACGGTCGAAGCGCAAAAAGTAGGTCTTGGCGAGGTAGCCGGCCATGCTCGGCTCGTCGAGGCTGGGGTCGATCCGCGGCCGCACCTCCTGCTGGTGGGCCTCGGGGAGGACCGACCAATGCAGACCCGCCCGGTTGTGGTGGATGGTGTGGTAGCCGTTGTTGCAGATCAGCCAGTTGAACCCGCGGCCGACGAAGTTGCGGCTGTGGTTCCACTCCGACTCGATGTCGCAGCGGTCGTGCTGGATGAGGTTGATACGCAGGATCCCCCGGGCGCCCCACAGCTGGGGCAGGACGATGAAGAGCAGGGTCGTCCAGAAGTCGAAGAAGGCGAGGAGGATGGTGAGCCCGAATGCGAACCAGGTTTCTCGCTGGTACTGGCGCCGAAACGCATCTCGGCCCGGCACCGCGCCCCACTTTTGAACGCCGTCGAAGGTGTTGGGCCCCGCCACGTTGGGGAAGTGGACGAGGTTGAGGAGGTTCCAGCGAAACTGGACGTGCTCGGGGGAGGCCCAGTCCGGACGACCGTCATCTTCGAAGTGGTGGTGGACGAGGTTGTGGGAAGGCGTGTTGGCGGACGCCGGGTACAGGTTGCCGAAGCTCAGGATCAGCTTGAAGGCGTCGTTCCACGACTTCTTGGTGAAGATACCCTGGTGGAGGTGATTGTGGATGATGATCGCGTTCACAAAGCTGAGGGCGCAGGCCAGCACGAAAAAGACCGGGTTTCGGCAGGCGGGCACGAAGTATACGGCCGCCAGGACGGCCATGTAGGCGGCGGTGAGGCCGAGCTGACGCTTGTCCGCAGGGTGTCGTAGCACCTTCACGAAGCGGCAAGTAACAGGGCCGCGCGGAGGCTTCAAGCCATCCCTGCCGAAGGGCCGGTGGCTCCGACCACCCGTTCGATATCGGGAGCTTACAGAAAGTGCACGCAGATAGACCCACGGGTCGTTTTCGTGTAGGTCCGCCGAGTCCGGAGCACACCTTGACGACCCTGATCCAAACGATGACGTCGCTGCCCTACAAGCAGTTCCGGCAAAACCGTCACTTCTACCTCTGGTACGACGGGACCTGGGCGGCCCTTCTGCTCGTCGGCATCGGGTTGATGGCCGCGACTGGCTTCCGGGGCTTCGCCCCCGAATTGAGCCCCTGGTTCCTCCTTGCGTTCCCCGTCGCGCTCTACACCCAGATCATGGGACACGTGTTCGTGCACAACGCGACCCACAAAGCCTGGCCCCGATCCATCAACCGACTGGTGGGCGAAGTCTGCGGCGCTTGGGTGGTGACCCGCTTCGCCTCTTGGGAGATCGTGCACCAGCGGCACCACATCTACTCCGAAGACGAGAAGAAGGATCCCCATCCGGTCATTCCGAGCTTTTGGGCCTACGCGTGGCGCACCATCTTCACGGTGGAAGAGCAGCTGCAGAAGGCCTACTACGACACCTACGGCGAGACCCCCGCCAACCGTCGCTACGAGAAGCTGAGGGCGGTCGTCAGCTTCGGCACCGGCGCGCTGCTGTTGACCTTCTGGATGATGCTCTTCGGGCCTGCCTTCTTCTTCGCCGTCTTCCTCCCGACCGCGGTGCTGGGCGGCATCTTCATTTTTCACTTCAACTGGTCGACCCACAACGGCTTCTCCCCGACCCACGACTTCCGTCCCGTGAATCTCGACCACGGCGTGTACTGGTTGGGGAACCGCATCTTCTTTGGGATCTACTTCCACGCGAACCACCACTACCGGCCTTCGCTGTTCAATCCGCGGCACATGCCCAACAGCTTCCCGGTCGAGCCGTCGTCGCCCACCATGGTGGATCGCGCCCAAGCCTGAGGGCTCGGCGGCTTCAGGCCTCGAACCAGTACACCCCTTCGACCGCGGTCTCGGCTTGGTCCACCGGCGCACGGCCTACAGCCCGGCCCAGGCGCTCGCCCGCCGCGACTGGCGCCAGCCGGTTGGAGAAGAAGGCGACGAATTCGGTCTCGGCCGGCCATTCGGCGCGATGAAAAGGGAGCTCGATGGTCTGAGAGATGTTCAGCCGAACCTTGGCTTCGATGCGGGTCAAAACCCGATCGAGCCGTCGCCCTTCGACCCGCACCGATAGAGCGCCGGCGTCGAGCCCGAGCTCGAGCAGCCCGCCCATCATCCAGCGCCGGGCTTCGGGATTGTCGTACTGGGCGTGGACCGTAGGGTCTTCGGCCGAGCCCAAGTTGGCCGAGAGCATCAGGCCGTCGCCGGGCCGAAGCAGCTCGGCCAGCGTTCGGCCGAGGGCATCCAGCTCGAAGTTGGGGACCAAGCCCAGAGCGCCGAACACGACCGGATCGTCTCCAAAGGCCGACCGCTTCGCCGGCGCCTCCAGATCCATCACCAGCGCCGTCGCATCGAAACCCGCGTCGGAGGCGGCGGCTGCGCTCCCCACCGCCAGGGCGACGCTGGTGTCGACGGCCAGATAGCGCTGGCCCCCGCCCGCGTGAAGGATGGCGAGGTCTTTCCGGCCGCCGCCGCAGCCGAAAGAGACGAAGGGGCGAGCTCGGAGGTGCCGGCCCAGACTCGGATAGAGCGCCTCCACCCGAGGGTCGGTGCGGGCCGGAGACCAGGCCTCATGGTAGCGGAGCCATCGCCCGGCCTGGGCGTGGGAGTCGTAAAGCAGGCGGGGGGGCAGGCGAAGCTGGGTCAGGGCCTGGTTCAGACGGGCGTCGACGGCCGCGGGACGCTGCCCGGGGTGAAGCCAGAGCCGGTCGAAGCCCTTCAAGCTCGAACCCGCTCCGCGTGCAGGGCATGGTAGGCGACCACCGCCGCCGCCGTCGTCTTCGTGACCGACCAGGAGGCAGCACTGTCGAGGA
>CAYZFR010000185.1:0-8132 GCA_964477875.1 uncultured Myxococcales bacterium
CTAGGACGCCGCCTTCGATGAGGACTGCGCATCTGGCTTCGCCGGCGCGATCTGGGCGAGCTCGGGCTGCACCCGACCCAAGTGCCGGCCGAAGCCCCGCATCACGATCAGGTGCGCCACGGCCTGGGTGAAGTTGTAGACGTACCACGGGAGTCGGGGTTTGAAGTCGTGGATGGCGGCGATGATCACGCCTCGATCGAGCACCTCCCGAAACTCGAATCGGCCTGGGATGGGGCCCTCGTTGTCGACCAAGACGCCCCCTGTGATCCGGAAGAGCTGGCGGTCGTCTTCGGAACGCTCGGGCGCGTGGGTCAGCTCGAGCAGACACAGCTTGATGAATCGGAGCCAGAAGCCGACCACGCCCTGCTCGCTCACGCGCACCTCGAGAAAGGGCCACATGAAGCGAGGCAGCCAGCGCATGTACTCCCCCGCCACCCAGCGGGCGTCTCGGTCGGGAGGCCGAGGCATGCGCTGGACCGAACGAACCGTCTTCATCTCTTTGAGCTTGTTCTGGTCCGAGACGCGGATCTTCGAGCGGGGGTTGGGCTTCACCCGACCCTTTTCGTCGAGAGACTGACGCAAGGCCTCATCGAAGGTCGTCGCGTCCTCGACCAGCCAACGCTCCACCCGGTTGTCCTCGGGGATCATCGAGTGCTCCAGGCTTTCGATGAGCGGTCCTACCAAGGCGTCTGGGGCCCCGGTCACCGCCGAGACCCACCGCCTCGAAAGGGTGGGCGAGAAGACCGGGACCGCAACCATCGGCACCTTCTTGCCCAGGACTCGGGCCGTCCGCTCCATCATCTCCTGGTAGGTGATGGTGTCGGGTCCACCGAGCTCGAAGATGCCGCCGAAGGTGTCCGCCCGGCCCAGGCAGTAGCGGACCGCCCGCACCACGTCGTCGATGGCGATCGGGGCCGACTTCTTCTGGGTCCACTTGGGCAGGATCATGGCGGGGAGGCGACGGACCAGGTTCACCATCATGCTCATCGAGGAGCCGCCGGGGCCGACGACCAGCCCCGCCCGGAGCGCGGTGACGGGGCTCTGCCTGGCCCCCAGGGTCCGCTCGACCTCGAAACGACTCTCCAGGTGGCGCGAGAGCTGCTCCTCGTCCTTGGGCAGGATGCCGCCCAGGTAGACGATCTGCTCGACGCCCTGCAGCTCGGCCGCGCGGGCGAAGTTGTCGGCGAGCAACAGATCGAGATCCATGAAGTTTGCCTGGTCCAGCCGAGCCGAAGGCATCATCGAGTGAACGAGGTAGATCGCGTAGTCCACGCCTTCGAGGGCCCGGGCGGTGTTGCTCATCGAGAAGAGATCGCAGTGCCGCCACGTGACGCCGTCGTCGTCCTTCATGGCGGCCCGGGTCGGCGAACGGGTGAGGCCGATGACCTCGAAGTCCTCGACCAGCGCGCATCGCAGGGCCTGCCCCACAAAGCCGGTCGCCCCCGCGATCGCCACCGTCGACCTGCGCTCTTCGCTCATGGCTTCAATGTAGTGGCCTTGACCGGACTCCGCCCAGGACAAACCCACATGATGGACGTCCGCAGGGCGATTGAGCGGCGGGGAGCCCCGACATCGATGGGCACCGCCTCATTCGCCGGCGTCCGGTGAGCCGAACCCGCTGCGCAGCCGCTCCACGCCGACGTAGAGGACCGGCACCACGTACAGCGCGAAGACGGTCACGAACAGGACGCCAAAGCCGAGGCTGACCGCCATCGGGCTGAGAAAACGGGCCTGCTCGGAGGTCTCGAAGATCATGGGCGTCAGCCCGAAGAAGGTCGTGAGCGAGGTGAGGACGATGGGCCGAAAGCGGCGGCGCGCACCCGCCCGGACGGCGGGCAGGATACCCATGCCGGCGGCGCGCGCGTCGTTGACCGCCGCCACCAGAACCAGGGAGTCGTTCACGACGATCCCGGCCAGGGCCACCATCCCGAGGACGCTGACGAGGCTCAGGTCCAGGCCCAGGAGAAGGTGTCCGGCCAGCGCGCCCACCATTCCGAAGGGGACCGCCGCCACCACCAGGAGGGGCTGCAGATAGCTCCGGGAGGCGACGGCCAGCAAGGCGAACATGGCCAGGAGGGTGACCAAGGCCCCGACCTGTAGCGCGGACAGGGTCTCGTCCTGCTTCTCCTTCTCCCGGCCGAAGCTCCAGTCGACGCCGGGGAACTCGGCCTGGATCCGGGGGAGAAGCTCTTCAGCCAGCAGCGCCATCGCCTCATCGGCCGTCATCTTCGCGTTCACGACATCGGCGGAGACGGAGATGATGCGCCGGCCGTCTCGACGCTTCAGCCGAGACGGCGCCGACTCCCGCTCGATGTCGACGGCGTCCCGGAGCGCCATCATCCCGCCCTCGGGCAGTCGGACCATCATCTGCTGCAGATCGTGCTCGGATCGACGCTCTTCGAGGGGACGGCGGACGAAGACCTTCAGCTCCGACTGCCCTCGGATCAGTCGCAGCACCTCGGCGCCGTAGAAGTGGTTCCTGAGCTGTCGCGCGAAGTCGGCGTAGGTGAGACCGGCGTCCCGCCCCACGGTGGTGAGCTCGAAGTCGAGCTGACCCCGCCCCTCTCCGGTGCCGCCGTCGACGTCGACGATGCCCTCCACGCCGGCCATGAGCTCGGCCAGGCGCTCGGCCGCCATCTCCAGGACCTGCGAGTCGGGGTGTCCGAGCTCGACGTCGAGGGCACCGGCGCCAGCAAAGCTGGAGCTGTACTGGAACGCGACGTTGTCGGCACCTGGGATGCGCCCCACCTCTTTGCGCCAGCGCTTCGAGAACGCCTTGGTCGAGATGGGGCGCTCGCCCATCGGCATCAGCTGCACGGCGACCGTGCCGACGTGAGACCCCCATTGGCTCCCGCCGCCCTTGACCCTGAAGCCGTGCCCCCGGGTCGCGAGGATGCCGCGCACGAGGGGACCGTCGACCTCCTCCGCCACCGCCCGGGCCGAAGCCGTCATGTGAGCCATGGCCTCCGCCGTCTGCTCGTTGGGCGTCCCGACCGGGTACTGGATCCCGGCCATCGCCACGTCCTTTTCGATCTTGGGGAAGAAGTCGAAGCGCACGTGCCCGCCCATCCAGACGCCATAGGCGAGCATCAAGGTGGCGACGGACACGGCGAGGGTGCTCGGCCAGAACCGTAGGGCTGCGTCGAGGCTCGGCGCATAGACCCGCTCCACGAAGCGCTCCAAGCCCAGACTGAAGCGGCGCTGCGGCGCCTCCAGGAAGTCGGGAAGTCGCAGTCGGCGCCGGCTCGACAGGTGCGCCGGGAGCACGAACAAGGACTCGAGCAAAGACACCAAGAAGACCGGGATGACGACGGCAGGGATGAAGACGAAAAAACGGCCGTATTCCGACGGGAGGAGCGCGATGGGGATGAAGGCGACCACGGTGGTTATCACCGAGAAGGTCACCGGATGAGCGACCTCTCGCGCCCCCGCCAGCGCGGCGGCGGCCCGTGACAATCCGTCCTGCCGGTGCTTGTGCACCGCTTCTCCGACCACGATCGCGTCGTCGACCACGATCCCAAGGGCGACGATGAAGCCGAACAAGGAGATCATGTTCACCGAGACCCCGAGGCCGGGGAGCAGGCAGAGCGCGCCGAGGAAGGAGACCGGGATCCCCAATGTGACCCAAAAAGCCAGGCCCGGCTCCAAGAACAGGCCGAGAAGCAGGAGCATGAGGCCCAGCCCGATGAGCGCGTTCCTCCTCAGGAGATCGATGCGTGACGCGTAGGCCTCGCTCCGGTCCTCCCACAACGAGAGCGTGAGGCCCTCGGGCAGCGCCTTGCGCTGGCGATAGGCCTGGACCGCTTCGGCGATGGCGAGGGGGCGCTGGTCCCCGACCCGATAGACGGCGATGCGCGCCGCCGGCGCTCCATTGTAGAAGCTCCCCCAGCTCGAGTCCTCGACGCCGTCCCGGACGCTGGCGATGTTGCGCAGGCGGAGGCTGGTCCCATCGGTGCGGCTGAGGACCACGATATCCTCGAACTCGAAGGCGCGCTCCTTGCGCTGATCGACGTGAAGGAGGATGTCGCCGCTGTCCACCTCCAGCCGACCGCCGGGGATCTCGACCGCCGCACCGCGGACGGCGTCGGCCACGTCCTGAATCGCCAGGCCGTGACGACGGAGGACCTCTTCCGCCACCTCGATGTGGATCTGCGGCTCGGGAATGCCGTGGACCCGGACTTTGGATATCTCGGGGAGCGCGAGCAGGTCGTCCCGGACCTGCTCGGCCACCGTCCGGAGATCGGACAGCGAGGCCGGTCCGTGCAGGACCAGGGAAGAGACGGTCTCGTCCCGCTCCATGATGGAGACGGCGGGCCGCTCGATCCCGCTGGGCAAAGTCTGGAGTCGGTCGATGGCGCTCTTCACCGCGTCCAGGGTCTGGCCGATGTCGGCCCCATCTTCGACCTCGGCCCGCATCCAGGTCCAGCCCGCCTCCACCGACACCGACACGCTCGCTACCCCGTCCACGCCGAGCAGCGCCTGCTCGATGGGGATGGCCACGCCGTCTTCGACCTGAGAGGGCGTAGCGCCGGGATAAGGCACCCACACCACGAGGCTGTCGAAGCTGACGTCGGGCATCAGCTCTCGACGGATGACCTGGCTGGAGAGGAGGCCGCCGGCGACCAGCAGCAGCATCAGCAGATTGGAGGCGACGGGATGCTGGGCCATCCAGGCGATGGGTCCCCGCTCTCGTTTCGCCGTGTTGGCCTCGGTCGGGCCTGCGCTCATCCCCTCGTCCCCGTCGGAGGCGCAGGGGGCGCGACCTCCAGCGACATCCCGGGCAGAGCCACCCCCATGCGCGAGGTAATGACGCGCTCGCCGGTGCGGAGGCCATCATCGATGACGACGGTGGTTCGGTCGCCCCAGGCGACGTGGACGGGCCGGACCCTCAGGCTCTCTTCGGCGTCGACCACGTAGACCTGGTCGCCGCCACGGAGGGCGCGGCGGGGCAGCCGTACGCCGGCGACCTGACGATCGCTTTGGAAGCGAACGTCGACGAACTCCCCCAGCTTCACGGGTGGCTCGGCGGCCAAGGGCTGGTCGAGGGCGACCAAGGCGTCGACGAGCCGTCCCACCTCGTCCACGGCGCCCGTGATCCGAACGAGCCGTCCCTCCAGCACCTCCGCCCCTGGGGTCATGGTGCGTTGAACCTCCACTCGCCGTCCCACCGCCTGCGCTTCGACGAAGGCCGCGTCCCGGAGCGAGATCGGCACCCGGACCCAGAAGACGTCGGCGGCGGCGAAGCGTGCGAGCTCGGTGCTCGGCCCGACCTGCTCACCGAGCTCCACCATCTTCTCGAGGACGAGGGCGTCGAAGGGCGCCGAGACCCGGGTCCAGGCCAGGTCGAGTTCGGCTCGGTCGAGGGCCGCCCGAGCGCCGGCAAGTCTCGCTTCGGCCGCCCGAAGCTCGGGCTCCCGTCGAGCCAAAGCCGGATCGAGGTCGGCCCCCTCCCCGCGCAGCAGCTCGAAGCTGCGCTGGGCGGCTCGATGCTGGCCCTTGGCTCGGGCCAGGTCGGCCTCGGCCTGGACCAGCTCGGCCTTGCGCTGGTCGACCTCGAGCTGGAAGGGTCGAGGGTCGAGGCGCAGGTAGACCTGCCCTTTCTCGATCACGCCGCCCGGCTCCAGGTTGGAATGGAGCCACGCGACCTGGCCGCTCACCGCCGCCGAAGCCGCGAGACTGCGGGCGGCGCCGACCGCCCCCGAGCCGGAGACGATCTGCCGCTGCGTGGACAGCTCCACGACCTGCACTCGAACGATGGGCTCGGGGGGCGTTGGAGCCTCGAAGTCGGAACTAGGGTCGGGCCGCAGCAGCCACCAGGTGCCCAGGCCGGCGATGAGGAGGAGCGCCGCCGGGAGACCGAGCTGTCCGAGGCGCCGCCGCACTGGAGGAAGGTCGCCCGAGTCCCATCCAAGGTCGAGCAATTGCGGGCCCGCGGGCCCAGACTCAGCTTGCGACCGGCCGCCGGGGCGGCGTCCGATCGGAGAACTCGGGGCCCATCAGCCGGGCCAACCCGGCCTCCAGGTCCGGACCGGTGCGGCCCCGGTCGGTGATGAGGTCGCTCACCCAAGCGGCGGGGGTCACATCGAAGGCGGGGTTGCGGACCTTGGCGTTCGGAGGGGCGATGTCGACGCCGCGAATCCGCCGAACCTCGTCGGGATCTCGCTCCTCGATCTCGATCGAGCGCCCGTCGCTGAGCTCGCGATCGAAGGTAGACCAGGGCGCCGCCACGAAGAAGGGCTTGTCGTGGGCTCGCATCATGCAGGCGACCCCTCGGGTGCCGATCTTGTTGGCGACGTCGCCGTTTCGGGCCACGCGGTCGGCCCCCACGATGGCGCAGTCCACCTGCCCTTCGAACAGCAGATGGGCCACCGCCGCGTCCGGCACGAGGGTCACGTCGATCCCGTCCTTCATCAGCTCCCACACCGTGAGGCGCGCCCCCTGAAGGACGGGGCGCGTCTCGTCGGCAAAGACCTGGATCCGCTTGCCGTGGGCGTGGGCGACGCGAATCACGGCCAGCGCCGTACCGAGCTCCGAGGTCGCGAGGGCGCCGGCGTTGCAGTGGGTCAGGATCCGGGCCCCGTCCGGAACGAGCTCGGCGCCAAGCTCGCCGATGCGACGGCAAGACGCCGCGTCCTCCTGGTCGATGCGCGCCGCCTCGTCGGCCATGGCGGCGGCCGTCCCCCCTTGGCGCCAGACCCGGGCCATCCGGTCCAGCGCCCAGAACAGATTCACCGCCGTGGGGCGGGTGCGACGAAGGCGAGCGTCGGCGGCGGCGAGATCGTGGCTCTGCTCGGCGGCGAGCACCATGCCGTAGGCGGCCGTGATCCCGATGGCGGGGGCACCTCGGACCACCATCCGCTCGATGGCCTGGGCCACCTCCTCGACCTTGCGGGCTTCGACGTAGACCTCACGGGTGGGAAGCTCGGTCTGGTCCAGCAAGGTGATGGTCCCCGAGCGCCAGTGGATGGCGCGAAACGACGACGATCCAGACATTCTTGGGAGCCTTCCTGCTCTGGCCGGGCCAGGCAACGATATCTTTCCTCGGCCGGCCGAGTCGGCTTGGCACGGAACTGGAACCTTGCTCCCTTCACCTGGCGATGTCCGAGGATCTGCTCCTCTCGGCCCACGAGGCCGATGGCCGGGCGCGCCGCGCTTTGGCCGAGACCTGCCGCTTTCTGGACGAACGAGGGCTGATCGTGGCCACGGACGGGAACGTCTCGGTCCGCCTCCCCGACGGTGACCTCCTCATCACGCCCTCGGGTCGCTGCAAGCGACTGCTGGGTCCCCTGGACATGGTCCGAACCGACCCCGAAGGCCGGCCTCGGAGCTCGGGTCGAGCCTCGTCGGAGATCCAACTCCACCTCGCCGCCTATCGAACCCGCGCCGACGTTCGCGCCGTGATCCACGCCCATCCGCCCCTGGCGATCGCGCACACCGTGGCCGGCGTCTCGCTGTCCGAACCGCTGATGCCCGAGGCCCTGGTCGAACTGGGGGAGGTCCCGAGCCTGCCGCTCGTGCAGCCCGGCACCGAAGAGATGGCCCGCCAGATCGAGGGCCCCATCGCCGTCCAAGACGTCTTGATGCTGACCCGCCACGGATCGGTGACGGTGGGACCAGACCTTCGGACGGCCCTGAATCGCCTCGAGTTTCTGGAGCAAGCGGCGAAGGTCTCGCTCCACGCGCGCCTGCTGGCCAAGGACCCCGTCGCTCCCCTCCCGGAAGCGCTTCAGCGCGCGCTCACTTTCAGTCCGTCAGGTCCTTCTTCATCAAGCTGAAGGCCCCCGAATCGTCTCTCACGCTTGGTCTGCTTCAAGGCCCTCCGTGGCCCTACATTTCCCTTCAGCTAGCCTGGGGTCTGACGGCCGCATATTTGAGCGAACGGGGTCTGCGCCCCTCGACGTCCACTGATCCAAGCAAAGAAAAGTGCCTTGCGGTGCGCTCCTACATCTTCCAAGGCCTCGTTCGAATCGCCTAGATTGGAACGATGCGCAGGACGCTGGTCTTCCTTCTGCTCTGTGGCTGCGGCGAGGCCGAGATCGGCGCCCCCGGTGACGTCGACCCCGCAACTCCGATTGCGGAGCCCGGAGATCGGAAGAGCACACGTCTGAACTCCAGTCACGTGAAACGATCTC
>CAYZFR010000186.1:0-8103 GCA_964477875.1 uncultured Myxococcales bacterium
TCGTCCCGGCGGCCCCCGCGATCGTCCCGGCGGCCCCCGCGATCGTCCCGGCGCCCTCCGCGGTCGTCCGGGCGGCCCCCGCGGTCGTCGGGACGACTCCGGCGAGGCGACTCCGTCTCTTCGGCGACCATCGGTCGTGGGCCCGCCCCCTTGGCGCCGACCTTCCGCCACACCCGGGTCTCCGGGTAGCCCGAAGGCCGACCTGCCGGCACGCCGTCCGGCCGCAAGCGAGGTTTCGGATCCATCTTCTTCTTGCCCACCCCGAGCAGCTCGTCCTCCACCGGGGGGGCGTCGGGCGGACGAGCTCGCCCCTTCGTCAGACGCTTCTTGCGGCCTGGTTCGAGAGGCGGCGCTGGGCGGGCCGGAGCCCCGTCACCCGGGATCTTGCCCTTCCCGCGGCGGGCCTTCCCCAAGGGCTGGACCCCGACCTCTCCAAAGCGAGGCGGCTGGCTCTTCGCCGTGAGTCGAGCCGTCCGGTACAGGGCGTCGACCTCGGCCGGCGACAGGTATCGATACTGACCCGGCTTGAGGTCCTGAAGCGCGAGGGTCCCGAACTCGAGCCGCACCACTCGCCGCGCCGCGTGCCCGACCGCGTCCACCATGCGACGGACGAGGTGGTTGCGCCCTTCGCTGACCACGATCTCGAGCCAGGTGGTCCGAGGGCTCCGCTCCAGGACCTCCACCAGCGCGGGCCGCGTCGGACCGTCCTCGAGCTCGATGCCTTGCCGGAGCCGATCGAGCGTCGCCTCGGACACGGCGCCTCCTACCTTCACGCGGTAGCCCTTGGGCACGTGATAGGAGGGGTGGAGCAAGCGGTGGACGAGGCTGCCGTCAGTGCTCAGCAGGAGCAGTCCTTCGGTATGGAAGTCGAGCCGACCTACCGGCACGAAGCGATAGGGCTCGTCGATGAGGTCGGCCACCGTCTCGCGTCCCCGGGGATCGTCGAGCGTGGTGAGTACGCCAGCCGGCTTGTGGAGCATGATGGTAGCCGGGTGCTGGGGCCGTCCCACCACCTCGCCGTCCAGCTCCACTCGGTCGGTCTCGGGGTCGATCTTGACCCCTTGCTGGGTGACGACCTCTCCGTTGACCGCCACCCGGCCTTCGTCGATGGCGGCCTCCGCCCGGCGCCGGGACATCACCCCGGCTCGCGACAAGTGAACTTGCAGTCTGAGCTCGGCCACCGTCTCAGCCCTCCGGCTTCGGAGCGCTAGGCGTGCCGTTCTCAGCGCCGCCGGCCGGATCGAGGGCCAGGTCCGAGCTGTGCGTGACGTGCTCGGCGGCCCGAACGGCCGCGTCGAGCGCGTCGAGATCGGGGTCGGCCTCGTCGGGCTCGACCAGGGTCGACGCCGCCGCCGCGAGCTCTTGAATGGACGGCCCCCTCGCCTCGTCCAGTTCATCCACTTGGCCCTGATTCTCGGCGTCGAGCTCGTGGTACTCCCGGAGGCTCGGCAGCTCGTTGAGGCTCTTGAGCCCGAAGAACTCCAGGAAATAAGGCGTCGTGCCGTAGATGATCGGCCGGCCGACCTCTTCGCGCTTGCCCAGGATCTTCACCAGGTCTCGGTCGAGGAGGTTTCGCATCGCGGCCGTGGCGTCCACCCCACGCACCGACTCCACCTCCGGCTTCGTGCACGGCTGGCGGTAGGCGATGATGGAGAGGGTCTCCAGCGAAGCCTTGGAGAGCCGCTGGGGCTTGGCGGCCAAGAAGCGCCGCACGAACTGGGCGTTCTCGGGGGTGGTCCGAAACTGAAGGCCGCCCCCGACCTCGTCGATGCGCATGCCCCGGGCCACGGGACGATCCGGGTCCCGGTATTGCGCCAGCAGCTCGGCGATGGCGGCCCGGACGTCGTCGGCTTCGGTCTGGGTGTCCTCGATTTGGATGACCTCCACCAGCCGAGCCAGCGGGACGGGCTCGGGGGAGAGCATCAAGATCGACTCGATGATCGAGCGAAGACGGTCCGGACCCAAGGCCATCAGAGCCCGCCGAGGTACGGCCCCGAACGAAGTGGGTCAACTGTTCCCGCCGCCTTTCGGGCCCGTTCCGGTGCGAGAGGGGTGGTTGTCCTTCGCCGGGGATGGAAGGGGGCGGTATGACCCACGTCCGGTGGAGGCGCTCGAGCACTTTCACGCACCGGTGCGGACCTGGTTCGAGGAGGCCTTCCGGGAGCCGACCAAGGCCCAGGTCGATGGCTGGGCTCGGATCCGGGGCGGTCATCACACGCTCCTCCTCGCCCCCACCGGGTCCGGCAAGACCCTGGCCGCCTTTCTGTGGGCCCTGGACCGAGTCATGTTCGAGCCGGCGGCGGAGGGCTGCCAGGTGCTCTACGTCTCTCCGCTCAAGGCCCTCGGGGTCGACGTGGAGCGGAACCTCCGGGCCCCCATCGTCGGAGTCCAGAAGGTCGCGGAGCGCACGGGGGAGGCGCTCCGCGTGCCGACGGTGGGCGTGCGCTCTGGCGACACGCCTTCGGCAGAGCGGAGGCGGATGCTCCGTCACCCGCCCGACGTCCTGATCACGACCCCCGAGTCCCTCTATCTCATGGCCACCTCTCAGGCGCAGGACATCCTGCGAAGCGTTCACACCGTGATCGTGGACGAGATCCATTCGATGGTGGCGAGCAAGCGGGGCGCCCATCTGTTCTTGACCCTGGAGCGCATCGAGCACGCCCGGCGCCAGGCCGACCCGCCCCCTGCCGCCCCCATGCAGCGCATCGGCCTGTCCGCCACCCAGCGCCCCCTGGACGAGGTCGCTCGCCTGCTGGGAGGGGCCGAGGTCGAAGGCGACCGGCTGCAGCCCCGGCCGGTCGCCATCGTCGACGCCGGGCGAAAGAAGGCCTACGACCTCCTGATCGAAGTCCCGGTCGAGGACATGACGCGGCTCGAGGACGGTCCCGCCTCGGCGAAGAAGCGACGCGAAGAGGACGACGGCGGTTCACGGGAAGCGCTCGACGACGAGGCCTGGCTCGACACCTTGCCCTCGGGCCCCGCCGCCCAGGGCCCGGGGATGGGGAGCGGCCAAAAGTCGATCTGGCCGTCGATGCATCCTCGGCTGGTCGAGCTCATCCGGGCTCACCGCTCGACCATGGTCTTCGTGAACAGCCGTCGTCTCGCCGAGCGGCTGTCCTCCGCCCTCAACGAGGAGGCCGGCGAGCCCCTCACCCGGGCCCATCACGGCAGCATCGCCAAAGACACCCGAGCCGAGATCGAAGACCAGCTCAAGCGCGGCGCTCTGCCCTGCATCATCGCCACCTCCTCGCTGGAGCTGGGGGTCGACATGGGCGCCGTCGATCTCGTGATCCAGATCGAGGCGCCGCCCTCGGTAGCTTCGGGCATGCAGCGGATCGGTCGGGCCGGCCACACCGCCGGCGCCTCCTCCAAAGGCGTGATCTTTCCCAAGTACCGGGGCGATCTTCTCGCCTGCGCTTCGGTGGCGGAGCGGATGCGGGAGGCCCACGTCGAGGCCACCTACTATCCGCGCAACCCGCTGGACGTCCTGGCCCAGCAGCTGGTGGCGGCGGTGGGGATGGAAGACTGGCCGGTGGACTCGCTGTACGATCTGGTTCGCTCGGCCTCGCCCTTCTCGGAGCTTCCGCGGCCGGCCTTCGAAAACGTGCTCGACATGCTTTCGGGCCGCTATCCTTCCGACGACTTTCCCGACCTCAAACCTCGCATCACCTGGGACCGGATCGCGAACACCCTCAGCGCTCGAAAAGGGGCCAAGCGCGTGGCGGTGGTGAACGCCGGCACCATCCCGGACCGAGGCCTCTACGGCGTGTTCATCGCCGGTGAGGGGAAGGCGCGCCGGGTAGGCGAGCTCGACGAAGAGATGGTCTTCGAGTCCCGACCCGGCGATGTATTTCTGCTCGGGGCGACCTCGTGGCGGATCGAGGACATCACGCCGGACCAGGTCCTGGTCACCCCCGCTCCGGGTGAGCCCGGCAAGATGCCTTACTGGCACGGCGACCGGCCGGGTCGGCCGCTGGAGTTCGGGCTGGCGATCGGCGCTCTCAGCCGGGAGCTGGAGCGAGCCAAGGCGCCGGAGGCCATGAAGCGCCTCACCGAGGACTGCGGCCTAGAGGATCGGGCGGCCCGCAACCTGCTCGACTACCTCCGGGACCAAAAGGAGGCGACCCAGGTCCTCCCCAGCGATCGTTCTCTCGTCATCGAGCGCTTCACCGACGAGATCGGGGACTGGCGGGTCTGCGTGCTGAGCCCCTTCGGCGCTCGGGTCCACGCGCCCTGGGCGACGGCCGTGAGCCGGCGGCTGCGAGGGGCGAGCGGGGACGTGGAGGTCGACGCCATCTGGTCCGACGATGGCATCGTCTTTCGGCTTCCCGAGGCCGACGAACCCCCCGACCCCGAGCTCTTCTTGCCCGCCCCCGAGGAGGTCGAGACCGACATCGTTCAGGAGCTGGGCGGCACCTCGCTCTTCGCGGCCCGCTTTCGCGAGAACGCGGGGCGCGCGCTCCTCCTCCCCAAGCGTCAGCCCGGTCGCCGCAGCCCGCTGTGGGCCCAGCGCCGCAAGTCCGCCTCCCTGCTCTCGGTGGCCGCTCGCTTCGATGGCTTCCCGATGATCCTCGAGACCTATCGGGAGTGTCTCAAGGACGTCTTCGACCTCCCGGGGCTGCTCGACATCCTGAAGAAGATCCGGAGCCGGGAGGTGAAGGTGCACGTGGTCGACAGCCGCCTGCCGTCTCCTTTCTCCTCCTCTCTGCTCTTCTCCTACGTCGCGAACTTCATCTACGACGGGGACGCGCCCCTGGCCGAGCGGCGGGCCCAGGTCCTCAGCATCGACCACGCCCAGCTCCGGGAGCTCCTCGGCGAAGCCGAAATGCGGGAGCTGCTCGACGCACAGAGCATCGATGCCCATGTCCGCCAGCTCCAGCGCCTAGACCGGCCCCTTCGAGCGGCCGATGACGTGCACGATCTTCTCCTCGCGGTCGGCGACCTGACGCCTGCGGAGCTGTCGAGCCGCCCGCTGGAGGGCGAGCTCTCGACGTGGCTGGAAGAGCTCGCGGCCCGGCGCCGGGTGGTCCGGATCCGGGTCGCCCGAGAGGAGCGTTGGGTCGCGGCCGAGCACGCGAGCCGCTACCGAGACGCGCTGGGGGTCGCCTTGCCGCCGGGCCTGCCGGCCGCCTTTCTGGAGTCGGACGAAGATCCGCTGGGCGACCTCGTCGGTCGCTTCGCCCGCACCCGGGGCCCCTTCACCGTGACGGAGCTTCGGGAGCGCTACGGGCTCCCTCCTGCCGCGGCGAAGGAGGCCCTCGGCCGACTGGTCGAAAGCGAGAAGCTCCTCGAAGGCGAGTTCCTCCCCGGCGGCGCTGGCACCGAGTACTGCGACCACGAAGTCCTGAAGGCGCTGAAGCGCCGGGCCCTCGCCAAGCTCCGCAAGCAGGTCGAGCCCGTCTCCCCCGAGGCCCTGGGCCGCTTCCTTCCTCTCTGGCACGGCGTCGACCGCCCGGGCCGCGGCCTCGACGCCGTCCTGGGGGCGGTGGAGCAACTTCAAGGGGCGCCCCTAAGCGCGGCCGCCCTCGAGACCGAGATCCTCCCGGCCCGAGTGGAGGGCTACCACCCCCGGGACCTGGACGAGCTGTGCGCGGCGGGCGAGGTGGTGTGGCGGGGCCTGGAGCCGGTGGGCAGCCACGACGGCCGGATCGCGCTCTATCTGACCGACCACTACCCCCTGCTCGCCCCAACCCCCGAGCCGTTGGAAGGGGAGATGGAAGCGCGCCTGCGGGACATGCTTCGAGACAGCGGCGCCTCCTTTTTTTCGGATCTCGCCGGTCGCTTCGGCGCCTTTCCCCAGGATCTGGTGGACGCGCTGTGGCGACTCGTCTGGTCGGGCGAGCTCACCAACGACACCCTGGCGCCGCTCCGCTCCCTCCTCGCCGGGCCCCGAAAGCGACAGACGTCCGGGCGGGGGCGGCCGGGCCGAAGCTTTCGCAGCCGCCGCCTCGGTCCGCCCGGCTCCGAGGGCCGGTGGTCGCTGCTCTCACCGCCCCTCGCCGAGGGCGAGGCCCTGACCAAGCGCCGGACCGCTCTCACCCAGCAGCTCCTCGACCGCCACGGCGTCCTGACCCGGGAGGCGGTCCACGCCGAGGGCGTGCCCGGGGGCTTTTCGACCATCTACCCGGTCCTGAAGGCGATGGAAGAGGCCGGCAAGCTGCGCCGCGGCTACTTCATCGAGGGCATGGGCGCGACGCAATTCGCCTTGCCGGGAGCCGAAGACCGGCTCAGGCGAGAACAAAAGCTCGGCGAAGCGGCCGAGGAAGAGACCCCGGCCCTGATCCTCGCCGCCACCGACCCCGCGAATCCCTATGGCGCCGCCGTGCGCTGGCCCGAGAAGGACGGCGCTCGTCCCCAGCGGGCCGGCGGCGCCCTCGTCATCCTCCATCGGGGGCGGCTGATCGGCTACGTCGGTCGAAGCGAGAAGAGTGTGACCACCTTTCTCCCCGCGCACTCGCCGGAGCGAGAGGACTGCGCCCGGGCGCTGGCCGAGGCCCTGGGACGACTGGCCCATCGGGGCGGCCGGCGAGCCCTCTTGGTCGGCAAGATCGACGGGGAGCCTGCCGACGCCTCCGCCCTCGCCCCCGCCCTGGAGGCAGAGGGCTTCGGGAGCTCCCGCCGGGGTTTCTTGAAGCGCCGGAGCCTCCGCGACGCCTGAGCGATGCCCGAGGGCGACACCATCTTCCGCACCGCCCGCACCTTGGGCGGCGCCATGACCGGCCGCCGGGTAGAGCGCTTCCGGACCACCCTCGACGAGCTAGAGGGCTCGGGCCTGGTGGGCCTGGAGGTTGCCCGGGTCGAGTCCCGGGGGAAGAACCTCCTCATCCACTTCTCCGACGGCCGGGTGCTCTACAGTCACATGCGGATGACGGGGTCGTGGCATCTATATCGCCGGCGGGAGCCCTGGCGCCGGCCCGAGCACCAGGCCCGCTGCGCCCTCGACACCGCGGCCCACGTGGCCGTCTGTTTCAACGCTCCGGTGCTCGAGCTGCTGACCGCCAAGGGTCTCCAGCGCCATCGCTTCTTGTCGCGGCTCGGTCCCGACCTGCTCTCCGAGGCCCCCGATCTGGAGGAAGTCACGAGGCGAATGCGCCAGCGCAACGGGGACGCCGTCGGCGACGTGATCATGGCCCAGGACGTCGCCTGCGGGATCGGCAACGTCTACAAGTCCGAGTCCCTGTTTCTGGAGCGGCTCGACCCTTTCCGGCCTGTCTCCGCCTCCAGCGACGAGACCTTGAGGGCCCTCATGCTCCGGGCTCGCCGTCTGATGCTGTCCAACCTGACCGGCTACCCCCGCATCACCCACCGCGCCCCGGGCGGACGCTACTGGGTCTACGGTCGGATGGACGAACCATGCTTCGTGTGCGGCGAGCCCCTCCGCATGCGCCGCCAGGGCGACGCCGGACGCAGCACCTACTGGTGCCCGGGCTGCCAGCCTTCGGCTCAGCCCAGATAGTCGTCGTCGACGCCGCCCTCGAAGCGCTTCCCGGTCATCTTGATGACGATGCTGGGCAGCGGCGCCTCGGGGTCGGTCGTCTCGGCGTGGGCGCTCTCGTCGTCCTCGCGGGCGAAGAGCTTCACCAAACCCAGCTTGGTCATCTCCAGGACCGAGATGAAGGTGACCACCAGCTCGGCCCGGGTCTCGATGCCCGCCAGGAGCTCGCCCAGATCGAACTGACCGGTCCGAGCGTCGCCGAAAGCCATCACATAATGGATCCGCTCGGCGACGCTGTACTGCTCGTAGGAGATCTCGTGGGAGCGGGGCGGCGCCTTGCGGAGCATCTGGGCCATCAGCTCCACGAGCCGAAACACGCTGACGCTCTTGAGACCGGCGTCGGCCGCTTCGATCTCTTCCTTCTCGGGCGGCACTCGGGGGAAGACGTCTCGGCCCAGAAGATCGCGATCGTCGAGCTGGGCCGCCGCGTCTCGGTACTTCTGATAGTCGAGCAGGCGACGGACGAGCTCCGCCCTCGGATCCTCGGTCTCGCCTTCGTCGTCGTCTTCGACCGCGACCCCTTCCCGGGCCGGGAGGAGCATCTTGGACTTGATGTGGGTGAGCTCGGCCGCCAGCACCAGGAACTCGGAGGCGACGTCGATCTGCAG
>CAYZFR010000187.1:0-8072 GCA_964477875.1 uncultured Myxococcales bacterium
GAAAGGGCAAACCGATGGCGACCGTGCCAGCCCCCCGGAGCAGGCTTCTGCGATCGAGCTTCATGGGACGGCCTTTCGGGTCGTGAACACGGGATCGGTGACGATGGCGGCGATCAAGGAGGTGAAGCGGCCCTCCGGCGCCGCGGCGAGCACTCGATGGACCGCCGCCGCCTGCGCCGGCTCCAGACGACGGCTGGTGAAGAACTCGATCTGCCGCTGAACGAGGCATCGCTTCACCTGCTCCAGCTGGGCGAGCTGCTTCATGTAGTCTCGAAAGCTCCCATAGCTCAGGTCTTGGCCGCCGGCGACGAAGCGGCCCGGGATCCAGCCGTCGGTCCGCAGCGCGTTGCCATACTCGTCGGCGTCTCGGATCCGACCTCGGAAGTCGAAGCGTTCGAAGCCGAAAGCCAAGGGATCGAAGGCGGCGTGGCAGGAGCCGCACTCGAACCGGGCCATCCGGATCTCGCTGATCTGACGGTCCGACGCGCCGGCGGGCTGCTCCTCGGCGAAAGCCTCGATGGCCCCCTGGAGACTCTCGGGGGGCTCCGGCACCTCTTCGCAGAAGAGCTGCTTCTCGAGGAAGAGACCCCGGGCCACCACCGCTCCCCCGTCGGCGTTGGTCATCCCGGCCAGCACACCCGGCTGGGCCAGGAGGCCGCCGCCCACGGCGACGTCGTAGCTTCTCGGGCCGTCGCCTTCGCTCGGCAGGCCGAAGCCTTCGGCGAGGTCAGGGGTGAGCACCGCCGACGAATCGGTCAACATCGCAAAGAGCCCCGCGTCCTCGGTGGCGAAGCGCCGATAGTACAGGCTCGCCGCTTCGGTCAGCTCAGCTTGCAAACCGTCGCCATCGGGGATGGACGCGATCCGCGCCCAGTCGACGAGGTAGCGATCGAGCACCGGCAGCACCTGGGCCTCGTTCTCCAGCAGTCGCTCGACCTGGGCCCGCAACCCCGCCTGGGTCTCGAGCCGTCCATCGGCGGCGGCCGCCCTCAGCTCGGCGTCGGGAGCCGTCGCCCAGAGGGCATAGGACAGTCGACTGGCGAGGGACCACGGGTCCAGCGAACGAATCGGTCCCTCCGCTTCGCGCTCGGGCTCGAGCAGATAAAGAAAGGCCGGCGACTGCAACATGCCCCGCAGCACCCAGGGGACGGACTCGTCGAAGGACAGGCCTTCGGCAAAGGCCGTCTCGAAAAGGTCGACCCAGGGCGCGACGTCGGCGCCGGAGAGGGGGCGGCGGAACAGGACCGCGCCCAGGTCCTCGACGAAAGAGCGAGCGCAGGCGACGTTCGTGTCGGCGCAGCCCCCGAAGCGATCTCGGAGCGCGGGCACGTCGACGCGGGTGGCCACCGTCTCCGCGATCTCGGCAAAGCCTCGGACGTGGTCCGGAAGCACCGACTGCCCGGTGGAGATGTTCACGAAGCCCTCCAGCGGCCGATCCACCGGAAGGGGCGCCGCCTCGGCTTCGCTGAGCCGGATGTCGAGGACGTCCGCCACCGAGTTCAGCAGTTCGGTCCGGGTCAGCCTCCGCACCACCGGAGACAGAGCCTCGAAGGGTGGGGGCACCTCGCCCTCTCTCCCTGAGGGCGGCGTGCCCCGGTCGGGGTCCGTAGCCCCCGGCTCTTCGGAGCCCGGCGTCCCCTCGGGCTCTCCCTGAGCCGGCTCGGACCGCTGGAAGCCCGAAGGATCTCCGAGGCTTCCCGAGCACCCCAAGACGAATCCCAGGGTGAGCCAACAACCGCGCGCCCCCACGGCGCTTTCCTTCGCAAGCCCCACGCCAACCTAGTGCCCTGAGTCAGCAAAACCTTGAAGAATTCCGGCCGCCCTTCGCCCGATCTGGCCCGACGGCCCTTCGGGCCGCCCTTTGGGCTCATCGGTTGCGTAGCCACGGCTACGCGCCCTCTTCGTCGAACCACCTCGGACGAAGCTCGACTCGGCCTTCGTTTTTCAAGTTTCTACTGACTCAGGACACTAGGCTAGAGACTAGGGTGCTGCTTTCAGATGTTGAAGCGGAAGTGGGCGATGTCGCCGTCCTTGACGACGTAGGTCTTGCCTTCGAGGCGCATGGCCCCCGCCTCTTTGATGGCGGCCTCGGTGCGGTGCTTCATCAAGTCGTCGTAGTGGTAGATCTCGGCCTTGATGAAGCCGCGCTCGAAGTCGGAGTGGATGACCCCGGCGCACTGGGGCGCGGTCCATCCCTTGTGGAAGGTCCAGGCCCGGACCTCCTTTTCGCCAGCAGTGAAGAAGGTCTGCAGCTCGAGCAGGTCGTAGCCGGCCCGGATCACCCGGTCGAGGCCCGGCTCCTCCAGACCCACGTCCTCGAGAAAGGCCTGCTTTTCCTCGGCATCCAGCTCGGCAAGCTCCGCCTCCATCTTTCCGCAAATGGCGACGATGGCGCTCCCCTCCCGCTCGGCGTGGGCCTTCAGCTTTTGATGGTACGGATTGGAGTCGAGGCCGGCGAGACCGTCCTCGTCGACGTTGGCCACGTACATGACCTTCTTGGCCGTGATGAGGTGGAGCTCCCGCAGCACCTCTCGGTCTTCGGCCGAAAGCTCCAAGGCCCGGACCGGCTGCCCGCGCCCGAGGCCCTCACGCACCGGCCCCAGCGCCGCGAGCATCCGCTGCGCTTCCTTGTCCTTGGCCTTGGCCTTCTTCTCGACGTTGGCCCAGCGCTTTTCCACCGACTCCAGGTCGGCGAGGATGAGCTCGGTCTCGATCACCTCCACGTCCCGGACCGGATCCACCGAGCCGTCGACGTGGACGACGTTGTCATCGTCGAAGCAGCGAACGACGTGGGCGATGGCGCTGGTGCTTCGAATGTGGCCCAGGAACTGGTTGCCGAGGCCCTCGCCCTTGGAGGCGCCCTTCACCAGGCCCGCGATGTCGACGAAGGTCATTGTCGTGGGCACGATTTTTTGGGGCTTGATGAAGCTCGCGATGTCCTGAAGCCGAGGATCGGGCACGTTCACGACCCCGGTGTTGGGCTCGATGGTGCAGAAGGGAAAGTTGGCCGACTCCGCCCCCGCCGACGTGAGGGCGTTGAAGATGGTGGACTTGCCCACGTTGGGGAGCCCGACGATGCCGCACTGAAAGCCCATGGGCCGCCCTGGCTACGCCACCGCTCCGTCCTCGGCAAGCGCGGGCGCCTTCTCCATCCGTCTACGGAGCCGTCGAACCGCTTCTTCAGGGCCGTCGAACTCCCGGTGCACCGGCCCTTCGTGCTTGGGGTCGCGGTAGCGCAGGGTGAGGCGCTCTCCGTCCTGCTGATGCCGGAGCACCTGATCATAGAGGATGACCTCGCCCTCGACGATGAAGCAGTCATCGAAGACCAGAAGGCGACGGGTATGGCGTCCCTCCCGAAGTCGACCCACCCAGGACGCCCCTTCCTGGGCCCGGCGACGGGCCCACCAGGGCGCGAACAGCAGCGAAAGGAGCAGCGCGGCCGACATGCCGGCCAGGACCTCGATGCCGCGGATCGGCACCGGCCCCCGTCCGTGACCGAATACGAAGGCCCCGAACAAGACCTGCCCCACCAGCACCGCGCTCGTCACGCCGGTGGCCGCCTTGAGGCGCTGGATCCGTTCGATCGCCTGAACGCGGCCCGCCGCGTCTTCGCTCATGGGGCAGTCAGCTCGGAGCAGGTCAGACCGGGTTCAGGCGCGCAGTTTTGGCCGATCTCGCAGCCACCGTCGACACAGGGAATGGGGGGGCAGTCGCCGGCCCCCGGCGTGCAAGGGATACCGCTGATGGCGCAGGTGGCGGAGGCCGCCCGACAGGTGTCCCGACCGCAGTCGTCGTCGGTGTTGCAGGTGCAGCGGCCCTGGAGCTGGCCCTCGCCGGAGACGCACTGCCGGCTATCGTCGACCGGACCAGCGCAGCAGTCGCCACCGACGCAGGTCGCATCCCCCGGGCACTGACTGTCGTCGGCGCAGGTGCAAAAGCCTTCGGTGGCGCCGACCACCGCCACGCAGGCCGCGCCGCCACCGGTCGTACCGCCGTTGCACTGCGCGAAGCCTTCCACCACACAGCCGGTGGCGTTCGGATCCGGACTGCCGTCGGGCAGGGTCGGCTGGCAGGGCTCGGGCAGGGTGCAGCGCCGGTCACGGGGCAAGATGTTGCCGGGGAGGCACTGGCACTGGGCGTCGGTCGAGCACTGGTCCTGGGTGAGCACGACGACATCGCTGCAGAAATAGCCGTTCGGGCAGGGCTCACCGGTGGCGCAGGAGACCCCGCAGATGTTGGTCGCCCCGCCTAGCTCTCGGTTGTTGATGAGGCAGAAGTTCCGAAAGCCGGAGCAGGGATCGGGGTTCATGTCGGTCCGGACGGAGCAGCCCCGGCAGTAGGGGCCCCGCAGATCGTCCTCGCAGGCGCCCTCGATGCAGCGCTGGCCGAAGCGGCAGAAGCTGTCGTCCTCGCACACCCCGAAACCGTCCGAACACGCACCATCCACGCAGACCTCTCCCAACACGCAGTCCCCGGTGTCCCGGCAGCCCTCCACGCAGACGCCATCCTCGCAGGTCGAGCCGGGCGGACAGTGGGAGGCCAGGTTGCAGGAGGACGCCAGGGTGAGGGGCTGGCCCGACAGGCACTGGCCGGTCCCGAGGTCGCAAAAGGTCTCGCCTTCACAGTCGGCGTTGGTCTCACAGCCAGGCCGGCGCTGACAGGCGCCCGCGCTGTTGCACTCGAAGCCTTCGTCGCAGGCCTCGTCCGTCACGCACACGCAGCGGCTGTCTTCACAGCGACTTCCCGGCGGACAATCGCCGTCCCCCGAGCACTGGTCGATGGCAGTGGCGCCACAGGCCCCCAACAGGCCCGCCAGCACCAGACCAAAAACGGCGCGCATCTAGTCGGTTTCTTCCTTGATCACCACCGCCGTGTCCACCTGGGTCCACGACTGCCAAAAGAAGGGGGAAAAGGCGTTGAACTCGAACTCGTCGAAGGTGAAGCGGGGCGCCAAGGCCTGCTGGAGGCTGAAGCTGTAGGCCTTCGGGCGCTCGAAGGCGTCGACCCCGGGCGGAAGCTCGGGCAGCACGATGCTCTGAAGGGCGCCGGGCCCGAAGAAGCTCCAGCGGGTGAAGGGCTGCGGGATCGGGGGCGCACACTGCGGGTTCTGTTCCTCGGCGGGGTCGCACAAACCGTTCCCGTTGACGTCCTGGCAGCAGCAGCTCACGAACCCGAGGGCGTCTCCGAAGCGCGCGATCGTCAGGTCGGGCGTCACGCCCTCTCGCTCGAAGACGACGGTCCCGTCCTCCACGACGTCCAGTCGCTTGGGCGAAACGATGCGGGGCGTGACCAGGAACGGGCCCACGTCTTCGCCTTCGTCGGTCTCCTCGGACTGCTGGATGTTGAGGCTCCACGGCGGCCCCAGGCCCCCGTTCCCCGCCAACGAGAAGGAGCCGGCCAAGTAGATGAACTCGGAGCGGGCCAGGTCGGGCATGTTCTCGAGGTTGACGATGTCGCCGTTGGCCAGCTGAGGCGGGAAGCCGATCACGCCGTCGGACTGAAGGTTCAAGAAGGGGAACACGGCGTTGGCGTCCTGCCCCTCCTGTCCGGGCGGGTTGTCGAGCCTGACCTGGAAGGTCTGGTCGAGGTCGATGACCATGTCGATGACGACGCCGTCGGTGATCTGGTCCACGGCCACCGGTACGCTGCGGGCGATGCCAAGGCGGCGCGGGGTTCGGTCGGCAGGGTTGTTCATGTTGACCTCCTCCAGCAGCGCGAAGACGGCCACGGTGCCCTGACGCGCGGTGGCGATCTCGAACTCGTCCCCTTCCTCGAAGACCTGGGTCACCTGAGGCGGCGCGTCCATGGGGGCTCCGGGGATCCTGGCGGGGTTCGGGGTCAGCGCGTCACGGGCCGAATAGGTCACGGTCACCACCGGGACGATGTTCGGGTTCTCGTCAGGATCGAGCTCCGACTTCAGCCCGAACACGCTCCCTCGAATGATCGGCGGCATGACCGGCTCGGGGCACAGCGCAAGGGGCTGATCCTCGGGCGGCGGGCTGGGATTCTCGCCGACGAGGGCGGTCAGGTTGCGGGTGTTGATGTCGACGAAGGTGACGAACTCCCGGCCGTTCTGACCGCCGGTGACGGTGACCGGCCCACGCAGATAGCGGGTCGAGACCACCGCGATGCCCTCGGCGTTGGTGGTGGCGCGCAGGCTCGGGTCGGCGTCGTAGCCCAACTGGACGGTAGCGCCGCCGACCGGCGCACCGTCGAAGCCGACCACGGACACGTTGACGTCCCCATCGATCGGCCCACCGAAGCCGCCGCCGACCAGAGAGCGGGGATTGAAGTAGTCGTAGCCTCCCGGGACGCTGACGGCCTCACCGCCGATGTCGAGGGACACGTCGGCCGGGCCCGAGAGAGCCTGAGGCGTACGGGCGGCGGCCACGGAGCCGTTCTCGATCTCGGTATCCAGCGAGTCGGCGCCGCCGAAGCTCACCGAGATCGGCGGATCGAAGCCACGTCCGTAAGCGGTCACCAAGGTCCCGCCAGCGTTCGCGCCGTCGGGCGGATCGATCTGCAGGAACTCGAAGTCTTCCTCGAAGGCGAAGCCCGCCTCGAGGACCGCCTCTTGGCCCCCGAGGGATCGAACCCGGACATCGGCCGGCCCGTGCCGGCCGCCCGGGATCTGGGCGGTGAGGACCCCATCGTTCACCACCGTCAGCTCGCTGAGGAGGATGTCGTCGAGCCGCACTTCGGTGACGGAGGACAGACCAGCGCCGACCAGCGTCAGCTCGACGGACTCGTCGGCCCCCGCGAACTCGGGCGACACCGCGTCCAAGCGAAGGGCCGGCACGACTTCGAAGGCATCGTCGATGAGGAAGCTCTGACCGCCCGAGACGACCTCGACCGAGACCAGCCCGGTGGGGACCGAAGGGGCGATGGTGGCCAGAATGCGGTCGGACCGCAGCTCCTGAACCGGCGCTGGCTGGCCGCCGATGTTCACCGTCGCGCCGGGGGCGAAGCCGGCGCCACCGATGGTGATGAGCTGCCCTTGAACCCCAAATCGAGGCGAGACGCCGGCAGGGCCGGTGCCGCTGCCGATGGCGACGAAGGCCCCCGGCTCGACGCGGATCTCTTCGGCGCTGAGAAGTTCCAGCACCGCGGGGCCCGGCGGCAGAGCCGGCGTCTCGACTTCGAGACGGGTCGGCGAAGCAGCCAAGATGGTGGCCTCGGCGCCCCCCAGCCGAACGCTGGTCACGGCGTCGAGCCCCGTGCCGGTGACGGCCAGGACCTCGCCGCCGGCGGCGGCGCCGGTGCGAGGCGCGATGTCGTCGATCCGTGGGGTGGGATAAGTGACGAGGAGATCGAGGCGTTCGGAGAGGCTTCGCCGATTGACGGCTTTGACTTCGGGCCGCCCCGGCCGTGTGGCAGGCGCGAGGCCCACGATCTCGGTGTCCGACAGGACCTCGGCGCCCGCGAGGGGCGCGCGGTCGATGAGGGCGAGGGTCTCGGGCGTGAAGCCGCGGCCGATGATCCGGACCTCGACGCCGCCCTCGGCGGGCAGGCGGTCGGGGATGACGTCGGTGACCTCGAAAACCGGCGTATAGGTAAACGCGTTCTCCAGGACCGCTTCGCCGTTGGGCATCTCGATCCGGACGTCGACCTGGCCCTCGGCCTGGGCTGGCGTCACCACCTCGAGGGCGAAGGCATCGAGGAGCGTGACCTGGGTAGCCTCGAACTCGCCGAAGAAGACCCGGGCCGGCTCTTCGAAGTTGTTGCCGCGCAAGGTGACGAAGTCGCCGCCTTCCACCGTCCCGGTGGTGGGCCGGATCCGGTCGAGGGTCGGGGCGAGGACCATCTCGCCGTCGCCGGTGTCGGGCATGCCCATGTCGGGCTCGGTCAGGTCACCGGTGTCGGCGGGGCCCATGTCGGGGCTGTCCGATGAAGGCCCCGTTCCGTCGTCGGAGCATCCGATGGCGCCGGCGAGGGCGAGGGCCCACATCTGTCCGAGTCGCATGACGGGCACCATACCAGCTCCTGCAAGACTTCGGCCGGGGATCCGGCTGATGCGTTCCGATCTCGGGGGAATCATAGGCGCGAACCGACGCCCGGTGGCCCAGCCGCTC
>CAYZFR010000188.1:0-7802 GCA_964477875.1 uncultured Myxococcales bacterium
CTAAGAGCCGAGGAAAGCGGAATGCGTGGTCTCAGTCTCAGGCACGGCAAGATACCGGCGCGCTCCTCGCCCATCTGCGGCGGGCGCCTCGCTATCTGGCTCTGCTCCCCTACCTCGGTCGCAGCCTCGGCAGCTTGCTGGACGCTTGGGGTGTGCCTCCGCACTCCGCGCTGCGAACCTATCTCGATGCCCTCTGCCAGATCACGATCCAGTGCTCGGCCCACGAGGCCGAGGCGGCCTTCGCCCTCGGCACCATGGACTACTACTTCCGGGGGACCGGCCACGTCCGCGGTGGGATCGGCCGTCTCGCGTGGGCCTTCGTGGAGACGCTGCAGGGGATGGGGCAGGACGTTCGTTTCGCGCATCGCGTGAAGCGGATCCGCCGGGAGCCCGGAGCGTGGGTGGTGGAGGCTCGAAGGCAGCGTTTTCGGGGCGAGCGACTCCTCGTCAATCTGCTCCCCCACGACCTCGAGCGGCTGCGGAGCGAGTCGACCGGCGCCCTGGACGAGCTGAAACGCGAGGTCGAGAACGGCTGGGGCGCGGCCATGCTCTACTGGGTGGCGCCGCCCCCTTCCGGCAGCCATGGCGCGCCCCAGCACCACGAGCTGGTGCAGGATCCGAAGCAGCCCCTCGAGGACGGCAACCACCTCTTCGTCTCCATCAGCGGCGAAGCCGACGAAGGCCGAGCCCCCCAGGGTCTTCGAACCGTCACCACCTCGACCCACGTCGACATGGACCGGGTCGCGAAGGAGGGCGGGGCCTACGTGGAAGAGGTGCAGTCGGCCATGCGCGCCGGCCTGCAGGCTCTCCTGCCGGCCTGGTGGGAGCATCGGCGCTTCGAAATGACCGCATCCCCCCGGACCTTCGAGCGCTTCACCGGCCGGAATCGCGGCTTCGTAGGCGGCATTCCCCGCCGCCGGGGCCTTCAGCATTACACGGGCGTCTTTCCACGGGAGGTGGAGCCCGATCTGTTCCTCGTCGGTGACTCGGTGTTCCCGGGCCAGAGCACCCTGGCCACCGCCATCGGAGGGCGGCGCACGGCTCGGGCCGCCCTGTCGGGGGCTTGGCTGTTCAGCTCCTGAAGCCGGACGCGTCGGGAGCGGCCACCATTCGGGCCAAGACCCAAAGGAGCAGGCCGGAGCGAAGCGTCCACCCGACGGTGCGGAGCCAGTTGCCGGCGACGAGCTCGGCGTGGGCGCGAGGGTCGAAGCCGGCGGCCAGGAGGCCGTGTCGGGGGACGCTGTGAAGGAAGGTCGTCGCCCAGATCAGGCCCACCAGCCCCAGCCCGACCCACGCCACCCAGCTCGGCATCCCACGGGGTGTTTGAACGGCGAACAGCGCCGCCGTTGCGGCCTCGACCATCATCAGCGGCAGCACCACGAAGGTGATGAGGCGGGTGTGGTCGGCGTGGTAGGCGCCGAAGCTCTCCACCCCCACTTTGGAAAACAGCGGGTAGTGGACGACTTGAACCATCCAGATCACACCCGTCATCGCCAGCGTCGCGAAGAGGTGGGGGACGAAGAGCAGAGCCGGCATCACTTCTGAACTTTGAGCGTGGCCAGGCCGCCGTCTACGCCAAAGATCTGGCCCGTCACCCAGGTGTGGCTTGGCTGAAGGATCCACTCGATCATCGACGCTACGTCCTCGGCCGTACCGAGGCGCTGGAGGGGATGCATGGCCAAAGAGGCCTTGCGGGACATCTCGTTGCCGGTGATGTGTTCGGCTAGCTGCGTCTCCACCAGACCAGGTGCGACGACGTTGAAGCGAATACCGTAGCGGCTGTAGGTCGCGGCGGCCGAAAGCGCCAGGCCCTGCACGCCGGCCTTCGCGGCCGAAATGCTCTCATGGTTGGGGAGCCCGATCCGGGCGGCGGCGGTGGACAGCAGCACCACCGAGCCACCGCTCTTGCGCAGCGTCTTCCCGGCTGCGCGCACCGTCCCGAAGGCGGAAAAGAGGTTGGTGCGGACCACCTCCTCGAACTCCTCGTCCTTGGTCATGTGGGCCGCCTTCAGCATGATGGATCCGACCAGGTTCACGATGCCGTCCAGGCCGTCGTGCCGCTTCGCCGCCTCCTCGACCGCGTCCTCGACCGCGCTCGGATCCCGGGCGTCGACATGAATGGCCGCAGTGTCGAAGCGCTCCGCCGCCTGTGCCAGGCGCTCGCTGTCTCGGCCCGCCAACAGCACCCGGTGGCCGCCGGCCTGGAGCCGGGCCGCGAGGGCCTGACCGATGTCGCCGCCGCCACCCAAGAGGAGAAATCGTCCGTTTCCTGGCTGTTTCATGGACAAAGACTGGACAAGAGAGTCAGGGACGCCAAGCAGAATGGGGAGGCGCTCAGGCTTTCGCACCAGGAAGGCCCGGACTCAGGGCGTGGCGCGGGTGCTGGTCTCGGTCTGAAGCTTCTCTAGCGAGCGGTCCAGGGCGTCTTCGGTGGTCGGATCCATGGGGTCCGGATCCGGAGTCTCGCCTTGGGACGCGCTGCCCTCATCCGGGGACGGTGACTTCTCGTTTCGAGCGGCCGCAGGCCCGGGGGCCTCGGCCGGCGCGCCGGCGCTCTCGTTTCGAGTCGCCGCTCCCTCCGGCGGCTTCGACGGGGCCGTCTCTTTTCGAGACGCCGTGTCGTTTCGAGACGGCGGCGCGGCGGCCGCTTTCTCGGATGAAGACCCGGGATCTCGATCCGGGACGGTTTTCTCGAGCCGGGCCACGGTCGCCATCAGCTTGGCCTGGGTGCGGCGCATGGCCTGGGGATCGGCGCCCGAGGGGTCACGGTACCATGCGCCCCATTGAAAGGCGGCCTGCTTGGACTCGGCTTCGACGTCGGACCAGGCCACGCCGCTGCGGGCGATCTCGGCCGTGAGGGCCTCGTCCAAAGAAGCGAAGACCGCCTTCGAGCTCCTAGCGCCCCCGTCCTCTCGAGCCGCGGGAGGGCGCGCCGGCGAGGATGGGCCCGTCCCCGGACGAGCTCGTACGTCCGGTGGGGGCGGGCGCTTGGTCGCCTCGGGGGCCGGGGCCTCGTGGCCGGGGCGCCCCCGGCCGGCGGCTCCGGGGGAAGACGCTTCAGCCCGCGCCTCGGGTGGGTCCGCGTTTTCCGTCGCAGCGCCTTCGTCTTTGTCCGCTGGGGCTTCGGACTGGGCGGCGGGGTCGGTCGGGCTCGACAGCACCCGGTCCCAGCCAAAGCGCAGGCCGACGACCGTGGCGAGCACGACGGCGGCGCTCGCCCACCACCAGCCCGACGCCGCCGTCCGTCGGGGGACCGGACGCCGCTCCGCGCGAGGCCCCTCCTCGGGGGGCTGTTCGCTGAAGGTGAGCTGCGGCCCCTCGTCCTCGTCCTCGAATTCGGCCGGAGGGGTCCGGTCGACCCGGGTGTCCTCGCCCAGCGAGGGGGACAGGTCGAGGCTGCGGCCGAGCAGCCCCGTCTCGTCGATGGCCCGCATCAGCGCCCGGGCGGAGGAGAAGCGTCGCGCCGGGTCCTTTTGGAGGAGCTGCATCACGATCGGCGTCAGGCCGCCATACTCCAGCAGCGGGCGGCTCGGGTCGCTGCTCACATGCTGGTGGGCCAGCTCCCGGACGTCGCCACGGAAGGGAACCTCGCCGGTGAGGAGCAGGTACATCAGGACGCCGAGCGCGTAGAGGTCGGCCGTCGCCTTCACCTCGCCGCCGGTGATCTGCTCGGGGGACATGTAGGCCGGCGTGCCGAAGAACATGCCTTCTTGGGTCAGCTGGGTGTGCTGCGCGGGGTCGGGCTCGACGATTCCGACCAGACCAAAGTCCAGGATTTTGACCAGCTCTCCGTCCCCGTCTGGATTCGGAGCGAGCATGATGTTCTGGGGCTTCAAGTCTCGATGCACGAAGCCCTTCCGGTGGGCGAGGTCGAGGCCCGAAGCGATCTGCAGCGCCCACTCGGCGACCTTGGGCGGTGGGATGGGGCCTTCGTCCCGGGAACGAACCCAAAGCGAGTCGCCCTCGAGCCGCTCCATGACCATGTACGGGATCCCGTGCTCGCTGCTTCCGAAATCGGTCACCGACACGATGTTGGGGTGGCTGAGCCGGCTGAGGACCTTGGCCTCTCGGTGGAAGCGCTTGGCCAGCATGGTGTCCGAGGCCATCTGGCCGTGAAGCGCCTTGAAGGCGAAGTGTTTCTCCAGCCGGGTGTGCAGGGCCAGGTACACCATCGCCATGCCGCCGGAGCCGATGACGCCGACGATCTCGTAGCGGTCGATGGTCCGCCCGATCAGAGGCAGCGGGTCGATGACCTCGAGGGGCTGCCCGTCCAAGCCGCAGAACTCTTGGGATCTGGTGTAGGTGGAGCCGCAGCGCGCGCAGACCAGCACCCGGGCAGAGGTAGCACAGCCTCTTCACCCAAGTGCAGCCCGTTCTCATTCCTCCGGGGGCGGCGTCATCTCCGTCACGATCTCGGGGCAGGACTCCAGGGTGCGATGCACCGGGCATCGGTCCGCTATCTCTCGGAGTCTCGCCCGTTGGGACTCGTCCAGCGGCCCTCCGAGGGTGAGGGTTCGGTGCAGGCGTTCGACCCGACCCTCGCCCTCCGCGTCCTCCTGGTGGATCCGCTCGTGGCGCAAAAGGACCTCCACCTCCTCCAGGGGCCACTTCTTGCGCCGAGCGTACATGCGCAGGGTCATCGAGGTGCAGGTCCCCAAGGACGCGAGCAGAAACTCGTAGGGCGTCATCCCGCTGTCTTCGCCGCCGAGCCGCTTCGGCTCGTCGCTCCGAACCACGTGGTGTCGAGCTTCGATCCGCTGCGCCAGCCCTGGGAGCGCGGTCACCCGCACCATGCCTTCGCTCGGGTCGGTGCGCGGACGCTCGGGCATGAAGCGGCTCGCCCAAGCGCTCACGACCTCGGCCACGTACCGAGAGTCGCGAGGCCTGCTCAGCAGGTGGTCGGCGTCGTCGAGGCTGATGAAGGATTTGGGATGGACGGCGGCCTCGAAGATCTTCCGAGCTTCGTCGATCCCGACCAGCTCGTCGGTGGGGGCGTGAAGCACCAGCAGGGGGCGGCGGATGGCTCGGATGCGCTCCGAGAGGCGCTGAGCGTCCAGGTCGTCGACGAACTGCTTCTTGATGGTGAAGCGGCGACCCGCCAGGTCGACCTCGGCCTCGCCCCTGGCCTGGATGGTTTCCATGCCCTCCCTCAACAGGTGGGTCACGTGCGCCGGGCTGGCCGGCGCGGCGAGGGTGACGACGGCCTTCAGGCCCGAAAGCTCGGGAGCGGCCGAGAGGACGGCGGCGCCGCCCAGGGAGTGACCGACCAAGAGATCGACCGCCTTGCCCGCCGCCTCCATCGCCTCGGCAGCCCGCAAGAGGTCCTGTACGTTGGAGCTGAAGTTCTCGTTGGCGAAGTCACCTTCGGAGTTGCCGAGCCCGGTGAAGTCGAAGCGCAGGACGCCGATGCCCTGGTCGACGAGGGCCCGGCTCGAGCGGCTAGCGGCGGCGACGTCCTTGGAGCAGGTGAAGCAGTGAGCGAAGAGGGCGTAGCCCCGGACGTCCTCGTAGGGCTCTTCGAGCCGGCCGGATAGGGTCTCGCCCCGACCGTTGTCGAAGCTGAACTGTGAGCCATGCATCCTCGAATTCTGACTCGGAGGAAGGCCCGGCGTCGAGGACTCGGCTGCTCAGCTCATGTACTGTTTGAGCAGCGTCTTGGCCTCCCGGGCAGCGGGGCTGCCGGGCGCGTGGTCCAGAACCGCCATCAGGTGCTGGTAGGCGGCGGTGCTCTGCCCCTCGTCCATGCGCATCTTGGCCAGGACCAGGAAGATCTCGGCCATGGCGCTGGGGTCGGTCTGATGCTCGGCCAGGGTCTGGCGCAGCAGCGTCATCGCCGAGGCCCGCTGGCCCATCGAGTTCATCCACTCGGCGAGGGTCGTGATCTCGGTGAGCCGCAGCTCCCGAAGTCGCCGGGGACCGGCGTTGAGGGCGGCGGCCACCGCCTCCCCGCGACGACCGCTCTCGAGGCCGTTACGCACCTGGTCGAGGACGTCGGGCTGGCCGGGGTCCGGGGTCCCTGCTGGAGCCCGGGAAACCGGGGTTTCTTGGGCCTTGGGCTTGGCCAGCCGCCCACCCCAACCCATGCGGTGAACGGCGAAGGCGATCGCGAGCCCTCCGAAGAATCCGCCGATGTGGGCGCCGTAGGCCACGCCCGTCTGGGCGCCAAAAAGTACGGGGACGAGGTTGTCGAGCACCAGGTAGATGCCCAAGACGAGCCGGGCTGGGATGAGCAGGACGTCGAAGAAGAAGGGGAACAGAAGCACGAAGACTTTCACCCGGTTGCGGGGGAAGAGCAGGAAGTAGAAGCCGAGGACGCCGCTGATGGCGCCCGAGGCCCCGACCATGGGCACCATGGAGTCGCCGGCGAAGAGGGCGAAGGTGGCGGTGGCGGCCACGCCGGTGGCGAGATAGCTGAGCAGATAGCGGACCCGGCCCAGGTAGTGCTCGACGTTGTCGCCGTAGATCCAAAGAAACAGCATGTTGCCGGCGAGGTGGCCAAAGCCGCCGTGGAGGAACATGGACGAGAAGAGGTCGTCCAAGGCGGGGGCGGCGGGCTTGAATCCGTTGTTGAAGATGAACAGGTCGTAGGCGCTTTGGGGACGCTGCCCGAGGGCCTGCAGATAATCCGCAAAGCCCGCCATGTCGGCGCGGGCGCCCTGGGAGACGAGGGGGAGCGTGACGAGGACGAAGACCGCCACGTTGAGGGCGATGAGCCCGTAGTTCACCCAGGCTTTGAAGTTCGGAGGGTTCGGCGTGTCGCCGACCGGGAGAAACACAACCCAGGGTCGGGGGTCCCGGAAGGACGGTCAAGCGAAGGTGGCGAGCCCCCGGTGGGGTGGGCGCATTCTCGGCCCGCGCCGGGAGCTCGCCACGGTCGAGCCGCTTACTGGCAGGCGTCGGGGACGTCCTGGTTCTGGGCCTGGAGGGTCTGTCGGATGCTGTCTAGAGCTTGGTCGCAGGCGCCGTCGTCTCCGCCTTCGAGGCTTACCATGCCGCCGCCGAGGGCTTCGTTGCAGTCCTCGAGCTGATCGCAGCCGCCGCCGCCGCACGCGGTGAGGCCGCCGAAAGAGAGTGCGATGACCGTGAAGGTCAGGGCAAACAACTTCATAGGCCTCCGGGTTAGCGCGGTCCGGGGCTGACCGAAAGGGGGGGGCGGCAATTCGGGTCTCGTTCCGGGAGGAGGGCGCCCCGGACGCGTCGCGTTACTCCCGGCAGGACTGGGGGATGTCGGGCCCGGTCCGAAAGGCCCTCAAGGACAGCTCGCACGCCTCTCCGTCCGCACTGGGCGGCACGCTGCAAAACCGCTCATCGACCCCGCTCGCCATGCAGCACTCCTGGAGCCTGTCGCACCGGTTGTCGCAGGCGAAGAGGGGAAGGGCGGCGATGAAGAACCAGCGCACGGCGCCAGCTTGTGCACCGAGCGCTGGGAGAGGGCAATCGGATAGGTACGGGCCGCCGCGGCCGGCCCATACCTATTAGACGGCGAGGGGGTCAGCCGACCTGGACTTCGATCCGCCGGGGCTGGCGGGCCGGTGGCTTGGGGAGCTCGAGCCGTAGGGCACCGTGCTCGAGCTTGGCGACGATGGCGTCGGCGTCGACGGCGTCGTGCTCGACTCGGAAGCGCCGGCGCAGTCGAACCGTCTCGTCCCGCAGCGTACGCCGGCCCTCGATGGTCAGCTGTTCGTCGTCGAGGGCGACGGAGAGGTCCTCCTGACGGATGCCGGGGAGATCGGCCAGGATCAGCGTGCCTCGCTCGTTCTCGTACACGTCGACGGGGAAGCTTCCGAAGGCCTCGACGTTCT
>CAYZFR010000189.1:0-4431 GCA_964477875.1 uncultured Myxococcales bacterium
CGGGCCAGATCGGGCGAAGGGCGGCCGGACTTCTTCAAGGTTTTGCTGACTCAGGACACTAGGGGGGTGCCGTTCAGGCCTTGGAGCGGAGGATGATCCGGGTGACCTCGGAGGGGGCGGCGAGGCGCATCGGCGGGCCCCAGTAGCCCGTCCCTCGGCTGACGTAGATCTGGGTGCGGTCGTCGTGCCGGTACAAGCCCGCCACGTAGGGCGTGGTCAGCCGCACCAGCTCGGTCATGGGGAAGATCTGACCGCCGTGGGTGTGGCCGCTGATCTGAAGGCCGGCACCGAGGGCCTCGGCTTCGGGGATGCTTTGCGGCCGGTGAGCGAGGAGCAGGACCTCTTCGTCCGGGTCGAGCTGCGAGGCGAGCCGGGCGCCGGCGCCCCGCTGATGATCCTCGTCGTCGATGCCCACCAGCTGCAGGCCGGGTAGCGGGCGGAGGCACGCGTTCCGAAGCACCCGAAGCCCGAGGGAGGACAGATGCCGGCACCAGGGCTCCGCCCCCGAGTAGAACTCGTGGTTGCCGGTCACGAAGTAGGCGCCGTGCCGGGGTCGCAGCTCGCCGAGGGGCGCGACGTGGTCTCGGAGCTGCTCCACGCTTCCGTCGACGAGGTCGCCGGTCACGAAGAGCATCTCGGGTCGAGCCGCCCGGACCGTCTCCGCCACCTCCCGCATGAAGTCGACGCCGAGGGTGGGGCCGATGTGGACGTCGCTGATCTGGACCAGACTCAGACCGTCGAGGTGCTTGGGCAGCCGCTCCAGATGGACCTCGAGCTCCACGAGCTCGGCCTGCCGCATCCCCGACGCGAAGGCCCAGCTCGAGCCGAGCCCGGTCGTCGCGCCGACGGCGAGGGTGAGACTTCGCTCGAAGAGCTGCCGTCGCTCGGGATCTTCGGGCTCGCTTCGTGCTCGGGCCCGGGCCCAGCGGAGGCCGCGGACGGTCTCGGCACCGCCGCTGGCGACGGCGAAGAAGAACAGCACCCCGAGCCAGCCAAAGGCCACGTAGGCGAGGACGCTGCCGCTGCTCCGAGGGAGGCCTCGCGCCACGGCGAAGCCGAGCGGAATGCTGCTGCCGAGGACCGAGAGCCCCACGCCCAGCCCGCCGCGGAGCCAAATCGGCCAGCCGGGCGCCCGGACGTAGCGAAACCACAAATAGACGTGGGCGGCCGCCAACAGGGAAAGAAGGACGGCCAGAGCCACCGCGAAGCGCACGCCGGCAGTGTTGTTCATCCGGGTGCGATTGCAAGGACAGGGGGCCCTTCACTCACCGGACGGCCTGGCGCATGCTTCGCTCATGCTCGGCGCCCTCTTGCTGTCGCTGTGGGCGGCCGACGTCGAGCCCGAGCCGGTCGCCTTCGTCTTCTTGACCCCGAGCGGCCGCCTGACCCACCTGCGGAGCTCGGACGCCATCGCCTACCTGGACGAGCGCTTCGACGAGCAGACCGACCTCGACCTCGACCCCCTGTCCCGGGCGGCCGTGGAGCCCTGTGGGGGTCGGCTCTCTTGCCTCACCGAAGCGGCACGACCCGACTACCAGCGCCGGGTCTACCTCCTGGGCAATGGGGGCATCGCCCCCTTCCGGGAGCACCTCGACTACGTCGAGCGCAAAGGGCTTCGGGTGCCGAAGCTGATGCTCGTGATCTCCGGTGTGGGCGCGGCTGGGGTGGACATCCTGACCGGCACCCTCGTCGACACCGATGCCGCTCTCGCCTTCCGGCACCGGCAGGACGAGATGGACCGAAGGGCGGAGCGGGCCCTCCAGCGCGAGGCGACTTTGGGTCCGGGCTTTCGGGCCGAGCTGAACGACCCCTCCGGTGCGACCGCGCTCTTGGACCGCTTCTTCGCCGAGCACGTCCAGCCGGTGCTGGAGGCGCGAGGGCACTGGCGGCCCTTCGGAAGCATCGTGGTTCGGACGCCGGTCGAGGGGGCCGGCGTCGCCGTCGACGGGCGCCTCCTCGATACGACCCGAGGCAGTGAGACCCGGCTGGACCGCATCGTGCCGGGGCAGCGTAGCCTGCGGATCGAGCACCCCGACTTCTTCCCGTTCGAACGACAGATCGAGGTCCAGCGGCGCCAGACGACGACGGTGGAGGCGAAGCTTCAGCGCCAGGGCGGCTTCGCCGCCACCAGTCGTACGGCCCTGTTCTGGTCCGGCCTCGTCCTCGCCGCCGCTGGCACCGGCCTTGCGGTGGGCGGCGCCATCGATGGCGCCAAGGACCCGATCACGCTCCGCTGCCCCGAGTGCAGCGGCGGTCGATTCCGCGCTTTCTCCACCACGGTGTCCGAATCCGCCCTCGATCCCCTCGACGAGAGCGGCCCGCTCATCGTCCCCTTCGGGTACAGCCTCGCCCTCACCGGCGCTACCTGGTCCATCGGCACCGCTTCGAGCGACGCGCGCCGCGTACCTTGGCTCCCCTTCGTCCTCGGCCTCGCCGGCGGCGGCTTCGCCTACGGCCTGAGCGCCGCCCTCAATCCGAGCCCTTGAGCTCGCGCGACCTCCTCGCGGTTGGCTACTCCGAGGGTTCGACGCCGTCGAAGACGAGGCGGGTGAGCTCGCGGCGGCCCTCGACCCCGAGCTTTCGGCGGCCTCTCAGGTCGTGGTACTTCACGGTGCTCTCCGAGATGTCGAAGCGGGCAGCGATCTCTTCATTGGAACGTCCCATGAACACCATGAGGATCACATCGCGCTCTCGGTCGCTGAGCTTGCCTTGCTTCTGAAGCCACTGAGCGATTCGATCGAGCTCGCTCTGGAGGACCGGCTTCTTCGGATCTCGACGCGGGGGGCGCTGCCCTTGGGTGATCGGCTCCAAGATCGAGCGCCACTCGCGGGTCCGCTCGATGGTCCGGCACACGGCGTCCAAAAACTCGTCGACCTGGAACGGCTTGAGCAGGAAGTCATCAGCCCCGGAAGAGATCGCGGCTCGGGCGACCTGCTCCCGCTCGACGCCGCTGATCATCAAGGAGCAGGTGCTCGCTTCCCGGAGGGGGGAGATGAGCGCCTTGCCCTCTTCGCCGACCAAGAAGAAGTCCACTACCGCGGTCTCGTAGGGCCCCTCGGCCTCGATGGCTCGCTTTGCGTCGGCGAGGCTCATGGCGGTCCGGACCTCGGCTCCGTAGTCTCGAAGCACCCGATTCAGAGAGCGGACCGCCATCTGGTCGTCGTCGACGACCAGGATCCGCGCCCCGTCGATCAGGTCCCACTGACTTCCGCTCACGGTCCAAGTCTGCATCAATCGACCGTGTTGGGACTCCCAGGAGAGTGTCACACCTGTCCTGTAGGACAGCAGCTGCAGATCATGTGCACCCTGATCATCTGCCGAGAAAAAGGAGCGCTTCGCCTGGCGGCTAACCGGGACGAGCGCCTCGACCGGCCCAGCGCCCCACCCTGCTGGCATCCCCGCCCCGGCGTCGAGGGTGGAGCGGGGCTGTGGCCCGTGGATCTGGAGGCCGGAGGCACCTGGATCGGCCTCAACGAGGCTGGGGTCGTGGCCGCAATCACCAACCGATTTTGGACCTCGGTTGCGAGGTCTCGGCCCTCTCGGGGGCGCTGGGTGCCAGCCGCGCTCGCCCACCAAGAGGCAACCCGGGCCCTCGAGGCCCTGGGGAAGCTCGTGCGGCCCGAAGAAGAGAACGGATTTCATCTGTTGGTCGCGGACCGCTCGGGAGGCGCGATCTTGGTGTGCGACGGCGCCCGGCTACGGCGCGTCCCCCTCCCCCTCGGTCCGACCGTCGTGACGGAGCGCAGCTTTGGCCCGTCGATGCCCGACCGCGAGCGCCGGCTGCGCCAATGGCTGCATGCCGGAAACGGCGATGAGGGGACCCTATTGAGCAGCCTGGAACAAAAGGGTGAAATTCCCAGCATCGACGACGTCGACGTGCACCTGACCGAGCACGGCTACGGCACACGTTCCCGCAGCCACATCGAGCTCGGCCCCGGCGGCGTGCTCTTCCGCCATCGGCCGGTCCGACCCGAGCCCGGTCCTTGGGTCCGCCACCTTTAAGGGGGCTACACCCCTTGGAACGGGTCGCCGAGTCCTGCCACAATCGGAGCCCGGGATTCCGCGAAACCCGCTGCACGATGACTGCCCTCGACTTCCAACGGGTCCGAGAAGCCGCCGGCGACGACCCCGAATTCATTCGAGAGCTGATGGACCTCTACCTCGAGGACGCGGCGGAACGGCTCGAGGAGCTCCGGGCAGCGCTGGGCGCAGGGGCCGCCGAAGAGCTCGCGCGCTGCGCCCACAAGCTGAAGGGCTCGAGCGCGAACGTTGGCGCGACCGGAGTCTCCCAGTGCGCCAAGACCCTCGAAGAGAAGGGCAAGGCGGGCGAGCTCGGGGGCGCCCAGGGTCTGATCGATCAGGCCGATGCCGAGCTTCGGATGATCGCAACCGAGGTCAAAGAGCTTCTCGACAGCTTCGAGGGGTAGGGGC
>CAYZFR010000189.1:4531-7750 GCA_964477875.1 uncultured Myxococcales bacterium
CCTTTCCTTGCTCCCTCGGCGACCTCGTGTTGCTTCGGGAGCGTGCAGCGAGAACGGATGCTGGAACAGGTTCGGCGAGGGGCGGACTGGGACATCATCATCGTCGGCGGAGGCGCGACGGGGCTGGGGACGGCCGTCGACGCCGCCGCCCGAGGCTACCGCACCCTGCTCTTGGAGCAGTGGGACTTCGCGAAGGGCACCAGCTCCCGCTCCACCAAGCTCGTGCACGGCGGGGTCCGCTACCTGCAGCAGGGCAACGTCTCACTCGTCATGGAGTCGCTCAAGGAGCGGGGCGTCCTTCGGAACAATGCCCCGCACCTCGTCCGCGATCTCCCCTTCGTCGTGCCGAGCTACGACTGGTGGGAGACGCCCTTTTACGGGATCGGGATGCGGGTCTACGACGTTCTCGCGGGCCGCTACGGCTTCGGCGGCTCCCGAACCTTGAGCAAGGCCGAGACCATCGAGGCCCTGCCGACCATCGAGACCGAGGGCCTGCGCGGCGGCGTGCGCTACCACGACGGCCAGTTCGACGACGCCCGCCTCGCCATCAACCTCGCCCGCACCGCCGCCGACCAGGGCGCCTGCCTGCTCAACTACGCCCAGGTCACCGCCCTCCACAAAGCCGACGGCGTGATCGTCTCCGGCGTTCGCGCTCTGGACCGTGAGAGCGACGAGCACTTCGAGGCCCAAGCCAAGGTGGTCGTCAACGCGACCGGCGCCTGGTCCGATGCCCTGCGGCGCCTGGACGAGCCCGAAGCGCCGCGCATGATCCGGCCCAGCCAGGGCATCCATCTCGTCCTGCACCGGAGCTTCCTCCCCGGAGACTCGGCCATCATGGTGCCTCAGACCAAGGACGGGCGGGTGCTGTTCGCGATCCCCTGGCACGACACGGTGGTGGTGGGCACCACCGATACGCCGGTCCATGAGATCCCCCTCGAGCCCCGGGCCCGGCCCGAGGAGATCGATTTCGTCCTCGACCACGCCCGGGAGTATTTGGCCATCGACCCCGACCGCGCCGACGTGAAGAGCGTCTTCGCCGGCATTCGGCCCCTCGTGTCGCCCGGCGACGGCGGCACCGCGTCGATCTCCCGGGACCACACCCTCCACGTCGGCGACTCGGGACTCGTCACCATCGCGGGGGGCAAGTGGACCACCTACCGAAAGATGGCCGAGGACGTGGTGGACCACGCCTCGGTGATCGGTGGCCTGCCGGCCCGCCCCTGTCAGACCGAGACCCTGCCCATCCACGGCGCCCGGGCGCCGAGCGAGAGCCGCCTTTGGTACTACGGCGCCGACGAAGACCAGGTCCGATCGCTGATGGACCAGGGCCACGAGCGCCTAGTGCACCAGGCCTTGCCCCTCACCGAAGCCGAGGTCCTATTCGCCGTCCGAGAGGAGATGGCCCGAACCGTCGAGGACGTTCTGGCCCGGCGCTCTCGGATGCTCTTGTTCGACGCCCAGGCAAGCAAGGATGCCGCGCCTGCGGTAGCCCGGATCATGGCCGGCGAGCTGGGACGGGACGGGGCGTGGGCCGACGCTCGCGTCCGAGAGTTCGAAGCCGTGGCCGACGTGCACATCCTGTGAGAACGAGACGCGCAGGCGCCTCACTTCGCCATCGGGAGCTTCGCGGCGGGTCGCGACGCCGGCGTATTGATCGACTGAGGGTCTCGGATCCAGCCGGCCAGCGCCTCCACCCACTTCGGGTGGGCGTTCAAGCTGGGGATCAGCTTCACCGCTTCGCCGCCCACCGCCTTGAAGTCTTCATCGGCCTGAATCCCGATCTCTTCGAGCGTCTCCAGGCAGTCAGCCACGAAAGCAGGGCAGAAGACCGCCACGCGCTTCACGCCCTGCTTGGCCAGCTCCGGCAGATACTCGTCCGTGTAGGGCTGGATCCACGGCGTCCGGCCGAGCCGCGACTGGAAGGTCGTCGTGTGCTCGCCGGGAGACAGCTGAAGCGCCTCTGCCAGGGCCCGGGTGGTGGCGAAGCACTGGGCCCGGTAGCAGTAGCGGTTGGCCTCGACCATCTGCGCGCAGCAGTCCGCCCGCTGGAGGCAGTGGCGGCCGGTGGGGTCGCTCTTCTGCACCTGCCGCTCCGGCACCCCGTGATAGCTGAACAGGATGTGGTCGGCGTCGAAGTCGTCCAGCGCCTCCCGGCCCACCGCCGCGAAGGCCTCGATGAAGGCCGGGTCCTCGTAGAAGGGCGGAAGGATCTCGAGGGCGGGGAGGTTCCAGTTTCCCTTCACCTCTTCCAAAACCTTCTCCACCGCGGAGCCGAAGGCGGCTGAGGAGTATTGGGGGAAGAGGGGGACCACGACGATCTTCCGGGGCTGAAGCGCCATGAGGCGCTCCAGTCCCGAGGCCACCGACGGGTTGCCATAGCGCATCGCGAGCTCGACGTGGTGGCTTGGCCCGAGGCTCTTTTGCAGCTTTTCGGTCAGCTCCTTCTCGATCACGAGGAGCGGCGAGCCGTCCTCTGTCCAGATGCTCTTGTAGGCCTCGGCGCTCTTCGCGGGCCTGAAGGGCAAAATGATCAGGTTGAGGAGCAGCCATCGACCGACCGGGTTGATGTCCACTACTCGGGGATCGCTCAGGAACTCGCGCAAGTAGCGGCGTACGTCGCCGACCGACGTGGAGTCGGGCGTCCCCAGGTTGACGAGGAGGACGCCCACCTGACCATTCGGGCCATGCCCACCCGGGCCTCGCACCACCTCGGCGTTCATGTCCGCCAGCTTATTCCACACCGCCAGGCGTCCAAACCGTTTTGCTCCACTCCGTCGACAGAAGACCCATACCGCCGCATTCTCCGTCCGTGCGTGATGTCATCCTCGCCGCGCCGCCGGGTCCGACCCCCCATCGCTTCCGCGTCCGCTTTCAGGACGCCGACCCGGCCGGTATCGTCTTTTTCGCGCGACTGTTCGATTTCGCCCACGACGGCTACGTCGCCTTCCTGGACGCCCATGGCATCCACATGGCGGACGAAATTCCCCGCGGCTCCTGGATCGCTCCCCTCAGCGGCGCCGAGGCCCGCTTCCTCGCCCCCCTTCGCTTCGGCGACGACGCCATGGCCGAGGTGGTCGGAAAAGAGGTCCACGGCAGCCGGGTCCGCCTCTTCCACCGGGTCCACAACCCTTCCGCGGTCGCCGCCGTGCTCCGGACCGATCACGTCTTCGTGTCCCCCAAGGACTTCAGCCGCGTGACGCTCCCCGAACCGGTCTTCAC
>CAYZFR010000190.1:0-7739 GCA_964477875.1 uncultured Myxococcales bacterium
GCCGTCTCGCCCGAACAGCTCCAGCAGATCCGCGGGGTCCAAGATCCCGTTTCCGTTCACGTCGCCCCGATCGGGCCGGGCCATGAGGCCTCGGTCGACCACCCGGTCCGCCGTGGGCGCCGTGGTCCCGGTGGCGCTGGTGTAGTCCCGAACGTCGAAGACCCCGTCGCCGTTGGCGTCGTGGACCCCGGCGCCCGGCCGGTCCGGCACCGGGAGCTCGCCCGGATTGAGCCAGATCTGAGGCGCGGTCTCGGGGTCGTCGAGACGGGCGCCGGATCCCACCAGGGCCAAGGTGGCGCCGCCCCTCGTCACCGACCACACCCGGTCCACCCCGATGCCGACGCCGAGGGCTCGCTCCTCGGCCGGCAAGCCCTCCACGCAGTCCGGCGTGAAGCTCACGAGCGGATTCAGACAGGCGGCCCCAAAGCCCGGGTCGTCGGGCTGGTTCGCGGGATCGGCGAAGAAGCTTGGGGGCGCCTCCAGAGCCTCGGGCGGCGGGGGCCAGGCGCCTGCGACCACCGACAGGAGCGCCAGGGCGGCCTGCATCACGGGGCGGACTGTCGCGCACTCCTCCGGCGAGGGGAAGACTGGAAGAAAACCCGTTGTCCCGGCGGCCTGGGTCGACGATGGTCCGGCCGTGGCCAGGTTCGACGGCGCCCTGACCATCGACCCGCCTCTGGCGGGCAGTGTCGTGACCCTCGGCAGCTTCGACGGCCTCCACATCGGCCATCAGTCCCTGATCCGCCAGGCCTGCGAGGAGGGCCGCCGTCAGGGCGTCCCGGCGGTGGGCTACACCTTTCATCCCCACCCGGCCCGGGTCCTCGCCCCCCGCTTTGCCCCCAAGATGCTGATGAGCCTCACCCGCAGGGTCGAAGGCCTGCACGGCCTCGGCCTAGACCACGTCGTCGTGGAGCCCTTCGACGCCGCATTCGCCGCCGTCGAGGCCGACGCGTGGGTCCGCGACTGGGTGGTACCCCGCCTTCGCCCCCGGGCGATCGTGATCGGTTTCAACTTCACCTACGGCAAGGACCGAGCGGGCAACCCGGAGAGCCTTCGGATCCTCGGTGATGAGCTCGGTTTCGCGGTGCAGGAGGTCGCGCCGGTCCAGATCGGGGGCCTCGCCGTCTCCAGCACCAAGGTTCGCGAGTTCGTCCAGAACGGGAACGTGGAAGGGGCGGAGGAGCTCCTCGGCCGACCCTTCGTCCTCGCGGGGGAGGTCGTGAAGGGCGATCAGCGGGGCCGTCAGATCGGCCTGCCGACGGCCAATCTCCGGCCCGATTCCGAGGTCCTCCCTGCCCACGGGGTCTACGCCACCCACGCCGTCCCCGCCGGCGGCGGCGACCCTCGACCTGCGGTGACCAACGTCGGGCTGCGGCCGACCTTCGCCGGGGACCAGGTCACGGTCGAGACCCACCTCCTGGACTTCGAGGCCGACCTGTACGGTCAGCCGCTCGAGCTGCGCTTTCGGCGCCGGATCCGGGGCGAGATGCGCTTCGACGGACCCGAGGCCCTCGTGTCCCAGGTGCGACGGGACATCGAGCGCGCGCGCCACCTGCTGGGAGTCGAGCCCCGGTGATCCGACCCGCCCGGCCGCTCCTCGCTGTCCTCGGGGCCGACGTGTCGGGCTCTGCCTCCCCCGCCATGCATCGGTCGGCCGGCCGGGCCCTGGGGCTTCCGCTCGACTATCTGGCTCTGAGTTGCCCGGAGCCTCGAGACTTTCGGGCCGCCATCGAAGCCTTGGTGCGGATGGGTGCCCGGGGCGCCAATGTCACGGCGCCCTACAAGCGGGCGGCCGCCCCGCTGACCGAGCTGACCGACCGCGCTGAGGAGATCGGCGCCGTCAACACGATCACCTGGGACGGCCAGCGCTCCGTCGGCGACAATACCGATGGTCCGGGCTTCGAAGCCTGGCTCGAGGACCTCCCCGATGCGCTCCTCGAACGCGTGGTGGTGCTCGGCGCCGGCGGCGCGGCGCGGGCCGTTCTGTGGGCGCTGCGGCGGCGAGGCGCAGGTCACGTCGTCCTCTGTGCCCGTTCCGCAGGGCCGACCTTGGGCGCGGATGTGCGCAGGCCTTTGGAGCCCCGGCCCGACGCCACCCTCTTCGTGTCCACCTTGCCCGCCCAGGCGGCGAAGGTGGCGGAGAGGTTGATCCACGCCGATGCGAGCCTGATCGATCTCGAGTACCGACCCGACGCCTCGCCGCCGCCCCTCGTCCAGCGCGCGGCCGAGCGCGGGCTCTTGGCCATGGACGGACGTCGTCTCCTGGCGGAGCAGGGCGCGATCGCCTTCAGTCGATGGCTCGACACCGACCTGGGGGCAGTTCGCAAGGCGATGATCCAGGCCATGTCGGTCTGAGCCCGTTTTGACAGCACCCTAGGCCCGACATACGTTCCCAGCGATGCCCGGCCGCCTCGGCGAACTTCTCGTACGCGAGAATCTCATTTCTCTTCAGCAGCTTCAGCGCGCCCAAGAAGCCCAGCGAAAGCAGGGCGGGCGCCTGGGCTTCAATCTGACGAAGCTGGGCTACATCGAGGAGAGCGAGCTCACCTCTTTCCTCTCCAAGCAGTACGGCGTCCCCTCCATCAACCTGTCCGAATTCGAGATCGATCCGGAGGTCATCAAGCTGGTGCCGAAGGAGGTGGCCGAAAAGCACCAGGTCATCCCGGTCAACCGCGCTGGCGCCTCCCTGATCGTAGCGATGGCCGATCCGTCCAACATCTTCGCCATCGACGACCTCAAGTTCCTCACCGGCTACAACATCGAGGTCGTGGTGGCCTCCGACGGCGCCATCCGAGAGTCGATCGACAAGTACTACACCCACGAAGATACCTCGAACGAGCTCAACTACGACGAGGTGATGGCCGAGTTCGACGAGGACGAGATCGAGGTCGGCGGCGACGAAGACGCCACCAACATCGTCGACCTCGAGCGCTCGGCCGAGGACGCCCCGGTCGTCAAGCTGGTCAACCTCGTGCTCATCGACGCCATCAAGAAGGGCGCGTCGGACATCCACATCGAGCCCTACGAGAAGGACTTTCGGGTCCGCTATCGCATCGACGGCGTGCTCTACGAGATGATGAAGCCTCCCTTCAAGCTGAAGGCGGCCATGACCTCGCGCATCAAGATCATGAGCTCGCTCGACATCGCCGAGCGCCGCCTGCCTCAGGACGGCCGGATCAAGCTGAAGCTCGGCAAAGGTCGAGAGATGGACTACCGAGTGTCCTGCCTGCCGACCCTGTTCGGCGAGAAGATCGTCCTTCGGCTGCTGGATAAGGGCAATCTGCAGCTCGACATGACGAAGCTGGGCTTCGAGCCCAAGCCCCTCGCCGTGTTCAAGAACTCCATCAAGCGGCCCTACGGCATGTGCTTGGTCACCGGGCCCACCGGCTCCGGCAAGACGACGACCCTGTATTCCGCCCTCTCGGAGCTCAACAAGTCCACAGTCAACATCTCCACCGCCGAGGATCCGGTCGAGTACAATCTGCACGGCATCAACCAGTGCCAGATGAACGACGACATCGGTCTCAACTTCGCGGCCGGGCTCCGGTCCTTTCTGCGACAGGATCCGGACATCATCATGGTGGGCGAGATTCGGGACTTCGAGACGGCCGAGATTGCGGTCAAGGCCGCCCTCACCGGCCACATGGTGCTGTCCACGCTCCACACCAACGACGCGCCCTCCACCGTCTCTCGTCTGCTCAACATGGGCATCGAGCCCTTCCTCGTCACCGCCTCGGTGAACCTCATCCTCGCCCAGCGTCTCGCGCGTCGGATCTGCTCCGACTGCAAGGCACCTTTGGAGGTGCCAGAGAGCGCATTGCTCGACATTCAGGTCCCGCCCTCCGACATCGGTAGCTTTCAGGTCTACAAGGGCCAGGGCTGCCCCACCTGCTCCGAGACCGGTTACAAGGGGCGGGTCGCCATCTACGAGGTCATGGAGTTCACGGAAGAGCTCAAAGAGTTCGTCATCAACGGCGCCTCGGCGGCCGAGATCAAGTCCGAGGCCATTCGCCTCGGCATGCAGACCCTCCGCATGGCCGCCGTCTCCAAGCTCATGAGCGGCGAGACCACGATCGAAGAAGTCACGCGCGTGTCGGCCCCCGACTGACGCTCAGGAGAATCACTTGGAAGCCAACCTACATCAGCTCCTCAAGGCCATGATCGAAAAGGGCGCGTCGGACCTCCACGTCACGACGGGCTCCCCTCCGCAGCTGCGGGTCGACGGCCGCCTCGTGCCCCTCAAGACGCCGCCCCTCACTCCGGTCGAGACGCGTCAGCTCTGCTACTCGATCCTCACCGACGCCCAGAAGCACGTCTTCGAAGAGGAGAGCGAGCTCGATCTCTCCTTCGGGGTGAAGAACCTGTCTCGCTTTCGGGCGAACATCTACATGCAGCGAGGGGCGGTCTCGGGGGCCTTCAGGACCATCCCCTTCAAGATCCTGAGCTTTCAGGAGCTAGGCCTTCCGCGGGCGGTGGAGGAGCTGGCCCAGAAGCCCCGCGGCTTGGTCCTCGTCACCGGACCGACCGGCTCCGGCAAGTCCACCACCCTCGCGTCCATCATCGACAAGATCAACACCGAGCGCCACGAGCACATCCTCACCATCGAGGATCCGATCGAGTATCTGCATCCTCACAAGAGCTGCATCGTCAACCAGCGCGAGGTCGGTGCCGACACCGACTCCTTCAAGAAGGCGCTCAAGTACGTCCTCCGCCAGGATCCGGACGTCATCCTGGTCGGCGAGATGCGGGACCTGGAGACCATCGAGGCCGCTCTCGTCATCGCCGAGACCGGTCACTTGGTCTTCGCGACGCTCCACACCAACTCCTGCGTGCAGACAATCAACCGGGTGCTGGACGTCTTTCCACCCTACCAGCAGCCCCAGGTCCGAGCCCAGCTGTCCATGGTCCTGGAGGGGGTGCTCAGCCAGACCCTGATCCCGAAGGCGAACGGCTCCGGCCGGGCGCTGGCGGTCGAGGTCATGGTCCCCAACATGGCGATCCGGAACCTGATCCGAGAAGACAAGGTCCACCAGCTGTACAGCCAGATGCAGGTGGGACAACAGCGCTACGGGATGCAGACCATGAACCAGGCCCTGGCAGCGCTGATGCATCGCCGGGTCATCAGCTTCGAAGAGGGCATGCTCCGGAGCGCCGACCAGGACGAGCTTCGGCAGATCATGTCCGGCCAGGCACCGGGACAACCCGGCCAGCGCGCCGGCCAGCGGCCGGCCCAGCGCCGCTGAAGGCGGGCCTGCGTCGATGTGGGACGGAGAAGGGCTCCGGGCGCTTTTCGCAGGGGCGCTTTTGCTGCCGGTCGCCTGATCCGGTAGCTTCCAGGCGATGCCGGTCTACATCTGGGAGGGCAAGACCAGAGCGGGCGAAGCTCGCTCCGGGGTCATGGAGGCCGCGAGCGCCGACGTCGTGACGGAGCGACTGCGGGCGCAGCAAATCCAGGCCGACAAGGTCAAGCGAAAGCCCATCGAGATCCACCTGCCGACCATTGGGAGCGGCGTGAAGGACAAGGAGATCGTCGTCTTCACGCGCCAGTTCGCGACGATGATCGACGCCGGTCTCCCACTCGTGCAGTGCCTCGAGATCTTGGGCTCCCAGCAGGCCAACCCAGCCTTCAAGAAGGTGATCGACGCGGTCCGAAACGACGTCGAGCAGGGCGCGACGCTCGCCGACTCCCTCGGCAAACATCCCAAGGTCTTCGACGAGCTCTTCGTCAACCTCGTCTCGGCCGGTGAGGTCGGCGGTATCCTCGACACCATCTTGAACCGCCTCGCCACCTACATGGAAAAGGCGGCCAAGCTCCGAGGCCAGGTGAAGGGGGCTCTCGTTTATCCGAGCGCCGTCTGCCTGGTGGCCGGCGGCGTGACTTCGGTGCTCTTGATCTGGGTCATACCGGTGTTCGAGAAGATGTTCCGGGACTTCGGCGGCTCCTTGCCGGCTCCGACCCAGTTTGTCATCGACCTCAGCAACGGCCTCAGGGCCAACCTCCTGTACGTCATCGTCGGCTTGATCGTCGCGGTCCTCTTGTTCCGAGCGGTTGGAAAGACCACCAAGGGTCGGCTGTTCTTGGATTCGGTCTTTCTAAAGGCCCCAGTCTTCGGTCCCTTGCTGCGCAAGGTGGCGGTGGCCAAGTTCACCCGCACCCTCGGCACCATGATCTCCAGCGGGGTGCCGATTCTCGACGCCCTCATGATCACGGCCAAGTCCTCCGGCAACAAAGTGATCGAGAACTCCATCTTCTACACCCGGGACCGGATCTCGGAGGGGCGAACCATGGCCGACCCCTTGGCCGAAACCGGCGCTTTCCCGTCCATGGTGGTCCAGATGATCGCGGTCGGTGAGTCGACGGGCGCCATGGACGCGATGCTTCAGAAGATCGCCGACTTCTACGAGGAAGAGGTAGACACGGCCGTCGCCGCGCTCACTTCCTTGTTGGAGCCGATCATGATGGTCGGCCTCGGCGTTCTGCTCGGCGGACTGATCATCGCCATGTATCTCCCGATCTTCGAGCTCGCCGGCAACGTCGGCGGCGGATGAGCGCCTTCTTCGCCGAGAGTCCGGCGTCGACCCGAGAGCTGGTCGACGCCGAGCGGACCTCTCTGGCTCGAAGCTTGTTCACCGTCGCCGCGATACGGCTGACGGTGGCGAGCCTGCTGTTGATGGGGCTCGTCCTTCAGCTCGTGGTGCGGGGTCCGGTGGACGACGACGTCGGAACTTGGCGCTTCGTCCTCATCGGAGCCACCTACGGCCTCTCGGTCGTCTATCTGCTGCTGCTTCGGGTTCCCCGGCTCGTCGAACCTCTGGCCTACGTCCAGATCGGTCTGGACGGCGTCCTCGTCTCGGCCCTCGTGTTCATGACCCAGGGCGTCGAGTCGCCCTTCGCCTTCGCCTATGTGTTCGTCGTCCTGTCGGCCAGCATGACCCTCTACCGGCGGGGCGGTCTCATCGCCGCCGCCACCACCATCGTGATGTTCGGCTCCATCCTCGTCGTCCAGCTCTGGGGTCCCTTCGGAGGGCTGGTCGAGCTGGACGGCCGGTTCACGGGCGCCGTCATCTCCTACGTCGGCCACTCGGCGGGGATGGTCGTGGTGGCGCTCCTCGCCAGCACCTTGGTCGAGAAGCTTCGGGCCACGGGGCAGAAGCTGGCCGAGAAGGAGCTGGACCTCGAGCAGCTGGCCGAGCTGCACGCCGCCATTCTCCGGTCTCTGCCGGCCGGCGTCCTGACCGTCGACGACTCGGGCATCGTTCAGTTCGCCAACGAGTCCGCCTTCATCATCTTGGAGCGCAGCTCGGAGCAGCTGGTTAGCTATCCGCTCGAGCAAGCTGTCGCCCCGATGGCGCCGGCCTGGCAGAGCACCCGCGACAGCATGTTCCGCGAGTCGGGCCGGGCGCGCTTCGAGATCGACATCACGGCCGAGAGCGGCGAGCTGCGTCGGATCGGCTTTTCGATCGCGCCCCTCTCCCTCGATACCGGGCTCAGCGCCATCATCGTCTTTCAGGACGTGACCGACATCGTGCGCCTCGAGGACGCGGTTGCGCGGTCCGAGCGCCTGGCCTCGGTGGGGCAGTTCGCGGCCGGCCTCGCCCACGAAGTCCGAAATCCTCTCGCCTCGATGTGCGCCTCCATCGACGTTCTGATCGCAAACTTGGATCCTCCGCCCTCGATGCAGCGGCTGATGTCCAACATCACCCAGGAGGCAGAGCGCCTCAATGCCCTCATCTCGGAC
>CAYZFR010000191.1:0-7703 GCA_964477875.1 uncultured Myxococcales bacterium
TTCCACGAAAAGCCTGCCTACCCAGACGAATAAATCCGTTCTTCAGCACCCCCCGGGGGCCCCTAGAAATCCTCGCAGCGGTCCCAGAGGCCTCGCCGAGCCGCCCGAGCCCTCTGCTCCGCCCTCCGATAGGCGTCGACCCGGGCCGAGAACCACGTGCTGCGAGCAAAGCCCTCCTTCAGAAGGCTCAGGTTCACGGAGCGGCCCTCGACGAAGACTTCACCGATGCTGCGGCCGTACTTGTCGACCCGCCCTCCGCGGTCGCCGCGCTCGGGCTGAGGCGGCCGCCACTCGATGGGGCCGTTTCCCACGTGCCGGCGCAGGGCTCGGGTGGCCGCGTCGTATCCGCACTCGCCTCGCTCCGGCGTGTCGATCCCGAACAGACGGATCGTGGTGCCTTCGCTGGTCACGAGGGTGTCGCCGTCGACGATGCGGGCGACCCCCGTCGCCGAAGCCGAGGTTATGCAGGCCCCAAGCAGGCAGAGCGCGAGAGCGCCTCGAGTCCAAACCTCCACCGTCGGGATCAAGACGGTTCCGCTCCTTCCTCGCAAGCCTGCGCCGCCTCCACGTTGGGTTGGACCTCCAGAACGAAGACCCTGGCGTCGACGTCGCCGTAGTAGCCTCGCCGGCGCCCCAGCTCGACGAAGCCGAGGTCCGCGTAGAGCGCTGCGGCCGCCGTGCCGTCGCTTCGCACCTCCAGGAAAACGCGGCGGATGCCCTCGCCTCGGAGCTGGCTCAGCCACCAGCCGAGGAGCCCTCGGCCCCAACCGCGCCGTCGAGCCGAGGGGCAGGTCCAAAGTACGTGAAGCTCGGCCTCGTCGAGGACCCTTCGCCCCCGCAAGACGGCCATCAAGGCCCCATCTTGCTCGACTCCGTAGGCGTCCTCCATGGGCTCCAGGGGGGCTAGGGCTCCAGTCGCCGGGGGGGCGGCTTCGGCCCAAGACTCCACCGCCTCGAGATCCCGAGCGGTCAGGCGTCGGGGAGAGGACACGAGAACTCCGCCTCGTCGCTCGGTTCCGGGCTCGGTCCGTAGCCCGGCGTGTAGACGATGTCGGTTTGGGCCCGGAGATCGGCGAGGAGTCGATGGAGCGCGCGCTCTCGAAGCTGAGACTCCAAGCGCTCGGCGACCCGGCGGCGAGCCTCCTCCGGCGGAAGCCCCTCGAAGCGAGCCCGCTCGACCTGCAGGCATCGCTGGACGGCTTTCAGGTCGACTTCGGTTTCGAGGCGTACGGCGAGGAAGCGGTCCGCTCTGAGGTCGCTCCGTATCCGGCGCGCGAGCAGCGGGGGCGGCTGGCCCGGCGCCGGCTGCTCGAAGCCGAAGCTGGCGTAGAACGCGGCCGCTTGCCGCTCGGATGCGAAGCGCCGGGCGAAGCGATCGAACTCGGCATCGACCGCTCGTTGCTCGACGTCCTCCAGCTGCAGTCGACGCAGCTCCTGCAGCAGCAGCTGCCGATTCACCATCGACTCCAGCACCGAGCGAAGAAGGGACCGCGGCAGCCCTCCTTCCAAAGCCACCTCCGGTCCCCGGGTCCGAACCAACACCCAGCCCGTCTCGGCGATGAGCTCGGAAAGCGTGATGACCTCGTCCCCGACCTCGGCCACCACCAGGTCGATGACCTGCCCCTCCCCCTCTGGCGAAGCCTGGGAGGACGGCGGAACGACAGACGGATCGACGGCGGCCGCTGCGAAAACTAGCCACGCCAAGGGCGCCATTCTTCGAAGGTTTCCCCAGTCGGCGGGCCCTAGACAAGCGGGGCCTGGATGACATCCCTGCCCCGAGGGTGTTTCCTGGGCCGTGTCCGTCGCGACCAAGGTCTTCGCGGGCTTCATCGCCCTGTTGACCGGCTTCGGGCTCTTGGCCGCCGCGAGCTTGGCCGAGATCCGAGAGCTGTCCGAAGACCTGCGCGCGCTGGAAGAAGGGCAGCTGGCCCTCTCGCGCAGTGCTACCCAGCTCGAAATCTATCAGCAGAATCGACTGCGAGACCTCAACCAAGGATTGGGAGAACAGGCCTCGGAGGGCCGGGAAGCGATCCTCCGGATCGGCCGGACCTACTACCCGGAGGTGGTCAGGAGCGCGGCAGAGGAGCTGCTGGCCATCGTGGAAGAAGCGGAGCTCGAAGAGAACTACGCCTCCACGCTCCGGGGGCACGTCCAGGCCATCCTCGACGGCCACGCCGCCCTCACCGCCTTGACCCAGCGCGCGCTGGAGGACGGTCGACTCGCCGCCGAGTCCCTCGAACCCCTGGAGCGCGAGCTGCGCAGCGAGACCTATCAGCTGAGCAAGCGCATCGCGGACGAGACCCACCGCGCCGTCCGCCGCTCCGCCGCTCGGGAGCGGGCCGCCACCTGGTGGGTTCTCTCGATGACTGGCGTGGCGCTGGTGGTCGGACTGCTTGGAACGCTGCTCGCGCAGCGGGCGGTAGCGCCGATCGGTCGCCTCGTTCGCTACGCCCGGGCCTTGTCCCGGGGGGACTACAGCCAGCCGGTGCCCAAGACCCGCCGCGACGAGCTGGGGATGCTGGCGGAGGAGCTTTCGTGGATGGCCCGGTCCCAGCAAGAGCGAGAGGCCGAGGCGGAACGCCAGTCTCAGGAGCTAGAGCGGGCTTACCGCCGCGTCGAAGAGCTGAAGCGCTACCATGAGAGCATCGTGCGGAGCCTTCAGACGGCGGTCGTGGTGACGGACCGCCTGTTTCGGGTCTCATCCGTCAACCCGGCCGCCGAGCGCCACTGGGGCCTGAACGCTGCCGAGCTGCGAGGGCAGCCCTTCGCGGACACCAGCCTGGGCGCGGTGCTGGTCCCCGCTGTGATCGAGGGCGGCGACGAGGGCCAAGTGCTGCGCAACCTGGAGATCGGCGAGCGCGTGCTCGACGCCCGCATTCATGAGCTCGACCGAGAGGGCAGCGGACCGAGCCCTGGCTGGGTGTTCGCGATCGAGGACGTCAGCGAAGCCGCGGCCACGAAGGAGGCGCTGCTTCGGTCCGAGCGCCTGGCGACGATCGGTCGGATGAGCGCCCACGTGACCCACGAGATCCGTAACCCCCTGTCCTCGATCGGCCTCAACGCCGAGATGCTGCGGGACCTCGGCGCTGGTGAAGAGGCCCGTCAGCTATGCGAGGCCATCTCCCGGGAGGTCGACCGGCTCACCGAGCTCACGAACGAGTACCTGCGCTTCGCCCGGTTGCCAGCCCCGGAGCTGCGGCCCATCGACGCGACCAAGCTTCTCGAAGACGTCGCCGCCTTCTCGGGGCCCGAGTGCAGAGCGGCCGGGGTGGAGCTGAAGCTGGAGCTTCCAGAGGAGGCGCCGACCGTGGCCGGCGATCCGGATCAGCTGCGCCAGGCCTTGCTCAATTTGCTTCGAAACGGGCGCGAGGCCATGCCGGAAGGCGGCCGGCTGATTCTGGGGGCCCGCTTGAAGTCCGAGAGCCTGGTCCTCTTCGTGCGGGACGAAGGCTGCGGCATCCCTCAGGCTGATCTCGACCGGATCTTCGACCCCTTCCACTCGACCAAGCTCACCGGGACCGGCCTAGGACTAACCCTGACTCACCAGATCATCGGCGAACACGGGGGCAGGCTGGACGTCGAGTCGGAAGAAGCTCGGGGAACCGAGTTCAGAATTCACCTCAGCCTCAGCCAAGGGGCCCAGATGCCTGCCCATTCCGCCTCGGCCCCACGTCCGGTGTCCGTGCTGGGCTGAACCCTGCATCATCGCCCAAGTGCCCCGAGCGACTGGGAAATCCGATTTATTAAGGAAAATCAGTACGTTGGAGCCAAACGATTGACTCCCCGAGGCGGCGACCAGAGGCTCTGGGCCGTGGTCAGCGTGCTCGCCAACGGACTGCGCCTCGTCCTCCTCGACCTTCCACATGTGCACAGCGCGTGCTGCGCGCTGATGATTCGAAGCGGTCCCCGTTTCGAGCGACCCGACGAAAACGGCATCAGTCACCTCGTGGAACACTTGCTGTTCCGTGGAACGAAGACACATCCCGTGAGCGTCGACTTTCACGCCGCCGTCGAAGCGCTGGGGGGCGAGATCAACGGCATGACTCAGCGAGACGCGACCACGATCCACATCACCGTCCCGCCTCGTCACCTCGAAGCCGCGCTCGGGCTCCTGGGCCAGGTGTGCACTCAGCCCATGCTGAGCGGTCTCGAAGTCGAGCGGGACGTGGTCCTGGAAGAGATCGGCGACTGCCTCGACAACGAGGGCAACGACCTCGACCTCGACAGCCTCAGTCGCCGCATCCTGTGGCCGGAGCATCCGATGTTCTTGCCCGTGGCCGGTGACGTGGATCTCGTCGAGACCTTCACCGAGCGAGAGTGCCGCCAGTGGTTCGACAAGACCTTCGTGACCGAGAACGCCGTCCTCGTCGTGGCCGGCCCGGTCGGCGCGCGGGTGAGGACTTGGGCCGAGCAGGCCTTCGCCGGGATGCGTCGAGGCCCGAAGCTCCTCGATCCACCGGCGCCCCGACCCGTTCCGGCCCCCGCCATCCACGTCCAGCCCACCGACGACGCTCAGGTCTCGATGCTCCTGACCTTCCCGGCCCCGCACGAGAATCATCCGGACTTTGGGCTCCTGATGCTCATGCGTCGGATCCTGGACGACGGCTTCGCTTCCCGACTCCGTCAAGCCATCTGCGAACAGCGAGGCCTCGCCTACTCCCTCAGCGTAGGCGTGGATGCCTACCGCGACGCAGGCGCCCTCGACGTCGAGATCAGCTGCGCGCCGAAGAAGCTGTTCGCGGTCTTGGAGCAGACGCTGGCCTCTCTGTCCGAGCTTCAGCGCGCGCCGGTCGACGAAGCCGAGCTCGATCGGGCCAAGACCCGGCACCAGGCGGAGCTCGAGTTCGGGCGCGACGACCCCCACGAAACGGTGTGCTGGCACGGCGCCAGCGCTCTGATGGAGCTCGAGGTCGACAGCGAGACGCGACAGCGGGAGGTTGCAGAGGCCCGACCCGAATCCCTGCAGGCCTTGGCGCAGCGCCTGTTCGTGGTCGAGGGGGCGCTGCTCACCATCGTGGGACCGGCCGACGAGCGCGTCGTGTCTCGGCTGGAGCGCTTGATGGGTCGACCGCCCGAGAGCACGATGTGGCTCGGCCAGGACGAAGACGACGGTTCAACCGACGAGAGCCCGACCGGCGGTCCTAGGCTGGTGGCCGGATGAAGGGACAGGCGACCGCCCACTTCGGCGGCTTCGGCACCAAGCCAGGGCCCATTACTCTGCGGCTGCTGATCGCGCTCCTCGTCTTCTATGTTGGCCAGCTCATCGCGCTCAGGGCCGGCTTTACCGGTATCGGGCTCCTCTACCTCCGGACCGACCAGGTCCTGAACCAAGGGATGATCTGGCAGCCCTTCACGTCCCTCTGGCTGCACAGCCCCCGCGACCCCAGCCACCTGCTCTTCAACGGACTCTGGCTCTACCTGTTTGGAACGCCGCTAGAGCGCTGGTGGGGCACCAAGCGCTACCTGTGGGCCTACGTGATCTTCGGCCTCAGCGGGGCCCTGCTCACCCTCTTCTTTGGCGCCCTGACCTATCTCGACGGGCCAGCCGCCCTCTTCGGCCCCCTCTTCCAGGTGCAAACCCTGGGTGCATCGGGCGCGGTCATCGGCCTCACTACTGCCTGGGGCCTCGTTCACGCCAACCAACGCATGCGCTTCCTGCTGCTGGGCGAGATGACCGGGCTGCAGTTCGTCTACATCATCGTCGGCATCCAGATCCTCTACGCCCTCTCTTTCTCGGCGGTCTCTTCCACCAGCCACTTTGGCGGAATCTTCGCCGCGTGGATCCTGTGTCGAGGGCTGTGGCGCCCTTCGGCGTGGAAGCAATGGCGCCGTCGGGGCAAGCTGAAGAGACAGCGAGCCCGGGTGGAGCGAGAGCTCCGCATTCTCGAGGGCGGGGGCCAGAACGGCGACGACCCCGAGAAGTGGAACTGAAGCGGGCCGCCGTCCGTCAGGACGCCGGCTCCCGACCGCGACGCCCTCGCTCCAGACGCTCCCTGATCCGAACCATCTGTCGCCGCTTATAGAGCGCGTGACGATTGGGCCCAGCCTCGTTTCGCCTCGCCGTCGCCTCGTCCATCACTTGAAATTCGGCCGTACCGAAGACGACCGGCCCCAGACCCGTCAAGCGGCGGCTCTGGAAGGGCATGATGCGGTCCACCCGAAGCGGGACCTGGGCCACGAAATTGACGACCCGGAAGTCCGGCCCCGAAAACTCGTTCGAAGGATGGGCTAGCTCGAGGTCGTTTGCGATCGATTCGTTCATCTGGGCCGCCTCCCGCTCGCCCACCCGGACGTTGCCTGCCCGGCGGAGCAAGGCCTCCAGCTCCACCAGCGTGTTCTCCGATTGGTTGGGAACGACATAGTTGAAGGGGGCGATCTCTCGAATCATCACCAGCAGCAGGCTGGGCACGTCCTCGAGCTGACGGACCACCAGGCGAAAGCGGAGACGATCGAAGACCTGGGCCGCCTGGGTGTCCTTCTTGGCCAACAGCTTCCCCACCGTCGAGTTGAGGGTCTTCGCGTTGCCCGCGAAGTCGACGAGGGGAAAGCGCTGGGCTCTCAGGTGGCGCACCACCCGCTCGATCTTGGCGTGGAGCAGGATGCCGATCTCCGCATTGGAGATCGGCAGCATCGAGAGCAGCTCGTGGGCCTCCACGTGGTTGAGGATGTGCATCACCTTCAGGGTGAGGCAGGCGTAGAGCCGGTGAGCCCGCCGCCCTTTCCCAGAGGCGAGCTCGAACAGAGTCTCGATCGGCGCGCCCGCCGCGCGCTCCGGGATCCGGTATCGGAGGTGCTGTCGGAGGTAGTCCTGCGCTCGGTCCCTCAGATCATCGAGCCGAGCCCGGTCCATCACTTCGTCTGGGTCGAACTCATTGAGGCGCAGAAAGGCCCGGACGGCTTCGGGGCGCTCCATGTGAAGCCGAAACCAGTCCACCACCGAGCCCCCCCGAAGCAGAAGACGAAGCTCGTCGATCTCGCGACGGCCGAAACGACCGGGCGGCACCGCGACGACCGGGCTCACTGGACGGGGACCGGGAACTCGACCGGAAATGGAGGCCCCGAGAAGCGGGGGAAGCGCCAGGACTTGGCAGAGCGCTCGAGGCAGCGCCCGACCGGCGCGTCTCGGAACTGAGCCGGCGAGACCGCGACGCTCATGACCTTGCCGGTCCCCGCCACGCGCAGCTTCACCTGCATCCGCCCCTTCAGGCTCGGGTCGGCCCGAAGCTGCTCCGCCACACAGCCTCGCACCTCGCTGCCGTGCTGGCGGATGGCGTTGAAGACGTCTCCATCGTCGGGCACCCGCGGCAGGCTGCCGCCCGAGCTGCCGCCGCCGGTGGCGCCGCTCAAGAGGTCGTCGACGTCGCTCCCTTCAGGTGGATTCGAGGGCCTCGGTGGTGTGGGGTCCTGCTTGCGCGTGATCCGGCGCGAAGGCCGACGCCGGCGCCGGGTCCGGCGGGCTGGCTTCTTGTCGTCCTTCTCGTCCACCGCCAGCTTCTGCTCGGGCTTGGCGGCGCCCGCATCGACGGGACCCACGTCGGCTCCGCCTGTCTCCATGTCGGTCGGCCCAACATCGGCGGTCCCAGCCCCGGCCGCGGCCGCTCCGGCATCGACCGGCCCGACCCCCAAATCGGGGACCAAGGCCGCTACCGGCGCCGATGGCTCACCCCCGCCGCCGCCGCGGAGATATAGGAAGGCGCCCGCTC
>CAYZFR010000192.1:0-7645 GCA_964477875.1 uncultured Myxococcales bacterium
GGCACCGTTGGGGGGTCAGGGGGTGAGGAGGGAGAGGGGGGGGATTCTCTGGAGGGTGGATTCGGGGACCCAGCCTTGGTCGCCGGTGGGGGTTCGGACTTCGACCCAGCCGGGGCGGGTGTCTCGAGGTCGAAGGATGGCGCCGGCTTCGAGCTTGGATCTGCCGGCGTAGCGGGGGGCGGGGCCCTCGCGCAAGGAGATGTCTTTGCGGGCGACCATCAAGGGGCGCTGGGCCTCGAGGTGACGGACGACGAGGGCGGCGGTCGCAGGTGCGCCGAGTCCGACCGCGAGGACCAGGCCTGGCAGCCAACGCCGGGTCACCACCGTCCCCGCCAGCACCAGATTTGCCACCGCGAGCGCCACCAGCCAGGCCGGCAGGGTCAGCCAGCCAGCGAAGTCGCCGATGGGCCCCACGACCAGCCGGTGCTCGGACCATTCGGGCTGGACGCGCTCCAGGTTGAAGCGCGCCTCCGGGTGCCAGGGCTTGCGCCGCAGCGCGGCCAGCAGATGGGGAACGCCTTCCCCGATCCGACCTCGCTCCAGCTCCAGCGTTCCCAGATTGAAGAGCACGTCGGCCGAGTCCGCCCCGCCGTTCACCGCGCCCTCGTACAGGGTCGCGGCCGCCGGCAGGTCCCCGTCTCGCCAGGCCGCATAGGCGGTGTCGAGGTCCGCTTCCACTCCCGACGGCGCCGCGGCCAAGAGCAAGGCGAGCGCGATCATCTGTGGACCTCCCGGAACGAAAGGGCCCCCAGCTGTTCCAAGCGTTCAACGTTGGGCACAGCCGCGATCTCGGGTGCAAAGCGCGCCGCATCGGCCTGGGCCAGCACCTCTTTGCAAAGCGCCATCATGGACGGCTCCAGGTCCCTGGCCCCCAGCCGCTCCTCGAGCCGGTCGAGATCCGGGGTCGCTTCGGGGTCGAAGCCCAGCCGGCGCAACAGGCAGCGCCGCGCCAAGACCCAGGCTTCGGTCCGTCCCTCGGTCGCTGCCTCGAGCATAGCCTCCAGCTCGGGGCCGAGGTCGGGTGCCTGCACCCGCGACCGCCGTCGTCGCCGCCACAGGACGAGCATCAAGGCTCCGGCCCACGGCGCCCCCAAACTCCCGGCCACGGCCCAAAGCGGCAGTCGATCCAGCTCGGCCGAAGGATCGGGGTCGGGCAGGATCGGACGCAGTTCGAGCGCCTCCTCGACAGGCTCCGGCTCTTCGGGCGACGGAGCCGCGACCGCCGACTCGCCCCGGGACGGAGTCCGAGGCGCCGCCACCGTCCCGCGGACCGAGATCGGAATCGGTCGGCTCTTCAGCTCGACGTAGGCCTCCTGCTCCGCGTCGAAGGTCGACAGGACGAAGGGCGGGATCACGAGCTCGCCGGTCCGGGTCGGGGTGAGAAGGATCTCCGCTCGCTTCACGCCCCGCACCTCGCCCGCGCTCGGCTCGAGATTCGAGGTCACGGTAGGTGGGAAGACGCGGAACCCGTCCAGCCCCTCCACCGCCGGAAGCTGAAGCTGGGGCAGGTTCCCGGTGCCCTCGGCCTCCAGAGTCAAGACCACGCCTCGGCTGGCGTCCACCTGCCGCTCATCCACCCGGGCCCGAAAGTCGTAGTCACCGACGTTGCCGGCCGAGAAACCGGCCGGCCGGCCCGCCTCTGGCAGGGGAAGGATCTCGACCTGCCGCGGGATGGAGCGCCGGCGCAGGCGCTTGGCTCGGGCGAAGGGGCCGGCATTCATCCAGACTCCGGCTTCGTAGGCCGGCAGCTCGATGATCCCAGGCTGGAGCCCGAACAGCGCCATCCGCCAGAGGCGGACGGTCTGATAGGTCCGGCCGGCGACGCGTGCGCGACCTCGAGGCAGTTGGTGGGCGTCGCCAAGCATCTGTCGCCACGCGCCGTCCGGAGAGGGCGCAGGCTCGGGGTCGACGTCCCGAGGCAAGCTTCGCCCGTAAAGCACCATATCGACCAGCACCTGGGCCCCGGTGAAGGCGCGGTCGGTCGACAGCTCGTAACGAAGGAAGATGTCTCGTTCGTCGGGCCGGGGCGGGGTCACCGCCCCTTTCGGGAGTCCGGAGGGGGGCACGGGCGCGGGTGGGGGCGCGCGGTCGCCGCCGACTCGAAACGGGATCGGAGCCGAGGAGGCGCTCTCGCCGCCCATCCGGGCCGTGACCGCGGGGTAGACCAGCTCGCCCACCCGGTCCGCCGAGTAATCCAGGCTGAGCACCAGCTCTCGGGTGACCGTCTTTCCCGAGGAGGACAGTGAGAAAGAGGTGCCTTCACGACGCGAGCGGCCGACCTCGGTCAGGCCATCGATCTCGGGCACCTCCAGCTCGATCCGCCCCTGGCCTTGGGCGACGGCGCGGATCTGAACGTTGAGGAAATCGTCCGGCTCCAACCGCTGGGTGGACAGGTCGACCTCGACCGACACCTGAGCGAGGGCGGCGAGCAGCCACAGCTTCACCATGGCTTGCGCACCCGCGGCGCCTGGAGCCGCTTCAACAGGCGCTTGCGCTGAAGCTCCTGTTCCTTCTGCTCCAGCGAGCGAAGAATTCGAACCCTCGCGTCCTCTTCCGGCGGGACAGCGGCCGAAGATGCCTCCCCGGCCGCGCCGGCTTTGGCTTCTCCGTCTTCTCCGGTCTCGCCAGCTTCTTTCGCCGTCGCGTCCTCGCCGGCCTCCTTCGTCTCGCCTGGCGAGGGCGCTTCATCCGAGGAGGCTTCCTCCGGCTCTTCCGCTTCGGGCGACGGCTCGCCGTCGTCCTCCGAAGGCGCGTCTTGCCCCTGCGCCTGCCCGTCCTCCTGACCCTGCTCCTGCTCTTCGGGCGAAGTGGAGTCTTGGGTTTCATCGCCTTGCCCGGCGCCGGGCGGGGGCTCCTCCCGGATCCGGCGGAGGGCCTGGGTCAGGGCGAGGTTTCGACGCGCGTCCCCGGCCTCTGGATCAGCGCGAAGGGCGCGCTTGTACGCTTCCACCGCTGCCTCCAGGTCTCCGCGCTCTCGCTGGAGGTTTCCCAGGGCCGTCTCGGCCTGAGCCCGGAGCTTCGGCGTCGTCGCCGAGGCCGCCGCGTCCCGCAGGTCTCGCAGTGCTTCCGGGGGAGGCTCGGGGGGCGGCGATGGCGGGCTCGCTCCCTCGGGGGCCTCTTCGGCCGCTCGCAGCCGGGCGAGCCCTCGGCCGAGCAGGATCTCGGGGCGAGGTCCGAGGCGCTCCACCGCCGCGTCGTACTGCCGCAGGGCGGCCTCGGTTTCGCCGCCGGAGAGGGCGCGGCGAGCTGCCTCCAGCTCGGGGACCCACCGGCGAAGAAGCGGGGGCGGACCAGACTCGACCGGCGCTATCGAACCATCCGAGGCTTCGGGCGCGAGGGCCTGGGCAGCGGCGCCCCCGGTGAGCGCAATGAGCAGGCTCGCGCTGGCCGCGAACAGCCGGATCCAAGCCGAGCCCGCCAGAAGGACGAGGCCGGGCAGCAACAGCCACCGGTAGCGCTCGATGTAGGTCCGGCGTTTCCGTCGTTCCTCCCTCTCCGCCGTCCTCATCGAATCGACGGCCCGCCGGAGCGGCGCCATCACCAGACCCCGGCCTGCCTCCTGCACCACCGCCACGCCGCCGCCGGCCTCGGCCACGGCGCGGATCGCCTCGGGATCCAGCTGCGTCAGCACCGTCCGTCCCATCGCGTCCTTGACGTAGCCCGATCGTCGGCCATCGCGAAGCAGAGGAATGGGTTCGCCTTTGTCTCCACCGAGGCCCACCAGGTGGACCCGAACGCCCTGCTCGAAGGCCTCCTTCGCTTCGGTCTGCCCGTCACCCTCGTGGTCTTCGCCGTCGGTGAACACCACGATCGCCCGCTCGGCTCTGTCCTCCCCGTCGCCGGCTCGGTTCAGGAGGGCCAGCGCCCCGTCGATGCCGGCGCCGATCGAGGTTCCGCCGCTCGGCAAGGACGCGGGCTGGATCCGCTCCAGCTGCAGGGCGACGTGCCGGGCGTCGGTGGTGAGGGGGCTGAGCGGTTGGGCCACGGTGGTGAAGCCCACTAGGCCCACCCGATCTCCCGACAGCGTCCGCAGCAGCTCCTTGATCTCGATCTTGGCCCGTTCCAGCCGACTGGGGGCCAGGTCCTCGGCCAGCATCGAGCGCGAGAGATCCAGAGCCACCACCAGGTCGCTGCCTTCGCTCTTTTGGACCTCGGTCGTGTAGCCGAGCTGGGGCCGGGCGAGGGCGGCGCCGACCAAGCCCAGGCCCAGGAGCACGAGCAGGCCCTCCCGCCGACGGGCAGCCTCGACACGCGCGCCCGCGCCCAGCGCCCCGGCGAAGGGGGCGTCGGCGAGCCGGGCGAAGCGAGCGCGCCGCCGCCTCGCTCCCCAGCTCAGCAGGGCGAGCCCGAGAGGTACCACGAGCAGGCTCAGCAGCCACAGCGGCGCGCCGAAGCGGATCATGGAAAGCCTCCGAGGCGGGTGGCGCGCAGCAGGCCGGACGCCAGCAGCAGGCCGAAGGCCGCGAGCAGAAAGTGGGGAAACAGATCGTCCCAGCGCGCGTCCTGCAGGCTGGACTGCAGTCGCGTCTTGTCCAGGGAGTCCAGGATCTCGGCCAGCCCCGAGTCCAGCTGCTCGCCGTCCTTGGCTTCGAAAGCGGCGCCGCCGGTGGTTTCTGCGATCTCCGCCAGCAGCTCCCGGTCCACCTTGATCAACGTCCGCGCGTAGCGAACCTTGCCGAACAGATCCTTGCCCTGGGGGTAGGGCACGTAGCCGCCGCGGCCGATGGCGATGGTGTAGATCTTGACCCCGGCCTCGGCGGCGAGCTCGGCCGCCCGCCGGGGCGTGATGTTGCCTTTGGTGCTGTCGCCGTCGGTGATGAGGACGATGGCCTTGGTCTCGGCCGGAGAGTCCTCGAGGTGAAGGAGCGCGGTCCCGATGGCGGTGCCAATGGCGGTGCCGTCGGGGAGCATGCCCGCCTCGACCTCCTCCAAGAGCTCGAGCAGAAGCTCGTAGTCCAGAGTGAGGGGGGTCCACGATGTCGCCTCGCCGGCAAAGACCAGCAGGCCGATCCGGTCCTCGCCTCGTTGCCCGATGAAGTCGGCCACCGACTGCTTGGCGACGAAGAGCCGGTCCCGCGGCCGAAAGTCGGCCGCCCGCATCGAGGTGCTGACGTCGAGGGCGACGATGATGTCGATGGCCTCCACCGTTCGAGCGGCCGGGGTGCCGAGTCGCTGCGGGCGGGCCATGGCGAGGACGGCGGCGGCGGCGCCGACTCCGAAGAGCAGGCCGGGAAGAAAGCGTCCCCGGCTCCAGACGGTGGGCCGGAGACCATCGAGAAGCGGCAGGCTCGATATCCCGAGGGCAGGCCTCCGCTGCCCAAAGCGCCACGACAGGGCGAGACCGATGGCGAAAGGGACGAAGAGCAGAAGCCAGGCCGGATCGGCGAATCGAAAGCTCACCGCTCGGCCCCTTCGTCAAACCCGGGGGACCGCGGCGGTGTCTCGCCCGCCTCGGTCCAGGCCGCGGGCGCCGAGCGGCGGCTGACCGGACGGGGCCGCACGAACGCCAGCTGGGGCGCGTCCTCTTCTACCCATTGCTTGGCCCGCGCGAGCGTCTCCTCCGCTTCCTCGACCGTGGCCGGCCAGCGGGCGAACTTCACGAGGTCGGCGTTCGCCAAGATCGCGATCAGTCGATCCCGGGCCTCCGAGGCCCGAAGCGCCGCCGAGAGCTCGGCCCGGTCGAGGGCCTCCGCCTGGCGCGCCTCCGGCAGCCCGACCAAGCGCCGGAGGATCCGACTCAGCGCCTCGTGATGCGCTCGCATCGCCTCAGGCCGCGCACGGATCGCGCGACCGAGCTCGGTGAGGGCCTGGAGCGCTTCGTCCCGGGCGTCGACCGGGGCGGCGGGCGCCGAACGTCGGCGCCGGCGGCGCCACAGGAACAGGCCGCCGGCCCCGCCGATGACGAGGAGCCCGCCGCTGCCGAGGAGCGCCCCCAAGAGCGGGCGATTCCACTCGGCCGCCACCGGGGGCGGGGCGCTCGGGGCCATCATCGCCTCCAGCTGGGGGCGGAGCTCGGGCGAGACCCGGGTGGAGGTCATGGCGTGCTCGAGGGACTCTGGGAGGGGGGAGCGGACGTGAAAACGAATGGGACCGACATCGGTCTGTTCGGGCCCCAGCCGGACCGAGAACGCCGGGATCTCGACCGGGCCGGGGACGAAGGGCCGAAGGCCCATCACCAGCCGGTCGACGACCTGGTCCCCGTCACGGGTCCGCTCGACCCGGCGGTGGATGAGCTCGACGTCTTCGGGCAGGGAGAGCGTGTCCGGCCAGACCGCGACCTCGGGTCCCGCGTGGCGGAACTCGAGGACCAGCTCCATGGGCCGACCGAGCTCGAGAAGCTCGCCGTCGACCGGGCGCAGGTCGACGGTGGGCGTAGGCGGGGCGGCGAGGGCGAGGAGGGCGATGGCCATCATCGGCGCCGACCTCGCTCTTCGAAGAAGCGCGCCAAAGGGGTGACCAGATCTTCTCGGGTGTCGAGATCGACCACGTCCACGTCGAGCTGGCGAAGGCGGCGGGTGGTCTCCTGGGCTTGCCGTCGCCTCGCCTCGGCGTAGCGCTCTCGGTTGCGCCGGTCGCCGAGGTCGACCCAGCGCCGCTGGCCGGTCTCCATGTCGGCCCAATGGACCACGCCCAGGTCCGGAAGCACGAACTCGGCTGGATCGTAGAGGCGGAAAACCACCACGTCGTGCCGGCGACCCGCGGCTCGGAGTGCGTCCTCCCAGCCGTGGTCGAGGAAGTCGGAGGACACGAAGATGACGGCCCGGCGGCGCTGGACCCGGTTCAGGGTCTGGAGAGCCCGGCGCAAAGAGGTCCCGCTGCCGGCGGCCGAGCCTTCGACGATGTCCCGGATCACCCGCAGCCCGTGGCTGCGCCCTTTGCGGGGCGGCAGCCACTGCTCGACCCGATCCGAAAAACGGAGCAAGCCGACCCGGTCATTGTTGCGCAGGGCCGAGAAGGCGAGCATCGCGCCCAGCTCTGCCTGCAGGCGCCGCTTGCTGCGGCGCCGAGTCCCGAAGGCGGTCGAGCCGGAGACGTCGACCAAGAGCAGCACCGTCAGCTCCCGCTCCTCTCGGAAAGTGCGAACGAACAGGGCCGAGCCCTGCACGTCGGGATGCCGGGCCGACACGTTCCAGTCGATGTGGCGAATGTCGTCGCCCGGTACGTAGGGACGGACGTCCTCGAAGGCCATGCCCTGCCCTTTGAAGGCCGAGTGATAAGAGCCCGACAGCTGGGCCTGGACCACTCGCCGGGTGCCGAGCTCGATCCGGCGGACCGTCTTCAGGATGTCTCGGGCGGAGTCCACGGGGGAGGCTCAGGGGACGCGGACGGCGTCGAAGATGCGCCGGACCAGCTCCGACACCGCGATGCCTTCGGCCTCGGCTTCGAAGGTGCGCTTGATCCGATGCCGAAGGACGTCGAGGCCGACCGCCTTCACGTCCTCGGGAAACACGGCCGGTCGGCCTTGAAGCAAGGCATGCGCTCTGGCGCTGGCCTCCAGCGCCAAGGTGGCCCGGGGGGAGGCGCCGAGCTCGATCAGGCCTTCCAGGTTCGACAGGCCGACGTCCCCAGGACGGCGGGTCGCCCACACCAGGTCCACGACGTAGTCCTTGAGGCGGTCGTCGCAGTGGACCTGGCGGACCAGATC
>CAYZFR010000193.1:0-7524 GCA_964477875.1 uncultured Myxococcales bacterium
CCCAGCGGGGAGGCAACCCCTGCAGCCGAACCGGCACCCGAGCCCGAGCCGCTGCCAGAAGGGGAGCCGCCACTGCCGGAAGCGAGGCCCGAACCCGCGTCCGCCCCTGTCGAGCCCGGCAAGAGCTACAGCGAAGGACTGGCCGCCACTCGCAAGGGCTTTCTGGGCCGGATCAACGCCCTCCTCTTCTCCGCTGACAGCCTGGACGAGGACATGCTGGAAGAGCTCGAGGGCCTCCTCGTGTCGTGCGACATCGGGATCCGGACCACCCAGAAGCTCCTCGACGAGGTTCGAAAAGAACTGGGTCGGAGGGCCGACGCGGACGCGGTTCGAAGCGGTCTTCGGCGCCGGATCCAAGAGCTGGTTGCTCACCCTCTCCCGGCGCTGAGCTGGGACGCCAAGCCCCTGGTGGTGATGGTGATCGGCGTGAACGGCGTCGGAAAGACGACCACCATCGGGAAGCTCGCCGCGCGCTGGACGGGCGAAGGCAAGAAGGTCGTCCTCGGGGCCGGCGACACCTTCCGGGCGGCAGCGGTCGAGCAGCTGGAGATCTGGGCCGACCGCGCCGGCGCGGACTTCGTCCGAGGTCCGGATCAAGCAGACCCCTCTTCCGTCATGTACGAGGCGGTCCAAAAGGCGAAGAGCATCGGCGCCCACGTCTGCCTGTGCGACACCGCGGGCCGGCTTCACACCAAGGTCAACCTGATGGAGGAGCTGAAGAAGGTTCGACGCACCATGGGCAAGGCCATGGACGGCGCGCCCCACGAGGTCCTCATGGTGCTCGACGCAACCACCGGCCAAAACGCCATCAGCCAAGCCAAGCAGTTCAAGGCAGCGGTCGAGATCGACTCCATCGCTCTCACCAAGCTGGACGGCACCGCCAAAGGCGGCGTCGTGGTGGCGATCGCCGACGAGCTGCAGCTGCCGGTACGTTTCGTCGGCATCGGCGAGGGGATCGCGGACCTGCGGGACTTCGACCCCGATGCCTTCGTGGAAGCGCTCTTCAGTGATGCAGGCTGACTTGCCCTCCTTGGTGTGAGGGCGGAGTCAAGTCCGGAATCGACCCATGATCGCGCCCCATCTGGATTGACGCTCTCTGGTCATGGGCCTAATCTAGAAGGGTGGCGAAGCGGACCGTCGACTTGGAGCTGTTTGGGCAGCGCTTCTCGGTGAGCACCGACACCGAGGAGAAGCGGGTCCGCGAGATCGTGGGTTTCGTCAACCAGCGCCTGGAAGCGATCCGGGACGGCTCCCGTCGGGTTCACACCGACCAGATCGCCCTCCTCGCCGCGCTGAACATCGCCGAGGAGCTGTTCGACGAGCGAGACGAGCACACTTCGGTCAAGCGGGGGGTCCGAGAGCGGGCCCACAAGCTCTTGCATCGCATCGACGCTGTGGCCCAGGCCGTCGATGCGGGCGATCGAGAGGCGGTGAGCTCATGAGACTTCGCCGCCCGTCGATCGTCAGTTTCCCTGCCTGGTACGTGATGGAGCGTCTGCACACATTGTCGTGAACCGATGCGAAATATCCCGGGAGACGTCCCTCTGGGCACCGCGCGAACTGCCGTCAAGCAGGGCAGAGGCAGGCTGTCTGGACCACGTCACCCACCTGCGAAAGCAGGTTCCGACTGCGCGCTCCACACGGCCAAGGTGGGGAAATCTTTCTTTGACGAGGCGTACTTGAAAGGCGCGATCCGGCGTCGGATCCGGGCGCTCAGAGACGCGCTCCCACCCGGCGACCGGGCCGAGCGGTCCCAAAAGGCGGCCCTTGCCTGCGCCGAAGCGCTCGGTCACCTGGGGCGCTTGGGTCTGTTCGCACCCATCGGCTCCGAGGCCGACCCCGGGGGCGTCCCGGCTCAGGGACGCGCCTTCCCGCGGATTGAAGGCAAGGAGATTCGCTTGCGATGGTGCGAGCCGGATGAGCTCCGACCGTCGGGCCGCTGGTCGATCCCCGAGCCCCCTCCCGAGGCACCGATCGCCGATGGGCTCGACCTCGTGCTCGTCCCTGGCCTTGCATTCGACGCGCGGGGTGAGCGGATCGGCTACGGGGCCGGCTTCTACGACCGCTTCATCCGCAGGCTTCGCACATCAGGAGCCACCACCCGCTTCGTCGGCTTCGGCTTCGAATTCCAGTTCGTCGCCGAGGCGCTGCCGGCGCACGAGGGGGACGAGCGACTCGACGGTTTCGTGAGCGAAGCAGGCCTGCGATGGTTCGCCGCTTGATCGTTGGCTGCCCACTCGGCAGGTTCCCAGCCCGATGAGCGTCCTCCAGATCCCGGACGCCGCCACCCAGATGGCGGTGCTCGAGCGCGGTGCGGTCGACCTCAATCCCCGGGACGAGCTGGAAAAGCGTCTCCAGAAGAGCCACCAGACCCAGACTCCCCTGGTGGTGAAGGTGGGCTTCGACCCCACCGCACCCGATCTCCACCTTGGCCACACGGTGGTGATCGAGAAGATGGCCCAGTTTCAGCGCTTCGGCCACACCGTCGTCTTCTTGGTCGGAGACTACACCGCCCTCATCGGCGATCCGACGGGCCGCAACGCCATGCGACCGCCCCTCGACGAGAAGACCATTCGGATCAACGCCCGGACCTACACCGATCAGGTCTTCAAGATCCTCGACCCGGCGCGCACCATGGTCCGCTTCAACTCGGAGTGGCTAAAGGCCCTCAGCTTCGCCGACGTCATTCGGCTCGCTTCTCACTACAACGTCGGGCGCATGCTGGAGCGCCGTGACTTCAGGCAGCGCTTCGACGAAAATCGTCAGATCGCGCTCCACGAATTCTTGTACCCCCTCATGCAGGCCTACGACTCGGTGGCCCTGAAGGCCGACGTCGAGATGGGTGGGCAGGAGCAGATCTTCAACCTCAACGTTGGGCGCCACATCATGGAGCAGTATGACCTCCGCCCCCAGTGCGTGTTGACGGTCGGGCTGCTCATCGGTCTCGACGGAGTCGACAAGATGTCGAAGTCCAAGGACAACTACATCGGCATCCTCGAAGCCCCCGAGGACATGTTCGGAAAGATCATGAGCATCTCCGACCCGCTGATGCGGAACTGGTACGAGCTCCTCCTCGACCACACGCCGGACCTCATCGACAGCGACCCCTTGGAAGCCAAGAAGCAGCTCGCCGGCGCCATGGTGGAGCGGTTTCACTCGGCGACCGAGCAGGCGCGCGTTCGAGCGTGGTGGGATGCCGGTCGTCCGGTGGCGGAGGCGGACGAGCTCCGGGAGGTCGATTGCGGCCCACTGTTCCGGGTGGTGGTGGCGCTGCAGGCCGCAAGCAGCAACGGAGACGCGCGACGGAAGATTCAACAGGGAGGCGTCAGCATCGACGACGTGCGGATCGACGACCCAAACGCGGAGCTGACTCCCGGCGAGCACACCATTCGGGTGGGCAAGAAGTTCAAAGCTCGATGTCTGGTGAGGCCGACCGCGTGATGGGAGACGAGCGGACTCAGGCCGCGTCCTCTTCGGTGCGGCCGGACCGAAGGGGTATCACGACCGGTCCGTCCTCCTCTTCTTCTTCTTCTTCGACTCGGTCCTTGTCGATTTCGATCAGGTCGGGCGTCGGCGCGTGGATCCGAGGACGCGCCTGCTCGCGCTCGACCTCTCGCCGGCGCTGCTCTTCCTGAATGGACTCGATGATGTATGCATCCAGCACTATGCCCTCAGCTCCTAGCCTAACACTATCGGCTGCTTCGAGCCTCGGGCGAAGTCTTTCGAAGTTTGTAGGCCTGGGGCTGGCCCTGTGGGCCTCGATGCCAGCTTGTACGACGCCTCGATACGTCGGCGAAATCACTCGGAACGGCGCCCTCGTCCACCGCGCCTTCGGTGTCGTGCTCGACTACCCCGGCTCGGATTGGCGCGCGATCGACCCCGCGAACCCCAGCTCGCCACCCGACCGAACCCCAATCTACGTTCAGACCCCCCTCGACCTGGACGCCGACGGCGTTCTCGAGGACGACGAGGTCTCGCCCCGATACGAGCCGCTGTTCACGTTGCAGTCGACCTCGGTCAAGGAGGCCTGGGCCAGCCTCGACGTGCTCATCCTGCCTGCCGATGCCGAGGAACGGTCCGCCAAGACCTTTCTCCGGGCTCGCTTTCGCCGAACAAGGACCAAAGCCGCGTCCACGCCTGGTCTGAGGACCCCGATGCTCACCCAAGAGGGCGAGCTGCCCAACGGCCTCCAGGCCATCTACAGCGTAGCGGAACAGCCGGCCTTCGAGGCCGAAGAAGGCGTGGAACGCCGCCAGCTCGTCTTCATTTGGACGACCGCGCCCGACATCGACGACCGACTCCGAGCCCGCCATCTGCGCCTGCTGGAGGGCCTGTCCTTGGCCAACGAGGCGGCACCGGTGCGCCCCGGCGAAAGCTACCGCGTCTCCGGCTCGTCCTCGGGCTCCCAGCGCTGAAAGAGGACGAAGGCCATGGCCGGTCGTCGACTGCTCTCCCGCATCGCGAAGTGGATGCCCTCCAGCAGCCAGCCCTGCTCGGTCCACTCGTTGATGGTCTCCTCCAACGAATCGTCGGTCACCGTCGACAGCTCCACGACCTTGTAGCGGCTCATTCCATCCTCGCTCGCGCCGCGACCAGCGCCCCCACGGCGGCCGCCGAAGGCTGATCCGGTGCTTCGGCCTTCAGGCCGAGCTCCGCCGCCGCCTGCAGCGCGGACGGCCCGAAGACGAACACCTGCCGGCCCTCCAGTCCAATCGCGCCCACCCGGTCCACGACCCGTCGCAGGATCTCGCCCGACCCCGCGACGAGGGCCCAAGCCCCGGCCAGATCCGACTCGGCCTCCGGCCATGACGCAAAGCGCATTTCGTAGACGCAGGCCGCTTCGACGTGGGCCTCCGCCCCGAGGGCATCCTGGATCACCGTCCGCCCCCGGGCCGTTCGCGGGATGAGGACGCGCGCTTGCGGCAGTTCCTCACCGAAATGCCGGCGCACCAGCTCGACCAGGCCTTCGGCATGCTGTCGCTCGGGTACCAACAGCGGTCCTCGCAACAGGTCGCCAGCTTCGGCCCGCAAGCGGTCGGCCGTCCGCTCGCCGACCGCAAAGCAGGGCCCCTCGAAGATTCCCTCCGGCCGCAAACCGCGCCAAGCGTGGATGGAGCCCAGCACCAGGCCGTCCCACGCTTTCGGGTCGAAGCGATAGGCCGAATAGACGGGATGGACCAGGTCCAGCGCCCGGGCCGGTACCTGCGCCTGGTCCAGGGTTTGTTTCACCGCCTCGCCGACCGGAGTCGAAGCGACGACGAGGACCTCAGCTGCGGAGCCCACGGAGGATCTCGTCGGCGCCCCGGTCGAGAAGGTCTTCGGCCAGCGCCATCCCCACCGGCACCGCGTCCTCGACCGCGCCAGCCTGAACCCCTTCGATGACCCTCCGGCCGTCGAGACTGGCGACGAGCCCTCGGAGCTCCAGCCGACAATCGACCACCTGGGCGTGACCACCGATCGGGATCTGGCAGCCGCCCTCCAGCCGGGCCAAGAAAGCACGCTCGCATTCCGCCGCCCATCGCGCGGCGGGATCATCCAAGGCACGAAGCCGCGCCTGGGTCTCGGCATCGTCGGCTCGACACTCGACGCCCAAAATGCCTTGGCCGACCGCGGGGAGCAGCCGGTCGCTGTCGAAGACCTCGGTCGCGAGCTCCGGCGTCCCCAACCGAACCAACCCTGCGTAGGCGAGCATGGTGGCCGCCATGTCTTCCTGCTCCAGCTTGCGCAGCCGAGTCTGAACGTTGCCCCGGATGTCGACGATCTGAAGATCCGGCCGGAGCCGGCGCAGCTGGGCCCCTCGGCGCAAAGACGAAGTCCCGAGCCTGGCGCCTTCCGGCAAGGCCGCCAATGTCCCGTAGCGGGGCGAGACGAGGGCGTCTCTTGGATCCTCGCGAGGTGGATGAGCCGCCAAAGAGAGCCCTTCGGGGATGTCGGTGGGCATGTCCTTGAGGGAATGGACGGCCACGTCGGCCCGGCCGTCCAGAACCGCGTGCTCGACCTCCTTCACGAAGAGGTCTTTGCCCCCGACCTTGCTCAGGGCCTGGTCCAGGATCTTGTCTCCCCGGGTGATCATCGGGAGCAGCTCCACCTCTGCGCCTCCGGCTTCGAGTCGAGCGGCGACCCACTCGGCCTGCCACAGAGCGAGCGGTGACTGGCGGGTAGCGATACGGAGCGGGCGGGTGGTCATCGTCGCTTCGCGAGGTGGACGACGTCGGCGCCCGGTTCACCTTCGGCCTCGGCGGCGGTTCCGGCGGGGGCGGCCGATCCTTCGGCTTCCTCGGCCTCCAGCATCGCCTCGACCTTGAACAACCGAGACACGATCTCGGCCAGGCCATCGGCGTCGCCGGACTTCCCCGCCGACTTCAGCTCGGTCAGGACCGGATGGAGCATCTTGTTCACGATCGACTGCCCCATCGAGCGCACGCGCTTTTGGAGCTTGGCATCCACGTCGTTGCCCACCAGCGTCCGCTGGATCTCGGCTTCGGCGATGTCCAGAGCCTGCTGGCGCACCGCCTTGATGAGCGGCACCACCCGCTGCTCCTCGAGCCAGGACAGGAAGCGGTCCAGCTCTTCCCTTACCAGACGCTCAGCCGCCTCGGCCTCGCTCTTGCGCTGCTCGCGGTTGCTCTCCAGCACGGCATGGAGGTCGTCTACGTCGTAGACGAAGACGTTGTCGAGCTGCCCGACCTTGGGGTCCACGTCTCGCGGAACCGCGATGTCCACGAAGAGCAGCGGCCGAAAGCGCCGCTCGCGGAGGACCGAGGACACCATCTTCTTGTCGATCAGGAAGCCCGGCGCCGCCGTCGAACAGATGACGATGTCGGCCTGGGACAGCAGCAAGGGCAGGTCCGTGAGGCTGGCGGCGATCCCGTCCACCCCTTTGGCCACCCGCTCGGCAGTGGTCAAGGAGCGGCTCGCCACCCGTACCCGGCCGACGCCCTGGCTCCTGAGGTGTTTGGCTGCCAGTCCCCCCATCTTGCCGGCTCCGACCAGCAGGACGTCGCGCCCCGACAAGTCTTCGAAGATCTGGCGCCCCAGCTCCACCGCGGCGTAGCTCATCGAGACCGCGTTCTCGGCGATGCCGGTCTCGTTGCGGGCCCGCTTCGCCACCGCGAAGGCCCGCTGAAAGACCCGGTCGAGGTGAGCGTTGACGGCCCCGTGGGAGACGGCGACCCGATAGGCCTCCTTCACCTGACCCAAGATCTGGGGCTCGCCCACCACCATCGAGTCCAAGGACGACGCAACCCGGAACAGGTGGTGGATGGCGTGGGAGCCCTCGGCCTGGAGCAGGTGGAATTCGAGTTCGTGCAGAGGCAGCCCCGCCGCCTCGCCGAGGAACAACCGGGCCTGACGACGCAACACGGTCGGCTCGGTCGTGCCCGAGACGTATATCTCGAGGCGATTGCAGGTCGCGATGACGCAGGCGTCCTTGACGTCGTCCAGGGCCCGAAGGCGCCGCAGCGTCTTTCCGAGATCGGAGACCTGAGCGGCCACTCGTTCTCGAAGCTGGATCGGAGCCGTCTT
>CAYZFR010000194.1:0-7514 GCA_964477875.1 uncultured Myxococcales bacterium
CCGTGGACTGGCGCGGCCGTTTCGAATCCAAAAAAACCACCGCCGACAAGGCCGCCGGCCGCGTCCGCTCGGGGCAGCGGGTGTTCGTGGGTTCGGGCTGCGCTCAGCCCCGGCATCTGGTCGGCGCCTTGGCCCGGCGCGGGCTGGAGCTGCGGGACGTCGAGATCGTCCACCTGCTGACCATGGGCCACGCCGACTACTGTCGGCCCGGGCTCGAGGACAGCTTCCGGCACAACGCCTTCTTCATCGGCGCCAACACCCGGGCCGCGGTCAACGAGGGCCGGGCAGACTACACCCCCATCTTCCTCAGCGAGATCCCGGGCCTCATGCGCTCGGGGCGGCGGCGGATCGACGTCGCCTGCCTGAGCCTCTCACCGCCCGACCGTCATGGATGGTGCTCGATGGGGATCCACGTCGACATCCAGGCCGCTGCCCTCGACAGCGCCAAACTCGTCCTGGCCGAGATCAACCCCCACATGCCCCGCACCCTCGGCGACTCTCTGGTCCACGTGGATCGCATCGACGCTTGGATCGACGAGGACGCGCCGCTCCTGACCCTGGCGAGTGAAGCGCCCGATGACGTGGCGATCCGGATCGGCGGGCAGGTCGCCCGGCTGATCGACCACGGCGCCTGCCTGCAGCTCGGGATCGGCTCCATCCCCAACGCCATCCTGGGCTTCCTGGGCGACAAGCGAGACCTCGGCCTACACTCCGAGATGTTCAGCGATGGGATCCTGGGCCTGTTCGCGCAGGGGGTGATCACCAACAAGAAGAAGGCGGTCATGCCCGGGAAGACGGTGACCAGCTTCTGCATGGGCTCCCGAGCGCTCTATGACTTCGTCGACGACAACCCGAGCGTCAGCTTTCATCCCTCGGACTTCGTCAACGACCCTCGGGTCATCTCTCGGAACGACAGGGTGGTAGCCGTGAATTCGGCCCTCCAGGTCGACCTGACCGGACAGGTGGCGGCAGACAGCGTGGGCTACCACTTCTACAGCGGGATCGGCGGCCAGGTGGACTTCATCCGGGGCGCCGCCATGAGTCGCGGCGGAAAGCCGATCATCGCCCTCCGGTCGACGGCCAAAGATGGAGCGGTGAGCCGCATCGTGCCCCACCTCGACGAAGGGAGCGGCGTCGTCACCTCACGGGGCGACGTGCACTACGTGGTGAGCGAGTATGGCGTCGCCTACCTGCACGGCATGAGCATCCGGGAGCGCGCCCTCGCCTTGATCAACATCGCCCATCCCGACGTTCGCGCGGACCTGCTGAACTTCGTGAGCAAACGGCACTACGTCCGAGAGAACGAGGCCATCTTGAAGCAGTCCATGGACCGCTACCCCCTGGAGCTGGACGAATGGGTGGAGTTCGGATCCCACCGCCTACGGATCCGACCGCTGCGGGCCACCGACGAAAGACACCTGCAGGAGTTCTTCTACAGCCACCGGCCCGACACCGTGTACACGCGGTACTTCAACACCAAGACCGCCATGGGCCACAGGGAGGCGGCGGAGCTGTGCTGCGTGGACTACGAGCGGCGGATGGCGCTGGCCGCCTTCGAGCCCGTCGGCCTGGGCCGTCGCATCGTGGCGGTATCCCGCTACGAGTTGAACCCCCGGACCAACATCGCGGAGACGGCGGTGGTGGTGCACGAAGACCTCCGGCGCCTCGGCATCGCCACCCACCTGCAAAAGAAGCTCGCCGAGCACGCCCAGCGAATGGGCATCGCCGGCTTCACCTCCGAGATCATGCCGGAGAACGCGGCCATGGTCGGACTTCACCGCCAGCTGAACCACAGGGTGGTGTTCGACCAGGAGGAAGGCATCTACCGAGTCACCCGTCGATTCGATCAGGGAGAGGCGCCGGCGTAGAGGGCTCCGTGGGAGGGGCCCGCCGGTAGAGCCGGCGGGCGGCGGCCCGCTTCGCGGCGAGGAGGGTCAAAGGGCCCCGCTTTCGGGCGTCGAGCTCCCCCTCGAAGGCGTCTCGATGCCAGGCGTGGCGCTTGGCCGCCTCCTTCGCCGTCTCTACCGGTCGGGGCTCGTCGAGGCCGGGCACCCGTCGCCGCACCGGCGCCGCCGCCGCTACCGCCCCGACCGCCGCTCCCGCCGAGGCCCCGACGGGAACGGGCGCCACCGGATTCGGCGCGGCAGCGCGCTGGGCTCCGGCCAAGAAGCTCAGCGGTATGGAGGCCCCGGTCATCACCTGTCGGGATCATGACGCGGAAGCGACCAGAGGTCGAACAGCGCAGCCCAGATTGCAGCCCCTCGTTTCATTTCGAGGCAGAAGCTTCGGATCAGGCGGGTCGGAGGACGATCTTGCCCCGCACCTTTCGCTCCACGAGGTCGCGGAGCGCCCGCTCCGCCTCGGCGAAGGGGTAGACCCTGTCGATCCGAGGTCGAATCTCGCCCTGCTCCGCCATCTGAAAGAGAGCTTGCACCGACTCCCGGTAGCGGTCCGGCTCTCGAGTGGTAAAGGCGCCCCAGAAGACGCCCATGATCTGGCAGCCTTTGAGGAGGGGCAGGTTGAGGGGGATCTTGGGGATCTCGCCGGACGCGAAGCCCACCACCAGGTAGCGGCCGTCCCAGTTGGTCGCCCGCAGCGCGGCCTCGGCCAGAGATCCGCCCACCGGATCGTAGATGACGTCGGCGCCCTGCCCGCCGGTCAGGTCTTTGATCCGCTGCTTGAGGTCTTCTTCCCGGTAGTTGACCAGCTCGTCGGCGCCCAGGTCTCGGCAGAACTCGAGCTTCTCGGCGGTGCTGGCGCAGGCGATGACCCTGGCACCGAGGGCTTTGGAGATCTGCACCGCAGCCGCCCCCACGCCCCCCGCCGCGCCCAGGACCACCACCGTCTGATCTCGATGGAGCTGGCCCCGCAGAGTGAGGGCGTAGTGAGAGGTGGCGTAGGTGAGGAGCATGGCCGCGCCCTGCTCGGCCTCGATGTGGTCTGGGAGGGGCATGACGGCGCCGGCCACCACCGTCGCCTTCTCGGCGAAGGCGCCCCAGGGGAGGTTGGCAACCACCCGCTGCCCGACCTCCAGGCCACGAACGCCGGCGCCGAGGGCCTCGATTCGACCCGCCAGCTCGTGGCCGGGCACGAAGGGCGGCGGCACCCGGAACTGATACTCGCCCTTGATCATGAGGACGTCCGGGAAATTCACCCCGGCCGCCTCCACCGCCACCAAGACCTCTCCAGCCTCGGGGGAGGGCTCGGGCTGCTCTTGGACCTCCAGCGTCTCCGGGCCCCCCAGCTCGGTGCACACCACGGCCTTCATGGCGCTGGAAGGTACCACGGCCGTTACGCGGCACCGCTTTTGTTTTCGCCAGAGTCAGGTGCCCTGACTACGCTACCACCATGAGCGGGCTCAGAGCCCTTGCAGCCTTCGGCGCCGTTCTTCAGGCCCCAGGGGGGTGCTGAAGAACGGATGAGGGTCTACGACCTGGCCCGGGCTTCGGTCGAGATCGGCGACACCCGAAGCCGCAAGGCCAAGACCCAGTACCTGGCGGCAGCGCTCCGCGGCGACCCGGCCGAGGTGGGGCTCGCAGCCAGCTGGCTGGCCGGCGTGCTCCCGGGGGGAAAGCTAGGGGTCGGCCCCTCGACCCTGAAGGACCTGAGGCCGCCGCCGGCGGCCCAGGCGGAGCTGGAGGTGAAGGCAGTCCAAGCCGAACACGGGGCGCTGCGGGCCCTCTCCGGCCCGGGCTCGACGGCGGCCCGCAAGCGAAAGCTCCACCAGCTTCTGGCGCAATGCACCGAGCTCGAGCAGCGCTTCCTGATTCGGCTGTGGATCGGGGAGCTCCGGCAGGGCGCCCTCGAGAGCCTGGTCCTCGACGCCGTCGCCGCCGCCTTCGATCTCGACCCGGCGCTGGTCCGGCGGGCGCAGATGCTCGCTGCCGACCTGAAGCAGGTCGCAGAGACCGCGGCCCGGGACGGCGCGGCGGGGCTGAAGCGCTTCGACCTGGAGCTGTTCCGACCCATCCAGCCCATGCTCGCCCAGCCCGCCGACACCCTCGACGAGGTCTTCGCCCAGGGCCGAGGCTGGATCTTCGAGCGCAAGCTCGACGGAGCCCGGGTCCAGATCCACCGGGAGGGTGCCGACGTCCGGGTCTTCAGTCGCCTCCTCAACGACGTCACGGAGGCGGTCCCCGAGATCGTCGAGGCCGTCCGCGGCCTGAACGCACGAAGCCTCGTCCTGGACGGCGAGGCCATCGCCCTGGAGGCCGATGGCCGGCCCAAGCCCTTTCAGACCACGATGCGGCGCTTTGGTCGCAAGACCCAGCAGCCCGAGCTCCAGCGAAGCCTCCCCCTGTACCTGTTCGCGTTCGACCTGCTCCATCTCGACGGCCAAAGCCTCATCGACCACCCCCTCTCCCACCGCGTAGAGGCCCTGGCCCTGGTGCCTCCCGAGCTTCAGCCGCCCCGCCTGGTCGCCCCGGACCCCAACGCCGCCGCCCGCTTCGTCGAAGCATCCTTCGAGGCCGGCCACGAAGGGGCGATGGCGAAGGCGTCGGGCAGCCTCTACGAGGCCGGTCGCCGGGGCAGCCATTGGCTCAAACTGAAACAAGCCCACACCGTCGATCTCGTGGTGCTCGCCGCCGAGTGGGGCGCGGGCCGCCGCCAGGGCTGGCTCAGCAACCTCCACCTCGGCGCCCCCGACGGGGAGGGCGGCTTCGTGATGCTCGGTAAGACCTTCAAGGGCCTCACCGACGCCCGGCTGAAGGCCCAAACTCGGGACTTCTTGGCGCTGGAGCAGAGCCGCCAGGACCACGTCGTCCACCTGCGGCCGGAGCGGGTGGTGGAGGTGGCCTTCAGCGGGCTCCAGCACTCGCCCCGGTATCCAGGGGGCATCGCCCTCCGCTTCGCCCGCTTCGAGCGGGAGCGGCCGGACAAGACGCCCGACCAGGCGACGCCCTTCGCCTGGTTCCAGCAGCGCCTGTCTCGAAGCGGAACGGTCTAGTGCCCTGAGTCAGGACACTAGGGGGTGCGGAGTCAGCAACCAGCTCGACACCACATCCAGCACCGGCTCACTTCCGCGGACCCAGTGAAAGTGGGGCCGGGCCAGGCCGGGAAGTTGGACGTGCTGGCGCCGAGCGCGTCGGGTGGGGATGCGTCGGGCCAGGTCGTCCACTGCCCCTGGCGGCGCGAGCCGGTCTCCTTCCAATGAAACGAACAGACAGTCGGTGCGGCAGCGCCGGAGATCGACGTCGTAGTCCAGCCCCTTGCTCTTGAAGCGCCCGGTGCGGGCCTGCCGGGCCCAGTCTCTGAGCACGTCGCGGGCCTCCCGTCCCCCGAAGCCGACCCAGTCCCCCGGAAACCAGCCCAGGCCTCGGGCCACCAGGCCCATGGCCTGGCTCGCCGCCCACACGGCGGCCGAGGGATAGGGGCTCCCGCGCCACGCTCGGTGATGGGTCGAGCCGGCCGCCACGCAGGCCACGCCGCGCACCGCCCCGGGTCGACGGGCGCCAAAGAGAAGGCTCAGCTGGCCACCCAGGCTGTGGCCCAAAAGCACGACGGGCGCCCTTGGAAAGTGGGAGCGAAGGGCGGCGAGCTGGGCAGGCAGGTCGAACTCGACGATGTCGCGATAGCCGAAGTCCACCGACGGCGAGGCCCGCAGCTCCGAGCTTCCGTGGCCCCGCAGGTCGGCCCGGACGAGGCGTAGTCCCCGCGCCGCCGCAGGGCCTGCGAGGGGAGCATACCAGCTTGCCTCGATCCCCATCCCCGGTTGCAGCCACAGGATAGGGGCCTCCTCGCTCGGCGCCTCGTGGACGAACAGCGCCGCCCCCACGTCGTCGGCGCTTCGGACCTGGACGACCTCCACCGACCGCCTACTCCCTCGACGGCGGACGCAGAGCAAGCTCAGGGGGATGCGGGCTCGAGCAGCTCGAGGATCCGAGCCAGAAGGACCTCGGCGGTGAAGGGCTTGGGGAGCAGCGGCGTCTGGGGATCCCAGCCGTGCCGCTCGAGCTCGGCCCCGGCGTAGCCCGAGACGAACAGGATCTTCAGCTGCGGATACTCTTCCCTCAGCCGGCGGGCCACGGCCGGCCCGCTGGTGCGCGGCATGACGACGTCGGAGATCAAAAGATCGATGCGCTCGCTCCGCATCACCTCGAAGGCCGAGGTCTCGTCGTGGACGAGGGCGACCTCGAAGCCCAGGCGATGCAGCATGCGCTCCATGGTGAGGCTTACCGAGCGATCGTCCTCCAGGACCAGGAGCCGATGGTGCCGGGTCTCGAGCAGGGCCCCGCTACGCTCCGGCATGTCGCCGGTGGGGTCCTGCTCGGTGAGCGGAAGCCACAGGCGGACGTGGGTACCTCGTCCGGGACGGCTGTCGATCCGCAGATCGCCCCCGAAGTTCCGGATCATCGCGTAGCTGGTCGAGAGTCCGAGGCCGGTGCCCTGGCCGACTTCCTTGGTGGTGAAGAAGGGCTCCAGCACCCGCTCCACGAGCTCGGGCTCCATCCCTGGGCCGTCGTCGCTGACCCAGAGCGTACACCAATTGCTGCCCTTCCCTTCGGGCGGTGGCCCCGATAGCTGCAGCCCGACCTCGATTCGCCCCCCGTCTCCGGCGGCGTCACGAGCGTTGACGAGGAGATTCTGCATGACCTGCTCCAGCCCTCGAGGGTCGACCCAGGACACCATTCGGTCGATGGGCAGGTCCAGGTCGAGGCGGGCGCCCGGGTCCAGCAGCCTGCGCCAGGTGTCGGCGGAGCTTCGGATCCATTGAGTGAGCTCGATCTTCTTGCGCTCGCCGTCGTGGCGTCGGGACAGCGTCAAGAGACGTTGCGTCAGCGCTCGACCCCGGTCCCCCGCGATGACGATCTCCTCGGCGAGGGCGCGGATCTCGTCCATGTCGCTCTCGTCGCGCAAGAGCTCGGCGCTGCCCAAGATGGTGGTGAGGAGGTTGTTGAAGTCGTGGGCCACGCCTCCGGCCAGCCGGCCGATCGACTCCAGGCGCTGCGCGTTCTGCGCCAGCTCGATCTCTCTTCGGTGCTGGGTCGAGTCCCTCAGCAGACCGAACAACGGCCCCTCCTTGGTGGGCGACAACGACAAGGAGACGAAGCGAGGCGGGTCGGAACGACCGACTCGGCCCTCGGCGCTGAGGCAGCTCCCCGCTGCGCTCATCGCCTTGGCCAGCAGATCTTGGAGCTCCCCCGAGAAAGCGGACAAGAAGGCCTCGAGGCTCAGCGTCAGCCCATCTCGGGGCTCCGGGCCCCCTGCCGTGATCCAAGCCGCGCCGCGGTCGAGGTGGACGAGCCTTCGGTCGGTGTCGACCTCGAAGAATCCCAGCCCGACTCCGGGCCCGCAGTCGAGGACGCTCCGGGCGAAGCGCGCCTCGGGTCCATCGCGAAGGTCATCTTGCGGTTGGGCGCGAAGGCCAGGACCCAAGAAGGGAGAGCGCTTGCTTGTCTCCACGTTCCTGGGCATGGCCGCGCATGCTAGACATCACGTTCCTTCAGAGCAAAGCCCTTCCTTGCCGGTGTTCCTTTTCGAGCCTTGCAAGACCGGCGGGAGTCACGTCAGGG
>CAYZFR010000195.1:0-7513 GCA_964477875.1 uncultured Myxococcales bacterium
CGTCCGGATCCGGACGTTGCGCCGAGCTCAGGCCACCACGGGAAGCTCGAAGCCCGTGGTGCCGGCGAGGCGCAGGTCCGACGTGCCGTAGATCCGGTCTTGGGGGACCCGCATGCGGAGGAGCGTTCCCTTTCCAGGCTGGCTGACCACTTCGATGGTCCCATCCAGGGCCCTAGTGGCGCGCGCGAGCGCGTCCATTCCCACCCCCCGGCCCGACAGATCGCTGACGACCTCCTTCGTGGACAGCCCGCTCGACATCAGAGCTCCGATGAGGTCGGCCTCGCTCTCGCAGGGCATGCCTAGTTTTTTGGCCTTATCCCGGACGCGATCCCAATCGACGCCTCGGCCGTCGTCCTCAACCTCGACCAGGATCGAGTCCGCTTCCGAGCGAGTCCGAAGAACGAGCCTTCCGATCGGTGACTTGCCGAGGGCGCGTCGTTCCTCTGGAGCTTCGATGCCATGGTCGATGGCGTTGCGCAGCGCGTGGACCAGGGCAGCCCAGAATGGGCCCCATCGCTTGGGCTCGATCCTCAGCTGTCCATCGTCCACTTCCACATCGAGCGAGCGCTGGTAGCGCGCGCCCAAAGCTCTTGCTTGTTCCGCCAAACGATTGAGCCTCGCCCGCGTCGGCTCCATTTTCCAGCCCAACATCATCGTAGCGAGCTCGGAACCCGGCCTGTTTTGCATGCCCAGCCGCAGCGCCTGGTCCAGCTCCTCCACCTCGACCTCGATTCGCTGCATGGACTCGTCGTCGAGGAAGGCGCCGAGCTTGGACTTGAAGGCGCCCCACTGCTGAACCAAACGCTCCACTCCAGCCTCGGAGAACTCACCAGCCGACTCAGCCAACATGTCTTCCAACTGGTGAGCACAGCTCGCTATCGAGGTCGCACCGAAGAGGGCCGCGTTCCCTTTGATAGTGTGGAGCATCCGCTTGACGGCCTCTTCCGAGTCTCGCCCCGAAGCCACTGCCCGCACGATGCGATCGGTCTCTTCGTAGAACTCCACGAAGCCCTTCTTGTCTCGAAGGATCCTCTGGAAGACCTCCATCGTCTCTTTCTGCTCTCTCTCCGCTCGGGCGCGGGCGACGGCCTCCGTGACGTCGGTGATCACGACCAGCGTCCCCGAGATCTCGTCCTGGCCATCGGTGAGCACCTGATAGCTCAGATCCAGGATCCGGTCCCCAACCTCGATGCGCGCAGCGAGGTTCTCGGCCGAGACTTCCCGGGGCATGAAGTCGTCCAGAAGAATCTCGAAGTTGACCTCGAAGTTGGCCTCGTGGCCAGGCGCGATTCGCCCGAGAACGCCACCCCATGTCGCTCCCGGCGGCAGCTCGCCGAGCCATTCTTCGACCCGTCGAGAACGCTCCTTGGACGGGCGCCCTTCGCGATCAAGCGTCAGTAGACCTTGCGCAACATTGTCGAGCACCAGCCGCATCGCCTCGGTCCGCTCGTTGAGAGCGCTCGTTCGCGCGCTCACGATTTTCTCCAGGCCGATGACGTCGTCGAAGAAGCTCCGCGCGACGAAGCAGGCCGCCACCGACTCCAACACCACGAAGAGCGCGTGCACGACCACGGTCCAGATGCTGGCGTCGTAGTTGAAGATACTGGATGGAATCAGCCACCACAGCAAAAGGTGATGGGTCGCCACCGTGACCGCAGCGACGAGAATGACGGTCGGGTTTGCGTAGACGGCGAGGAGCGCGAGAAGCACGAAGAAATAGAAGTGCATCTCGATCTGCATGGGACCCTGTCCGAAGTGTACGAGCAGCCCGCCCATGCACATGGCGGTGAATCCGTAGACGAGGGATACGTTTCGAGGTTCGTCGAAGGTCTTCCAGGCCATGAGCGGCCCGGCGAGCAGGGCCAGACCGAAGCCCAGGGCCATGAGCGGACCGGTGTCGCACAGGGCGGCGACGAGTACGAAGACCAATGGGTGGACGGCGAAGAACCAGAATCCGATCCGGTTCATGCGGTGCAGGTACTGTCGCTCGAAGTCGGTGACCTCAGCGGGGAGTACGAGATATTCGAACAGCTTCTTCATGTCACTTCAGTCCTAGAGGATCGACCTGAGCCTGAAGGCGGGCCGAGGTTGCGCACCCAAAAAGGGGCAGGGGCTCGGGCCGCTCGCCCCTCGCGACGGCGGCCATTAAGTCGAGGTCTTGGATGTCGGGGCCCCGCTTTCGATCGGTGTAGCCGCCGAGGTATCGGACCCGGCCCTCGGCCTCCACCACCACGAGCAGAGGGGCGGCCTCGATGTGGAAGCGCTCCCAGAGCTCGACCCTGTCGATGCCCCGGGCGACGAAGCCCCGGGCCGCCAGGGCTTCGACCGTCGATGGCTCGGCGTCGACGATCCATACCCGCTCCTCGACCCCCGCCATGGGCTTTCTTTTTGCGAGCTGGCGCAACACCCGCTGAGAGCAGCCGCACTCGGAGTAGAGCACGTGGACGGCGACCGTGGCCTCGGTGGGTGGCTTTTCCCGGAAGAGCCCCATCAAAGCGCCCTGCAGGGCGGAGTGGTCTGGCTCCGGTAGCGTCAACAGATGCCCGGCCAAGAAGTAGGCACAGGGCAGGAGGACGCCCGGGACCCACAGCACGAAAGAGGCTTGGACCAATCGCTTCCTGACGACCGACGAAAACATGCTCATCGAGAACGACCGCGAAGTCGCTCTGTATAGGGGGCTGTCCCAATTGGGAACGAACTGAGCCCAGACGAGCGATCGACCGTGATGTCTGCACGGGCGGGGGACGGCGGCCCAGGCGCCACCTCGGACCTCGAAGTCGCCCGGTGGGAGCTTCTCTTCAGCCGAGGCTCTGGGGGCGCTCGGCTTGGACCCGAGGACGGACGGGCTCTCCTCTGTCCTTGGAGGCGTAGAGCCAGGGGCGAAGAAGTCTCGAGAGCGTCGGCATGAGAACGAAGGTCATGGCCGGGACGAGGATCAAGGTCAGGCCGAGAGCGCGTAGGGGAAGAGGGAGAGAGGTAAAGGAGCTCGGCAAGGCAAGCTGCACGACGAGGACCGCAGGATAGATGGCGAGCCAGGTCGTGACCGCCATCTTCCACCGGGCCGGGGGATAGACAACCCCCATGCCAGGGACCGAGAACCAAGTCTCCATGCCGGTCAGGGTGGACATGTCCTCTTTCTCGGTCATGGGGCCGACCAGGGCTTTCCAGCGAGCGTGGGAAGAAGAACGCTGCCACTCTTCCAAGCTGTTCCGAGAGTCGAACTTCAAGACAAAGCTCCAGGAGCGGGACCCCCTCGGAGGGCGAAACACCGTGATACCCAAGCTGCCGGGACGGCGCTGGATCTCGTCCAAGTGTTCGGAGAGCGCGCGCTCGTAGTTTTTTTCGAGGCCGGGCTTGATCGTTCGACTCAAAAGAAGAGTCACGACACCGGGAGGGATGGATTTCATTTCGCGTCGGGCCGCTTCTCGACTCACACCGGGCGCCTACGCGACGTCTGCTCGAAGCTCAACGGAAGTCGCACCGAACGCCTGGGCGAACTTCGTGAGACGCCTCGAGCGGTTCGTTCGTCGATAGTTTGGGTAGGCCGCAAGAGAACGATGGCAACCTCCATCGAAGGTCGTATGGGGTTGCCCCGAGCAGTCGCCATGGAGCTCGTCGGGGCCATCCACGAACCGCAAGTCAACCTGCAGCTGGCAGCCCAACCCACCCCAACCATCCGCCGCGCCGGGGTCGGCTCTGGCGCCGAACCGGAAGGCGTTCGTGGCGGGAGACGGGAATGGGTCGGAGGTCGGTGAACTCTCACCCATCTGGCGAGCGGTGATCGGAACCCAAGAGCTAATGACGGTCGGGGTTTTCACACCCTGGATGCCAAAAAATCAGCGATTCTGGCGCCGCGCGAACTGGCTTCCCGTGATTCCTGGACGGCCCATGTTTGAACTGGTTTTGTCCAATTCAGATCTTGGTCACAGACTCAGTGGGTCGTTGCCAAGCCTCTAGAAGGAGTTCAAATGTTCGACATCAATCAGTTTCAGTTCACCTTTCTCATGGCGGCTTGCCAGTTCACGGGCTTTCTCGCCCTGGCCGTGTACCTCCGGGCGGATGCCGTCCGCGCGCTACGCACGGTGTCTAACCCTGCCTTGTCCCCTGTCGGGGCCCGGTCCGTCGACTCGGCGCCGACCCTCGAAGAGCCGCGGCGAGCCGCCTGAATCGTCGGCAGCAGAGAGTCCGGGGGTGGGGGCGCGCTGCGCTCGCTTCGGCTAGACGAAGGCCCAGTCGAGCTTCGTCCGAAGTGGTCCGACGAAGAGGGCGCGTAGCCGTAGCTACGCAACCGATGAGCCCAAAGGGCGGCCCGAAGGGCCGTCGGGCCAGATCGGGCGAAGGGCGGCCGGACTTCTTCAAGGTTTTGCTGACTCAGGGCACTAGATCTAACGAAACAGACAGCTTCCGACCGTCGTGTCGGACGCGTCGATGCGCGCCGCCTTGATGCCCGCATCGGAAACCGCGTAGGCGAAGTCATCGACGAGGAGACCGCGCCGCACGGTGGGGTTGTAGCGCCATGTATCGACTTCGTCGGGGCGCGGGTAGAGGTCCCGCACGTCGATGGCGCCGCGGGACGAGATGCCCTCCACGAGGTCGATTTTAAACAGCCGCAACTCGCTTCGGAAAGCGTCCCATCCGCTGCCCTCGCTCCAGCGCGAGACAGGGATAGCAAGGGTCTGCCGAGAAGCGAAATAGGTGAAGGCTTTCGGGTCCCAGCTGGCTTCGCTGTAGCCCTGGCCCAAGTAGGCCACATGCAGCTCCGCCGGCCGCGCGAAGTCGCTGACGTCGAAGACGCTGAGCTTGAGGCCCAGAGGAAAGTCATCTGGGGCCGAGGGGTCAGGCATGTGTTCGCCGATTGTGAGCAAGTGGTCCTCGCCAATGGGATGGATGTAGGTCGAAAAGCCCGGGACCTTGAGCTCTCCGACAACATGCGGGTCGGCGGGGTCCGACAGGTCGAGTGTGAAGAGCGGGTCGATCCGCTCGAAGGTCACTAGGAACCCGCGGTCTCCTTCGAGGCGAGCCGAAAAGAGCTGCTCGTTCGGCGCAAGATCCTGGGTGCGGCCAGTCTCGGTGAAGCCGAAATTCAACTTGCGGAGAACGGTGACCCGGTTCGACAGCTCCGGCGCCCGCCACTGGTCCGGGCTGTGCCGAAACACCCTCACATGGGACGCCACTCGGACGTGCCAAGCGTGCTCGTCGATGGAGTACGGGTCGAGCACGTGGCCAGGTACGCCGAAGGACCCGCGGTAGCGGGTGCTCTCTGCCTGGCTCAGGTCGAAAGCGTGGAAATAGGTGTGGTTGGCGTCGCCGCTTCGGGGACGCCACCATTGGTGGGGGCTCGCAATGTACAGCGTGTCCTCGGATGCGTAGGTCAGTGCAGCGCTGCCGAACACAGAGGTGCGATCGAGCGCGTTACTGGCGAGATCCATCGTCCACACCGAGGTCAGACCCAAGGGGATGGAGGCGTTGGGGCGATGAAAGCGAACGCACTCCCGCTCCAAGATCGTCTCTTCGCCCGATGCGTCGATGGTCACCGAGTCGGGGAGGAACTCGGCGAGAGTCCAAGACCGGATCTTGGCTTCGTTCTCGGCCTCCAGCTGGTCGAGCGCCCTCAGCCAGGCGGCGCGGTCCCGGTTGGGATCGAAAGCGCTCTCGGGCCAGTACCGAAGATCCGGGGGCCGAGCGATCGTCTCTGCGTTGACGATTCGGATCGCGTCGTCGATGCGGCGCGAGGTCTGATAGCGCCCGTTCAAACGGATTCGCCGGAGAACGGCGAGCTTAAGCGAAGAGGCGTCCACGACGGTGACGCGGGTGACCGAGTGCCCGAAAAAGCGAGCGCAGTCTTCTCCTCCATCGCAGGGAATCGCGGCGTCGCCGGGGGTGCTGCCTGGTTCCCCCTCTTCCCAGTCGTGCGCAAAGACGACGATGCGGTCGTCGACCAAGAACATCTCCTGCGGCTGACCCTCCAGCTCGAGATGATCGACCACCCGAAGGTCGCGCGCCGGCCAAGACCGCGTCGCGTAGAGCTTACGTCCAGAGAGAACAAAGGTTCGTGTTCCATCCGTCTTCAGGAAGTCGGCCTCGTCCACCCCCGCCTCTCGGGTGTTGGTGTCGGTGAAGTCATCGGGGCCGCGCTCGTCCGCGCCGGGGTTCGGAGCGCCGATGGCGTCGTCGAAGCCGGCCTCCGGCCAGCCGAAGTCGTCCTCGTTTCGGAGCGCTTCGAAGTGACGCGACATCTCTTCGATCAGCTGTGCCTCGATGTAGCCCTCGACGGCGCCGCAGGTCTCCATTTGGGTCAGCGAGATCTTCTCGGTCACGTGTTCGAGTGCAGGCTCGGTGTCCCCGCACGCGGCCGCGAGCACGAGCAGAGGGCTGGCGAGGTTGAGGCCTTTCATGCCCTTATGACATGCGAGAGTCGTGCCAACTCATAGGAGACGGGCTCCCAGCCGAGAGCGTCAGAATTCCGAAACGTAGGCCTCCGAGATGCGATGACCAGCGAAGGGACGAGACCTCGCATCGAGCACAAAGCGGAGCTGCCCAGCAGCCGCAATCCTGTCGTATCGGGATGTCGAAAGTCCCAGGGCCCGAACGAGGTCGCCGGTGTCACGGCCGGACGGTGGAAGCGACCGGCGTGACCGCCGGTCGAGTCGCCGGGTGCGGGGCTGGGCTTGCCGAGCATCCCCTGCAACCTCTGTGGATCCCAGGACAACGTGAAGCGGGAGGAGATGAAGAAGCTCCTATCGCAGCTGGAGGCCGACAACCCGAACCTTCGCGCCGTCATGATGAACGCGCTGGGCAACGTCTCGGTCAGCCACCTGCTCGACCCCACCCTGCGACGGGCCGAATCGGCCGGCGACGAGGCCGAAGCACTCCGGCCCCGGCTCAAAGTCCTTTGATCCTAGGCCCCGTTCGGTAGGCTTCCCAGCCATGAAGGTCCGTCGGCCCGACGACTGGCACGTCCATCTCCGGGACGGATCGATGCTGGCCGCCACCGTCCCCGACACCGCCCGGACCTTTCGGCGGGCGGTGGTGATGCCCAATTTGGTGCCGCCGGTGCAGGACCTGGAGGGCATCCGAGCCTATCGAGGCCGCATCGAAGCTCACATCCCGTCCGGCTCGAACTTCGAGCCGCTGATGACCGCTTATCTGACGAGCGCCACCACCCCCGACACCCTGCGCGCGGCCAAGGACGAACTGTTCGCGGTGAAGCTCTATCCCGCCCACGCCACCACCAACAGCGCCTCGGGTCTTCAGCGGATCGAAGACGGCTGGCCCGTATTCGAGGCGATGGAGAAGCTGGGCGTCCCGCTCCTCGTCCACGGTGAGGTGACCGACCCCGACGTCGACTTCTTCGACCGTGAGAAGGTATTCATCGAGCGGCACTTGGCCCCGATCGTACGAGACTTTCCGGGTCTGAAGGTCGTGCTCGAACACATCACGACCGCCGACGCGGTCGATTTCGTCCGCGAGGCCCGGACCGGCGTGGGCGCCACCATCACGCCCCACCACATGG
>CAYZFR010000196.1:0-7421 GCA_964477875.1 uncultured Myxococcales bacterium
GGGGGCCGACGGTGATGAGCGGCTACCTGGACGCGCCGGAGGCGACCCGAGGCACGCTGCAGCACGGCTGGCTGCACACCGGCGACCGGGGACGGATCGACGAGAAGGGGCGACTCTTCATCGTCGGCCGGGACAAGGATGTGATCATCGACGGCTCGGGCAAGAACGTGTACCCGGACGAGATCGAGCGTCTGTACGCCGACGTGAACGGGGTGTCCGAGCTGTGCGTACTCGGCGTCGGCGAGCCGGAACGGGTAGCGGCGATGGTCGTGCCCGACGAGACCTGGGCCCGAGAGCGGGGGCTGGATCCCGAGGCCCACAAGGAAGAGATCCGGCGCCACTTAAAGGAGATCGGGAGCAAGCTCCCTTTCCCCCGGCGGGTGAAGCTGGTGCAGTTCCAGAGCGAGCCCCTTCCCCGCACCTCGACCCGGAAGGTGCGGCGCGCCGACCTCCGGACCCAGTTCAAGCTCGAAGCGGGCAAGGCCGAAAGCGAAGGGAGCGCGGTCATAGCCCGGGTTCAGCGGGTGGTGGCCCAGGTGGGCCGGGTCGCCCACGCCGCCCCGTCGGATCGCCTCGACGATCGGCTGGGCTTCGACTCCTTGATGCATCTCGAGCTGTTGTCGGCGCTGGAGAAGGAATTCGCCGGCGCCCACATTCCCCCCGAGGAGCTGGCCAACGCGGAAACCGTGGCCGACGTGGCCCAGGTAATCGAGCGGCGCCGAGGCAAGGACGCCGACATCGCGCACCAGGAGGAGGCGCCGGTCCTCGCCGTGCCCTCGGTGGTGGCCAAGAGCGGCAAGAGCCTCCTGGGCTGGGCGCAGCACTTCGCCTACGACGCCGTGCTCGAGGTCGAGGTCGAAGGCCGGGGCAACATCCCGGCCAACCGCAACTTCATCGTGGTCGCCAACCACGCCAGCCACCTCGACATGGGCTTGGTGAAGTACGCCCTGGGCGACTTCGGGCGAGGCCTGCGCTCCTTGGCGGCGAAGGACTACTTCTTCGAGGACCCGGTACGCCGAGCCTACTTCGAGAACTTTACCAACCTGCTCCCCATCGAACGCCACGGCTCGCTGCGCCGGTCCTTGCGCCTGGCGAGCGAAGCGCTGCGAGACGGGCAGTCGCTGCTCGTCTTCCCCGAGGGGACGCGAAGCCGCGACGGCCGCATGGCGCCATTCAAGCCTGCGATCGGCTACCTGTGCCTGAACGACCGCGTCGACATCCTACCCATCTGGCTCGGTGGTACCCACGAAGCTCTGCCGCCGGGCGAGTTCCGGCTGGAGCCGACGCCGCTGGTGGCGCGAATCGGCGCGCCCCTTCAGGTCGCCGAGCTCGAAAAGGAGACGGCCGACATGCCGCGGGCCCGGGCCTACCGCTACGTGGCCGAAGCGGCCGAGGCCAGCGTTCGCAAGCTGGGGGGTCTGGAGCCGCTCGAGCGCCGGCGGCGCGCCATCGCTCCCAGCCTCCACGAGCCGGTCCGATGAAGGTCCTGGTCACCGGGGCGGGGGGCTTTTTGGGCCGCCACGTGGTGCGGGAGCTGTTGGCGGCGGGCCACGAAGTCCGGGCCTTGGTCCGAAGAAGCGCCGCCCCCGAGGGCGTCGAGCCTTGGCCCCTGGACCTGGAGGCGGCCATTCACGACCCGCGTCCCCTGAAGGACGAGGCGCTGTGGCGTGGGGTTGAGGCCGTGCTCCACTTGGCCGGCCTCGTGTCTCGAGACCGGCGAGATACGGCCCGGATGTACCGGATCCACTTGGAAGCCAGCCGGGCCCTCTTGGAGGCGGCGAGGGACCGGGTCCCGCGCCTGGTATTGGCCAGCACCTCGGGGACGATAGCGGTGTCCGAAGAGGACGTCGGTCCGATGGACGAGACCCACCGGCCCGACTTCGAGCTGGTGGGCCGATGGCCCTACTACCTGTCCAAACACTACCAAGAGCAGATGGTCCTCCGGTGGGGACGAGGCGGGAGCGGCGACGTCATCATCTTGAATCCGTCGCTTCTCCTCGGTCCCGGAGACCACAAGGGCAGCTCGACCCAGGACGTGCTCGACATCTTGAACGAGAGACATCCGGCCGCGGTGCCGGGCACCGTCGCCTTCGTGGACGCTCGGGACGTAGCGCCGATCTTCGAGCGGGCCCTGAAGGGCGGGACGCCGGGGCAGCGCTATTTGTTGAGCGGCGCCAACACGTCGACCCGGGGCTTCGCGGAGCGGATCGCTCACCTAGGCGGGGTCCGGCCCCCGAAGCTGGTGGTCCCCGGCCGCTGGGCCCATCGTGGCGCCCGCTGGCTGTCAGGCTTCGGTCGAGCCCTCGATCTGGACCTCGGTCCCGACCCGGTAGACGTCGACATGGCCCGCCACCACTGGGCTTGCGACAGCACCCGGGCCGAGCGGGCCTTCGACTTCCGGCCTCGGGATCCGATGGCGACGTTGCGCGACACCATCGAAGACCTGAAGGCGCGGCGACTGATCCGCGCCTCATGAGCGAGCTGGATCCCCGACCCGGCGCCGGCGCCGACCATCGGATCGGTCGGGTATGGGACCGGGTGCTGGAGGCGCTGGCGGTCGCCGACACCATGCCGATGCACGCGGCGCTCGGAAACGTAGAGCGGCGAGCCCGAGACTTGGGAAAGTCGGAGCGAGAGCGCCTGCGAGAGCTGAGCTTCGGGCTGGTGCGAAACCGGCGCAGGCTGGAGAGCGAGATCGAGCGGGCGGCCAAGGCCGAGAAAAAGCGCGCCGACCTGGAGCGACCGGTCGCGAACCGACTGTTGCTGTATGCCGGGATCGTCCAGGGGCTGGATCCGTGGCTGGAGACCGGCGGCCTCGAGGCGGTCGAGCGTCAGGATCCGGCCTTTTTCCGGCGCTTTCGAGCGGTGCTGCAGCGACTGTCGACGGGGCGTTTTCCCAAGCTCGCGGCCTCGCCGAGCGAGACCCTCGCCATCGAGACCAACCTGCCGACCTGGGTCATCGAGGCTTGGGCGGCGCGGATCGGCATCCAGGCCACCGCCGAGCGGGCTCGGGCCTTGGCCCAGCGCGCCCCCTTGACCGTGGTTCCGCTCGGCCTCGACCGTGCGGCCGCGGCCGCGGTGCTGGCCCAACAGAGCATCGCGGCTGAGCCGACGCCATCGTCCCCCATCGGCCTCGTCCTCCCGCGGGGTACGGCGATCCAGGACCGGGAGGCGCCGTCCTTCGTGGTCCAGGACGAAGGCTCCCAGCTCGTCGCGCTGGCCACGGTGCAGGGTCTGCAGGCCCACCCGAAGATCCTGGACGCCTGCGCTGGCGCCGGCGGCAAGAGCCTCGTCATTCACGAGCTCAGGCCCAACGGCAAGTTGACCTGCGTCGAACCGGACGGGGCCAAGCAAGCCGAGCTTCGCCGCCGCCTCGGGGAAAAAGGTCAGATCGTGAAGCAGCGTCTGGAGGACTGGGCCCCGGCTCGGGCGGGCGCCTTCGACGCGGTGCTGGTCGACGCGCCCTGCACCGGCTCGGGCACCCTCCGCCGGCACCCCGACTTGGCGCGCCGGCTCACCAAAGGACAGCTCGACGAGGAGCGACACCGGCAGCGAATCCTGCTCACCGCCGCCTTCGGCACCGTGAAGCCCGGCGGCCGCCTCGTCTACGCAACCTGCTCGGTCTTTCACGAAGAGAACGAAGACGTGGTCGGCGCCTTTGCCAGCGACGTCCCCAGCGCCCGCCCCGAGTCGGTCTTCGACGGTCCCCTGGGCGAGAAGCTCGGCCGGGCCTCTTCGGTCCGCATCGGTCCCGGCCCCGGCGAAGAGGGCGCCGACGGCTTCTTCATCGCCGCCTTCCGCAAGTCGACCTGCTAGGGGGCGAGCTGGGCGGTGTCGATCAGTTCGCCGCGGTCGTTGATGGCGCGCAGGAAGACCTGCGCGCCATCGACCTCCACCTCGCACAGGTGGGTATCGGGCTCGAAGGCTTGGACGGACTCGATCCAGGGGACACCGAGGTCGAGGGCGTAGTAAGGGGCGCCGGCGCCGCCGGTGACGACGTGATGGATGGGGTGGGTCCAGCGGGGGTCAACATCCTGATCGATGAGGCTGCGAGTGTAGGCGTGCTCGTCGCCAAAGAAGGCGGCGGTGATTTCGTGCTCCACCAGGATCGACCAGAAGCGGTCCCGTCGCTTCAGGACTTCGGGGAAGCGCCCGTTCCAGTACATCGCGTCCTGGACGTGGCCGGCGGCCGGAAAGGCCGGCTCGTGGGTGAACACGAACAGGTGCCGCTGTCCCCGCGCCCGGGCCGACGTCAAGTCCCGCTCCAACCACGCGAGCTGCCCATCGCTCAGCCAGCCTTCGCGGACGCCGGTGCCGTAGCGAGGGTGGCGCTCGTCGCTGAAGTCGGAGCGATAGTCGTAGTTGCTGTCGAGGGCGACGAAGTGAGCCGGGCCCCAATCGAAGCTGTAGACCAGCTCCTCCAGCGACGGTCCCTCTTCGACCTCGGGCCCGTTACTGGGGTTGGTGAAAACGTCGCGGAACACGCTCTCGGTGTTCACCGGCCCGGCCTTGTTGGCCATGTAGCCGCTGCTCCACGCATCCATCAGCAGCTCGTGGTTGCCGATCATCTCGTAGAAGGGCACGCGAGCCGCCACCGGCTGAACCGCCCGGACGAAGCCTTCCAGCTCCTGTCGAAAGGCCCCCGCCTCGGTGGTGTAGCCGTTTACGAGGTCGCCCACGAACAAGACGAAGCGGTGGTCGCGCTGCAGCACCAGGGCCGCCAGGTCCCGGAGCGCCCCGCCGTTGCTTCCGTAGTAACGCGCGTCCGGTCCGCCGAGGCCGGCCCGGGAGTCACTCATCACCCCGAAGCGAAAGGGGCCCGCTCCTTCCGTTCGGACCTGGCCGCCCCGGGCCTCCCCGATCTCGCTCCGCCCGTCCTGAACCAGAACCACGTAGTCGAGAGCTCGACCGGGCGGGAGTCCGGTCAGGGGGATTTCGTGCCGAAGCCCGAGCCCCGATCCGTCGAAACGGCGAATCGGATCGCCGAGCACCACCACCCGGGCCCGGGTGGGGACGTCGGTCTCGACGGTGATGATGGCGCTCGTTCGACCGACCACGTCCACGACCGGCCCAAGCAAGAAAGAAGGCAGCTGCACGATCTCGGCGTCGGGCCGACACGGTCCCCGACATCGAAAGCCGACGTCCAGATCCGCCCAGCGCTCGGCTTGAAGCTCCCGGTCGAGGAGTCGGAGCCGCAGCGCGAGCACGCCCCGGCCCCGGGCCTGAGCCCCGAGGTCATAGCGGGGGCCGAGCAGACTCCGAAAGTCGAAGCGAGCGATCCCGTTGCCCGCCTCGTCGATCCGAGTGCCAGCCACCTTGCGAAAGATCCGGCGGGCGCTGCGGAGACTCTCGACCCGAAGGCCGTAGTCGAGGCGCCCGCCGAGGAGCTGGCGGTCGGAGCTCCACTCCACCTGCAGCGTTCCGTCGGTTTTCAGCACGGCCCGGGGCGGCTCCCGGACGACCAGGTTGTGGACCTGGACCAGACGGCCGGGGGGCGGATCGACCTGGGTCCGAGACACGAAAGCCTCGAAGTGCATCGGCGGGAGCGGACCGGGATCCGACAGCAGGGGCGGTCCTTTGGCCGGGAAGACGGGCGGGCTGGGCTCGACCAGGACCTCCCGGGCAAAACGCCGGCGCTCGGCGTCCATCACCGACTCGAGGTCCGGAGAGGGAGCGGGATCGGCGACCGGCGTCCGGGCGCAGGCCAGCGCTATCAGGCAGACCAGCTCAAGCCTGGCGGAAGTGAAGTGTCTCATCTGAAAGTACGACGATGTCGCCGTCCATGACGCGGCTTCGATCGAGCCGCTCTCCGTTGCGCCAAACGCCGTTGGCGGATCCGAGGTCTTCGATGAAAAGCTCGTCGTTCACCCACACCAGGTGGGCGTGCTGCCGGGACACCTTGGCCGAGGGGACGATGATGTCACAGCTTCGACTGCGGCCGATGACCATGGTGTCCTTGTCGACGAGGATCGGCTCGCCGCCCGAGTCGAGCCGAACATACCACCGGGGCCGGACCCTGGCTTGTCGTCGAAGCGCGGCGGGCGCCTCGGCCGGCAGATCCGCAGAGGCCAGACCGCCAGCGGCCAGCTCGGCCTCGCCGGCCAAAGGCTCCAGCTCGCCGGTCCGGGGGAGGGCGACCGGAGGCAGGACGGGATACGCCGCGACCCCGACCGCTTGTTCGAAAGCGGCCCGGGTCTTCAGCATGTGGATGGTCTCGCCGCACGCGCTGCAGCGCAGCGTGCCCGGCAGCTCCCGCACCGACCGGGTCAGCCACTCCTGGGGGCAGGTCGAACGGGCGCAGCGGCTGAACCAGCCCAAGCGCTCCATGGCGTCCCTGATACGCGGCCCCGGATGTGACCGCAATTCTTCAGGCCGGGGAGCTCGAGCCCAAACCGGGATCTCGGAGGCCCGCCTCCGAGAAGCCCGCCGCCCGGATCCGGCAGCTGTCACATCGCCCACAGGGCCGGTCGTGCCTGGGGGCGTAGCAGCTGAAGGTCAGGCCCAGGTCCAGACCCAGGCCGCGGGCGCGGCGAATGATGTCCGCCTTGCCTTCCATCATGAGCGGGGCGTGGACGCGGAAGGGCCCCCGGCCTTCAACGCCGGCCTTGGTCCCGAGCCGTGCCAGCTCCTCGAAGGCCCGAACGAACTCGGGGCGGCAGTCCGGGTAGCCCGAATAGTCCACGGCATTGGCGCCGAAGAAGATGTCGAAAGCCCCCAGTACCTCGGCCAGGCCCAGCGCGATCGACAAGAAGATCGTGTTCCGGGCCGGAACGTAGGTCGGAGGAATGGCGTCCAGCCGGCCGGCTGAAGGCACGTCGATGCTGTCGTCGGTGAGGGCCGAACCCCCGAAGGCCCGGAGGCCAATCTCCACCACCCGGTGGTCGGCGATGGCCAAATGGTCCACCACCCGCCGGGCCGCCCGCAGCTCGTAGCGGTGACGCTGCCCATAGTCGAAGGAGAGGGCGCTCAGTGTATACCCTTCATCCAGAGCCACGGCCGCGGTCGTGGCCGAGTCGAGGCCTCCCGAGAGGAGGACGACGGCGCGCTTCATCCCCCGAGCCTAACGCTTGCCTTCACCATCGACGAGTCGCGGGAGATCTTGTACCCGGGTTCGTCCCTGCGAGGGTGGCGGAATTGGTAGACGCACTGGATTTAGGTTCCAGCGGGTTCCCCGTGCGGGTTCGAGTCCCGCCTCTCGCAAGTGGAAAAATGGGGTGGGCCGGGCTTCGCCCGGACCGGGCCCCCAAGACCGCAAGAGTCGGAAACCGCGTAGCGGTTGAAGACTCGCGCAGAGAGGCGAAGGCCGAAAGGCCGGAGCCGAACGAAGAGGGGTGGGCCGGGCTTCGCCCGGACCGGGCCCCCAAGGCTGCAAAGGCCGAAGCAGCGCGCAGCGCTGCGAAGGCCGCGCAGCGAACGGAGCG
>CAYZFR010000197.1:0-7298 GCA_964477875.1 uncultured Myxococcales bacterium
TCTTCGCGGGGGAGCTCTTCGAGACCTATCAGCGCTACGCCGCCGAGCGGGGCTGGCGGACCGAGATCATGAACGCCAGCCCCGGGAGCGCGGGCGGCTTCAAGGAGATCATCGCCACCATCGAAGGTCCGGGGGTGTATGGCGAGCTCCGCTGGGAGGGAGGCGTCCACCGCGTGCAGCGCGTCCCCGCCACCGAAAGCCAGGGTCGGATCCACACCTCCACCGTCACCGTGGCGGTGATGCCCGAGACGGAGGAGGTCGAGTTCGAGCTGGACCCCAACGAGCTCCGCATCGACGTCTTCCGAGCCGGCGGCCACGGCGGGCAGTCGGTCAACACCACCGACTCCGCGGTGCGAGTCGTCCACGAGCCCACCCAGACCATCGTGATCTGTCAGGACGAAAAGTCGCAGCACAAGAACAAGGCGAAGGCGATGAAGGTCTTGCGCTCGCGCCTCGCCGAAGCGGAGCGAGCGCGGCAGGCCAAAGAGACCAAAGACCAGCGTCGCTCCATGGTTGGCACCGGCGACCGCTCCGAGAAGGTCCGGACCTACAACTTTCCCCAGGACCGGGTATCGGACCACCGCATCAATCTGACCCTGCACAATCTCCCCAAGATCATGCACGGCGACCTGGGCCCGATCATCACCGCGCTTCGCAACCACGCCCAGGCGGAGATGCTCCAGAGCCAGCGCGATGGCTGAGGATTGGACGGTCCTGAAAGTCTTGGACTGGACCAAGGCCAAGTTCGAGGCCGAGGGCGTCGACAACCCGCGCCTGGACGCCGAGCTCCTCCTTTCGTCGGCGCTGGGTCTCCCGCGCATCCAGCTCTACGCCCGTTTTGATCAGCCGCTGACCCCCGAAGAGCGCGACGCAGCCCGGGCGCTGGTTCGGCGACGGCTGGAACGAGAGCCGGTTGCCTACATCCTGGGCCGAAAGGAGTTCTGGAGCCTGGAGTTCGAGGTGAGCCCGGACGTGCTGATCCCCCGCCCCGACACCGAGCTGATGGTGGAGCGCGCTCTCGCCCTCGTCTCCCCCGAAGCCGAAGCCGAAGCCGAAGCCGTGGTCGTCGACGTCGGCACCGGCTCGGGCGCCGTCGCCCTCGCCGTCAAGTCCGAGCGCCCGCGCGCTTCGGTTCTAGCGAGCGACGTCTCGGCGTCGGCCCTCGCAGTGGCGCGCCGCAACGCCGAGCGGCTGGGGCTGGCAGTCGAGTTTCAGGAAGCGGACCTCTGGCCCGACGCGCCGCCTCGCTTCGACCTCGTCCTCGCCAATCTCCCCTACATCCCGACCCAAGAGATCGAAGGCCTCATGCCCGAGGTCGCCCGGTACGAGCCCAAGCTGGCCCTCGACGGAGGCCCGACCGGCCTGTTGTTGATCGAGCGTCTGGCGGGCGGCCTCACCCAGCGCCTCGCCCCGGGGGGACGCGCCCTCCTCGAGTGCGGCGCCGCCCAGACGGAGGCGGTCGCGGGGCTGCTTCGGTCGGTGGGACTCGAAACCCAGGTGCACCCGGACCTGGCGGGACTGCCCCGTATGGTCGAGGCCGCTCAGGGGGGGTTGGGAACCACGACTTCGGGCAGCTCCAAGTAGGCGGTCTCCAGGGTAAACAAGCCTCCCACCCGGCAGCCGGGCTGCTCCGGGGCCTGGAGCAGGAAACGGTAGGCGCTAAACGGCAGCTCAGGGCTGGAAAAGCCCCCCTTCTGCGGGTCGACCTCGGTGATGAACACGGTCTCGTGCACCAGATCCTCGATCCGGAGCTCGAGCACACCGACGTCCTCGCAGAGCCCGGACAGCGCCCAGGCGATGTCGACCCGCCCGAAGGGCTCCAGGACCAGAAGGCGGTCCAACTCGCCTTGAGCCATGACCGTGAAACTCGCGCTGCCCCGGTAGAGCGCGGCCCCGTCGGCTCGGGCGTCGACCTGTACGACGGCCCCGACGGGCAGATGGAGGCCGTCGAGGACCCGAGGTCGCTCGGCGGCACAGGGCAGCACGTAGCTCTCTACCTGGTCCCGCCAGCGCACATCGATCTCGACCTCGTCCACGCTCGCGATGTCGCAGCCTCGGCTGGTCGAATCCGGGCCGTCGAAGCTCCAGTCCAACGCGAGCTGGGCTCCGGTGGGTCGAAGGCCCAAGGAGAGGGCGTTCAGGCCCCGGTCCAAGAAGCGCTCTTCGGAGCGCGCGTAGCGGACCCGGCTTTCGTCGAGCCCCTCCACGACGATGGTCCACGCCCCGGGCCGGATCGGATCGTCGAAGGCGAAGCCGACGCTGGCACAGTCCGCGGTCCGAGCCATCAACGGCTCGGCCCGGCTGTCCGAGATGACGCGAACCTCGTAGGCGTCGATCCCCTCCTCGCAGGGAAGGCTGCCGGGGGGGAGCGTCCAATCGACTTCCACGAAGGCGACCTCGGGCTGAAGAATGATCTGGGCGGGACCAGGGACTTGAACCCGCCTCGTGCCGCTGTAGAGCACTTGGTTCCTGAGGCCCCGAAGAAACCCTAGAGCCAGAACTTCGACGTCGTAGACGCCGGCTGGAAGCGGCGCGCCATCGGGAAGCGTCAGGTAGTCGACCGAGCTTCGACGGCAGTCGGTCGCCAGCCGGATGCCGTCCGAGCCGCCGGCCGGAAAGGCCTGGGCCTCCAGGAGGTCGACCGGAGCGCTGCCGCCGCATTCCTGCTCCTCGCCTGCGCCGCGCGCGTCGAGGCGAACGTCGAGGCGGCTCGGCCCATCGATGCTCGTGAGCGCGTCCTCGTCTCCGCAGGCGGCGAAGGCCAGGAGACAGATGGGCCAAAGTCGCTTCATCCTTCTTCCCGCACAGTACTCTGCAAGCCGGCCCTTGGGAGTGATTGTGTCCCGAATTTCCGGATGTCTCGGGACCAGGCCTCGTGCTAACCGATCCCCGATGCCGGGTTCCCCGGGGAGCGACCCCATCATGGTCAACCTGTGGGCCCAGACCGAGCCCGCCCCGAGCCCGGTGGAGGGCCTGCGGCCCGCCACGCCCTCGCTGTGGGAGAGCGTCGGGAACTCCGACGCGGTCGGCATCGGGTCCCTGGGTCTTTTGGTCATCTTCTCGGTCGTCAGCTGGGCCATCATCGTTCAAAAGACGCTCCAGCTACGGCGGGCCTCGAGCAGCTCGGCCGACTTCCTCGGGAAGTTCTGGGAGTCCAAGCGCCTCGACCAGATGTACCAGAGCAGCCAGAGCTACACCGACGCTCCCGTCTGCCAGATCTTTCGGGCCGGCTACGCCGAGCTCAATCGGCTCAAGAAGCGCTCCGAGGAAGACTTTTCGGGCGGCATCGAGAACGTCGAGCGCGCCTTGCGGCGAACCCAGTCGGCCGAGGTGACACGTCTGGAGAGTCTGACCCCGTTCTTGGCGACCGTGGGCTCGACGGGACCTTTCATCGGCCTCTTTGGCACGGTGTGGGGCATCATGCGGGCCTTCCGAGACATCGGCGCCGCCGGCAGCGCCAACCTCGCCACCGTGGCCCCGGGAATCTCCGAGGCCCTGATCGCCACCGCCGCCGGGCTGGCGGCCGCCATCCCGGCCGTGATCGCCTACAACTACTTCCTGTCCCGGCTTCGGGTGCTGGAGACGGAGATGGAATCCTTCGCTTCGGATTTTTTGAACATCGTGAAGCGTCACTCCCTGAAGTGAGAAGGTCGGCGGCATGGGCATGAGCGGAGGCAGCGACGGACGGCGCCGCGCCATGAGCGAGATCAATGTGACGCCGCTCGTCGACGTCATGCTGGTTCTTCTGATCATCTTCATGGTGACGGCGCCCCTCATCACCGAGGGCGTCGACGTCGACCTTCCCCAGACCCGAGCCCAGCCTCTGGAGGGGTCGGAGGAGAAGCTGGTGCTGACCATCACCAAGGACAAGAGGGTCTTCATCGGCACCAACGAGGAGACGCCCATCCCCTTCGACCAGCTGGAGGAGAAGCTGGGCACCAACGATCGCCTGCAGCGAGAGAAGGAGCTCTATCTGCACGCGGACCGGGCGCTGGACTACGGGACGGTGGTCGACGTCATGGCCACGATTCGTCGAGCGGGGGTCACCAAGCTGGGGATGGTGACGGACCCTCTGGAATCGGGCGCCAATTGATCGGCGCCTCCGTCCGGCCCCGCAACGAGGGCTTCGGCTGGGTCGTGAGCGGCTCGGCCGTCCTGCACGGGCTCGCCCTCTTCGCCGCCGTGGCCCTCTCTCAGTGGCGGGCGGCGCCCCAGTTCGAGCACGCGCTGCCGGTCGAGTTGGTCCAGCTGGGAAAGCCGAGGGATCCGAAGCTCCTCCCCCGCAAGCCGCGCCGTCCGCCGCCGCCGGCGGAGTCCAAGCCGGCCGTGGTCGGGGAGGACCCGCCAGAGCCCGATGCGGTGCCGCTGCAGACGAAGAAGCCAAAGGCCGAGAAGGAGCGGCGGCCGAAGGAGTCGAGTCCCGAAAAGCCCTCCGACGCGGCGCGGAAGATGATCAGCGCCTCGGACAGCCGCCTCGACGACGCCCTCGCCAAGATAGAAGAGCCCGAGGGAAGCCCCGAAGGATTCGCCGAAGGCAACACGACCGACCCCAACGCGAAAGGCGACGTCTACGCGGCCAAGGTTCAGGCGGCGATGAAGGCGGCCTACAAGCTACCCACGACCATCTCGCCCATGGAGCGGGCGTCTTTGCGAGCCGAGCTCCGGATCTGGATCGCCCCCGACGGTCGAATCCTCCGGTGGAAAGTCTTGAAGTCTCACCCCAACCAGCAGTTCATGGGAGCCATTACCAGCATGCTGAAGACCGTAGAGCTGCCGGCCCCCCCGCCCGAGGCTGCTTCCGCCTACGCGCGGGAGGGGCGAGTGTTCGGCTTCAGCGGAGCTCAGTGATGACGTCCGCTTTCCCGAGTCCAATCATGAAGCAACTTCTCATCCTCACGGTGATGTTCACCGCCCTGACACTCTCTCTCGAGAGCCGCGCCCAATCCCAGACCGGCGAGCGCATCATCGAGATCACCAACCCCGAGTTCCGGGCCTTCCCGCTCGCCGTTTCCGAGACCAAGAACCTCGACGGAGAGCCCTTGACCGACCCAATGAAGGAGCTCGCCGAGGTCCTTCGCTGGGATCTCGACACGTCTCTCCTCTTCCGGGTCTTGAATCCCAAGTCTCACCTGGCGGACTCGGCCAAGGAGCCGATGGTGGCCTCGGCCATCGATTTCGACAGCTGGCTCAACATCGGGGCCGAGGGTCTCATCAAGGCCGCCGCGCTTCAGGTCTCCACCAAGCTGACCGTCGACTTTCGCTTTTACGACGTCACCTCGGGACGGGAGCTGCTCCAGAAGCGCTACGAGGGCGAGCCGACCGACGCGCGGGCCCTGGCCCATCGCTTCGCAAACGACGTGGTCGAAAAGATGACCGGCAAGCGGGGCATCTTCACGACCCAGATCCTGAGCGTCCGGAAGACGCGCCGCGGCCGAGAGGTCTGGGTCTGCAACATGGACGGCACCGGAGCGCGGCCGGTGACCAAGAACGGGTCGATCAACATGCTGCCGGCCTGGTTCCCGGACGGGCGGCGCTTCCTGTTCACGAGCTTCATCGCCAACAACCCGAACCTCTATCAGGCCAGCCTCGACAAAGGCACCGCGACGCTCCTGTCGGGTCGGCAGGGCCTCAACACCGGCGGCGCCGTCTCCCCCGACGGCAGCCAAATCGCCCTGACCCTGACCAAGGACGGAAACTCCGAGATCTACCTGCAGGACGCCGACGGGAGCGAACTCCGGAGGCTCACCAATCACTGGGCCATCGACTCCTCGCCCAGCTGGTCCCCCGACGGGCGCAAGCTGGCTTTCGTCTCTGCCCGCTGGGGAGACCCCCACGTCTTCGTGATGAACGCGGACGGGAGCGATGTCCAGCGCATCACCGAGCGCGGAACCTACAACCAGACCCCCGACTGGTCGCCGCGCGGAGATCTGATCGCCTTCACGGCTCGAGACGAGCGCAACGTCTTCGACATCTTCACCGTGGACCCCGATACGAAGGAGATCCGCCGCCTGACTCAGGACCAGGGGAACAACGAGGAGCCGTCTTTTTCCCCCGACGGGAATCACGTCGTCTTCATCTCCACCCGGACCGGGAAGTCCGAACTTTGGATCATGGGAGTAGACGGTTCGAACCAGAAGCAGATCACCGAGGGGGGAGGCTACCTCACCCCCTCCTGGTCGCCGTACCCGCCGCGGTGATCCGGTGAGCGAGGTCGCGGTTCTGGACCTGGGTTCGAACACGGTCAAGATCACCGTGGCCCGGTTGAACGCGTCCGGCATCCAGGTGCTCGACGAGCGGGTTCGAGCGACGAGGATCGTCGAGGGCCGGGTAGGCCGGCGTCTCGCCGCTCCGGCGGTGGAGCGCACCGTGGCCGCCATCGAGGCCATGTCCGCCGACCTTCCGGCCCACCGCTTCGGCGTAGCCACCGCGAGCCTGCGCGGCGTCTCCGGCCAGGTCGAGATCCTGGCCACGCTCAGGGCCCGATCAGGCTTCGACGTCGAGGTCATCGACGGCTCCCGGGAGGCCGAGCTCGCCTTCCTCGGTCCGCAGACTCTCTTCGGCCCGGACCTCGCGGTGAGCTTCGACGTCGGCGGGAAGAGCACCGAGGTCAGCGGTTTGAAGGGGGGCCGCTGGTCGGGGGGCAGCCACCAGATCGGCGCCCTGTCGTCGGCAGCGGCCCTGGCGGACCCGCCGGGTCCTGCGCAGAGAGCCGAAATGCGCCGTCGCTGCGAGGCCGGCCTCGCCCGCCTCGACGGAGACTGGGACGAGGGACGGCTGGTCGGGGTGTCGGGAACCGCTCTCGCCATCCTCGGCATCTCCCGGGGCGTCTTCCGCCTCCGCGAGCTTCTAGATGATCACGACGGAGGCGAAGTCGGCGCCGCCGAGCTGGACGCCCAGATCGAAGACTGGTCGCTACGTCCCGCCGCCGAGCGGGTGCGCGAGGAGCTGATCCCGCCGCTACGCGCCGACGCCCTCATCGGCGGCATGGTGCTGGTTCGGACGATCCTCGATCGTCTCGGACGGACCCGCTTTTGCGTCACGCCGCGGGGCGTGCGCCACGGGCTGCTGGTCGAGCTTCAGCGCAAGACGACCGGCATCCAGTAGCCAAACGCGCCGGCGACCAAGATCGTCCCGCCGGCCACCAAGGCGATCACGAAAACCAGGCCCGCCGTCTTCGACTTGTCGACGTCGCTTTTGCCCACCCCGCTCAGCTAGCAGATGGCGGGGCCGGGGACAGCCGAGATCCGACGTCAAACTCCTCGCTACGCTCGGGAAAGAGGAAGTTACTCATGTAGGCC
>CAYZFR010000198.1:0-4137 GCA_964477875.1 uncultured Myxococcales bacterium
CGGGCGAAGGGCGGCCGGACTTCTTCAAGGTTTTGCTGACTCAGGGCACTAGGGGCGGAGTTCTGGGCCGAGAAGCGTGTGCCAGCGCACATGAGCCATGATGACCACGGGAAATTCCCGGCAAGCGGTCGAACGCCTGACGCGATGTGTCTAACTCATTGGGTGCTCGGCCGAAAACTAGGTCAGGATCCGGGGTGTAGATGGGCAGGGGGCCACTTCATTCCATTCTCGGGACGCCCGGTAAGCGCGTCCATCTCGCGATCCTCGTCGTAGGGGCCCTCTACGTCCTCGTACACTTCGCGTTCGGACTTCGCTTGATCGAGCCAAAGGACCCGCTGTCGGCGATGCTGCTCGGGGTTACGCTGCTCGTGGCGCTGGGCAACCTGTTCATGGCGGCCCCGGTGTGGGTCTACGCCGGTCTGGCCCTGGTGCGCGGACCGAAGGCCCTGGTTCCTCTCCCGCCTCGGGTCGACGACGAGGAGCTGCCCGAGATCATCGTGCAGATCCCAGGGCGCAACGAGCCTTTCCGCCAGGTGCGGCGGAGCATCGACTCGGTGCTCAGAGCCGACTATCCGCGGGACAAGCTCACCGTTCAGTTCATCGACAACAGCGACGACCAGCGATGGCGACGAGTCGCCGACCATTACGCCCACCAGCCTCGGGTGCAGGTCGAACACCGAGACGGTACCAAGGGCTTCAAGGGCGGCAATCTCAACATCGGACTGGAGCGACTGGGCCACTTCGAGGACACCTCGAGGGTGCTCATCGGTCTGCTCGATGTAGGCGACACCTTCGCGCCGCTGGCGCTTCGGCCCATGGCCACCGAGTTCGTGCACGACGATCGACTCGCCTTCGTACAGGGCATGTTTCGGACCGGCAATCCGGACGAGACGATCATCAACTGGTCGGAGGGAAACGTGGGGGACGCAGCGCGCCGGTTCACCGAGGGCTACATGGCGCATTTCGGCGTCCCGACCATGAACGGGCATTGCGCTCTGCTGCGCCTTCGAGCCCTGGACGAGGGCGGTCGTTGGAACGAGTCCCGAGTGGCCGAGGACTGGAGCACCGGCATCGGGATGCTCGCCAACGGCTGGCGCGGCAAGTGGGTCGACTACGAGCCCAGCAACCCCGACATGGTCTCGACCGAGCTCGTTCCGAGTGACATTTCGGCTCAGCAGAAGCAAAAGCGACGTTGGGCTACGGGCGGCACCGAGCTCGCCAAGCACTATCTCGTCGGTTGGATGCGCTCCAAAGCGATGCCCTGGAACCAGCGAATGGGGTTGTTGCTGCGCCTGGCCGCCAACCTCAGCGTGCTCCCTGCCTTCGTCCTGCAGCTCCTCATTCCGCTGTGGGTTGCGCTGGCCGTCACCGGCGAGGCCTCCAAGGGGGCGGTGGCGTTCGGCATTGTATCGGCCCTGGTCCAGTCGCCCTTCCTGGCCGCCAACACCGCCGCCGCCGTCAACTATGCCCGCGAGGGCAGCTGGCGCCGCACCCTCACGCTTCTGGTCGCCTACCCGATCCAAGCCCTCTGGCGGCTCCCGCTGTTCGCCCACGCAGCGGTCGGGATCGCGGAAGGTCTGAGCCAAGGCCTCAAGGAATTCGTCATCACCCCGAAGACCCGTAGCAACGACTCCGTCTTCGACGCCCTCCGCTCCCAGGGCCTGGTCCTAGGTGTCTCGCTCCTCGCACTGACGCCGCTTCTCGCGCTCGTCGCGTACCGCCCCCAGGAGCTGGAGCCTCTGATCGCCGCCGGGGCGGTCCTACCGGCGCTCACCATCCTGGCCCTGTTCACCGTCCCCGCGACGCAGTGGCTTCGGAGCCGCCTCCGCCGACGTCGGCCGCCCCATCGCCCGGCCTGAGCAACCTGGTCTCGCCGCTCCCAGACTTCACTTTCGCCGCGGTTCGGGCTTCACTGTAGCCCCGGCTGACGGATGGAAGACCTCGACGACCCTGCGATTCTGTCGGCGCGCCTCGACATGGCCACGCGCGCTGCCCGGATAGCCGTCTGGGAGTTGGATCTCGTCACCGGCGCCCTCCTTCTTTCCCCGGTGTTTCTGCAGATCCTAGGCGTTCCTCCGGAAGAATTCGGAGGTCACGTCTCCGACTTCATCGACCGCGTCGTCCCCGAGGACCGGGAACGGGTTCAAAGGGCGCTGCAATCCCACCAGCGAAATGACGTACCCTACGACATCGAGTATCAAATGTTCCACACCGACGGCCGCCGCTTGGTCATCGCGGCTCAGGGACAGAAGGTCTTGAACGGGGCCGGCAAACCGATCCGCATGGTGGGGACGGTGCAGGACATCACCGTGCGAAGAGCCTTGGAGCAACGCCTGCTCCAGGCCGAACAAGTAGCCCGGGTTGGCCACTGGTACCTGGAGGTTCCCAAAAACGAGCTGTACTGGTCACCCGGAACCTACCTCATTCACGGGATGGACCCCAGCCTCCCTCAGCCCGACACCGTCCAAGCGCTCGACTACTACCACGAAGAAGACCGAGCCCATGTCGCGGAAGCGTTGGAGCGAGTGCTCGCGACCGGCGAGCCCGAAGAAATAGACGCGCGGCTCGTCCTGGCGGACGGCGAGGTTCGCTACGTCCACGTGGACGGCGTGGCCGAGCTCAGCGAGGAAGGTCGACCGCAGCGGCTTTTCGGCGTGGTACATGACCGGACCGAGCTAGTGAAGAAAGAGAAAGAGTTGGAGCACGCCCATCGTCTGGAAGCTGTGGGCCAGCTCGCGGGCGGGGTGGCCCACGACTTCAACAACCTCATGACCGTCATCCTCGGGACCTTGGAACTTCTGCAGGAAGAGGAGCCATCGTCGACGACAGAGAGGACTTCGCTCTTCGAGGGGGCCGTGCACGCAGTGTCTCAGGGAAGAAACCTGACTCAGGCCTTGCTCAACTTCGCGCGCTCCGCGTCGCTCCGTCCCGAGACGGTGGCGGCTTCCGAGCTCCTGGAGGAGCTTCATGGCTTCCTGGAACGCACGCTCCCCGCTTCGCTCACCCTGAAGACCTCGGGCGCCCACGCGAGTTGCAGCGTCTTCGCGGACCGCGGTAATCTGGAGGCCTGCTTGCTCAACCTCGTCTTCAACGCGCGAGACGCGATCCAAGGCCATGGTGAGATCGAGCTGACGGCCCGCGACGTGGACTTGGAGGAGTGCGGCTCGTTCGAGAAGGGCCTCCGCCCGGGCGCCTACGTCGCCTTCGAGGTCAGGGACGACGGTAAAGGCATCGCCCGTGAGGACCTGGGTCGTGTTTTCGAGCCCTTCTTCTCGACGAAAGCGGCCGGCGACGGTTCGGGTTTGGGCCTGTCGCGGGTCAAGGGCTTCGCAGAGCAAAGCGGGGGCACGGTCCGGATCGAGAGTGAGGTAGGCAAAGGCACCTGCGTCAGCATCCTCCTCCCATGCGCAAAGAGCGACTCCCCGAGTCGGATCCCGCAGGGGAGCATGGGCGAACATCCGCTCGAACCAGCCACCGTGCTCCTGGTCGAGGACCTCGAGACGGTGCGCGAGGTGATGACGGTGCGCCTGGAGCGGGAGGGACACAACGTCTTTTCAGTCGGAGACGCGAGCGCGGCCTTGGACGTCTTCGAGCGGCATCCCGAGATCGACGTCGTTCTTTGCGATGTCGTCATACCGGGAGCACTGCAGGGCCCCGACCTCGTCCGCGAGATGCGAAGCCGACGCCCAGGGCTGCCCGCCGTCTTCATCTCCGGCTACTCTGGCGACGCTTTTGCCAAGAAGCACAGCATCGCCGAGGAAGACGCGTTCTTGACCAAACCGATAGGGCGAGACCAATTGATCCGCACCCTCCGCCGCGCCCTCGCACGTAACTGAAGGCGCTTCGTCGAAGCCCCGCATTCGCCCCGAACCAGATGAGCCGCGGGCGCTTGACACGTCGACCGCCCGGCGCCAGTCTCCGACCTCGACGCGGGAATAACTCAGTTGGTAGAGTGCAACCTTCCCAAGGTTGAAGTCGCGGGTTCGAGTCCCGTTTCCCGCTCTCTGTTCGGACCTCCGTCCTCCCTGTCCTTGCGAAACGAACTCGGGCGTTCGCTTCGGCCTGCGGCCTCCGCTCGGCTACGAGTCCCGTTTCCCGCTCTCTGTTCGGACCTCCGTCCTCCCTGTCCTTGCGAAA
>CAYZFR010000198.1:4237-7207 GCA_964477875.1 uncultured Myxococcales bacterium
CGAACTCGGGCGTTCGCTTCGGCCTGCGGCCTCCGGCTGTCGAAGCTGGCGGCACATATCCACCCGCGCGCCGCTCGCAAGGTCTGTGAATTCGCGGAGTTTCTAGAGAAGAGCGGCGCGCAGTTCGCGGCCGCGTTTGACGGCACCAGCGTGAGGCTCGACAGCGAACGCGACGTCGCCACAGTCGTGAGCGTGCTGAGCGAAGGCATGGACGAAAAGGAAGCGGACTTTCAGGGTCGCATCATCGGCGTTCTGCCGGAGTCGAGGGACTTCGGAGCGCGGCTGTCAGATGGAAGAGTGATCAAGGGTAACGTGGGCCGAAGTGCACTCGCCACGCTTTCTGACGCACCGCGCTAGGGGGGTGGTCAATTCGGTGTCGGAGCAGAAATGATGGCCGCCGGTGAGGGTGACGGCCGCGGGTCGTCGCTTCGACGAATACGATGAGACACCCAGCCTTTCCCCCGCTCCTCTGCCTCGCCCTGCTCGCGCCCATCGGCTGTGGGGGGGACGACCCTTCGGGTCCCAGCGTCGATGCCTTTCTCTCCGGGCTCCCCACTTGGTCCAGCTTTGCACCGCCTCAGCTGCCTCCGGAAGAAGAGGGGGAGCAGTCCGACGCCGAGGTCCTCGAGCGCTTCGACGTCGTCGAGACCATTCAGAACGAGCAGGGCATGGACGTCGAGATCGTAAAGGAGTGCACGACCCGACAGGTCGACTTTGCGTCGACGCCACGGGAGTACGTCATGCTCAGCCCGCCCATCAACCTGTACCCGGGCGCCTTGGTCGAGGGCCGCTCCATCCGAGACGGGGGCCAGGCCTCGGACATCAGGCCCCTCCGCATCGACCAACGCACGCCGATCGACGTGACCATCGAGGCCTGCATGGGCCTGGGCGAGGAGAACTCTCGCCGCGTGCAGCCCACCCAGGCCGAGGTGTCCCAGGCCCGCTCCGACATCGTCACCCTCGCCCTGGCGGCGGGCGACGACTGTGTGGACGCGAAGGGGAGCCTGACCATGGAGTCCTACCGCAACGACAGCCACAAGGCGCTCCGCCTGGGCTTCTCGGGTCGCTACTTCGGCTTCTCGGCCGAGGCCGAAGGCGAGATCGAGCAAAGTTCCACCGAGAACGCGATCTCGGTGAACTTCGTAGAGTCGGTCTACACCATGAGCTTTGAGCCCCCCGCCCTGACCGGCGACTTCTTCTCGGACGCATTCACACCCGAGGTGCTGGAGCGGCTTCAGGCCGCGGACCGGATCGGCATCGACAACCTCCCGGTCTACGTCGCCTCGGTCACCTACGGCCGACTGATGAATTTCACCATGGTGTCCTCGGCCTCCGAGAGCGAGATGCGGGCCGCCGTCAGCGCGTCCTACGACACCGCGGTAGGCGGCGCTTCCATCGAAGCCGAGAGCGAGCAGGGCCGGCTCCTCCAATCCGCCGAGTATCGGGTCGCCTACCTGGGCGGCAACGCCGAAGCGACGGCCTCGCTGCTCCAGAACCTCCGCTGGCAGGACTACTTCAGCGTCCCAGTGTCGGCCGACGACGCCGTGCCGATCTCCTACACGCTCCGCAACTTGACCGACAACTCCCTCGCCGTGGTCCAAGAGCTCACCAGCTACCAGCTCACCGAGTGCAAGCAGGTGCTGGCCGCCGACGAGACCTTCACCTTCGAGCCCGAGCTCGAGCTGCAGCCGGGCTTCAGCGCGCCCGGCCCGGTCGCGGTGGCGGTCGGCGACCTGAATGGCGACGGACGGGACGACCTGGTCCTGGCCGCCAGCGGTCGAGACGCTCGGGGAGAGCTGCGCTACGCGCTGGCCCAGGCCGACGGCACTTTCGGTCCGCTGCAGTCCGCGGTCCATCCCGAAGTCCCCGCCAGCGCCGGCCGCTTCTCCTTGTTCGTGGCCGACGTCGATGGCGCAGAGGACGGCCGGGAAGAGATCGTCTTGGTCGAGATCCGAGACTTCGAAGGCGTACTGGCCTGGGTGACCGGCATCGCCCCGAGCGGACCGGTCCACGGGCCCCAGCAGCTGATCTACGACAACGGTGGCTGGTCCCCCTACTCCGTTCGCGTCGCCCAGATGGACGGTAAGGCCGGGGTCGATCTCGTCTTCGTGAGCGGCACCGAGAGCACCGACATCAACCGGACCTACATCGCCTACGCCTCGGGCGAGGCGCCTTCGGCCGGCGCCGATCTCTTCACCGCCCGCGGGCCCTTCGATCATCCGGCCCGGAACTTCTCGGGCTACGACCGGACCCACATCGGCTTCTTCAACCAAGACGACAAGGCCGACATCATCTGGCACAACATCCGAGGCGGGCCCAACGCCTACTACGTCGCTCTGGGGACCGAGACCGGGCTCGACTTCAGCCCGGGCTTTCGCAACATCGGGAGCGAGGGCTGGGGCAGGTACGACGCCATCCCCGGCATGGTCACCGACGACGCGCTGACCGACCTGATCCTGCCTCGACGCTTCGCGGACGCGGACGAGTTCGGGATCTACGTGCTGCGCGGGGATGTGACCGAGCCTCAGTTCCTGGAGCTCTCGTCCTTTCAGCCCGTCTACGACGAGGGCAGCGCCGTCCAAGACCGGCTGAAAGCGCTCTTGGCCACCCCCGACCGTCGCCCCGACATGATGACGGCCGACGTGAACGGCGACGGCCTGGACGACCTGATCATCAACGACAAGGGCTTCGAGGAGGACACCGTCAACGAGATCGGAGTGGCCATCGCATTGGAGAACGCCCGCTTCTCCTTCGCCCGGGTGAACCAGATTCACCCCAGCCTGACCGAGTGGGAGGGCTTTCAGACCTTGTTTGGCGACGTGGACGGGGACCAGGACCAAGACATCATCTGGGTGAGTCCGGCCGCCAACACCCGCGTCTTCGTCGGCAAGGCCCGCGGAAACTGAGCCGTGTCCGAGGCCGCGCCCCTCACCGCCCTCCTCCGAGCCTGGCGGGCCGGGGAGGCCGAGG
>CAYZFR010000199.1:0-7200 GCA_964477875.1 uncultured Myxococcales bacterium
TGCGCACCCTTCGCCTCGGGCGACCAGGGGCGCGGCTGGTGGTGGGGCTGGAGCGGCAGCGCGTGCATTCGGTGGGCGGTCTGGTTCGAGACCTTGCGCCCTTCTCCGATTTCGACGGGATCCCCGGTCGCAGCGTGCGGCCCTCGCCTCTCAGCGGCACTTTCGCCCTTCGGCTTCGCCACTTCGAGATCGAGACCCTGGTCGACGACGTCACCCGGCCCGACGTGATCGCGGGCGCGGTCGGCTTTGGGCTGGGGCGCTGGCGGCTGCGCACGGCCTACGCGCTGGAGGAGGACGACGGCACCCACCACGCTCGGGTGAGCGGCGAGTGGAGCTTCATACGCAAGAAGTCCTTCGGTCTATCGACCGAACTGTCGAGCGGGCTGCAGACGAACGGCGCGGCGACGGGGGTCGGAGGTCGGGCGCGGCTCGGTCTGCGAAAGCTGTTCGGGCGTCGCCTCGACGACCTCTTTCTGGCTTCTGTCGATTTCGGCGTCGCGAGTCGGCATCGGGTCATCGACCCCCTCGGTCCCATCCAACCCATCCGTCGCGATGCTCTGGTGGCCGCGGCGGCGAGCGCCCCGCTTCGTCCCTGGCTGGGGGCCAACTTGGGCCTCACCACGGGGCCGGTCGCCATCGACGCCCGGTACGCCCAGGGGCTCAGGGCGTCGGGCCAGGACGAGGACCGGCGGCTGGAGCTCGCGGTGGCGCTCTTGGGTCTACCCATCGGTCCGAAGCGGAGTCTGAACATCCGGGCCGCCTTTCGCGCCCGGCGTCCCTGGCGTGACCCGCTCTATGTCGCCTGGGGCTCGGCCCAGCTGAACATGACGCGCTGGCTGGCTCTCGAGGCCTACGGCCAGCACGGCCAAAGCTGGGAGGGGGGCCTTGCGCTCAGGGCCTCCTGGGCGCCGTAGACCTGAACTGTCCAGCGTGCGAACAGGGGGTGTGTCCGAGAAGCGCTTCTCCCGTCTAGCCGGCGACACCAGCGGTCAGCACCTCTTTAGGGGGGTGCTCCTCATCCTCCTCGCCGGCTGCACCTCCGAGCTCAACGAGCGCTCCTTCCGGCGGGAGGCCGAGCGCTCCTACGCAGAGGTTCACCCCGGCTTCACGATCTACAAGAGGGAGGACGACGCGACCCTATTCGTACGAGGAGACCAGATCGACCGCCTCGAGATCGCCGAGATGTGGGCGGAGTACGAAGAGGCCGGACGGCCCTCGGACTTCCTCGACCAGTGGGAGGCCGAGGCCCGAGCCGAGGCCGAAGCTCGGCGCCGGAGCCTCGCCGAGGCCCGCTCCGATCTGGCGCCGGTCATCAAGGGCCAGAACTGGATCAACGCCCAGGACCTTGGCGCCATCGGCCCGGAGCGGATCCGGAAGCAGATCCGGCCCTGGCGCAAGAAGATCTCCGAAGACGTCTACGTCGTGCTCGGTGTCCCGGAGGAGAAGCTCGGCCTTCGCTACGCCTCCATCGAGGAGGTCGAGAGCTCGACCGTGGCCGCCGAGGCCTGGTTGGCCCAAGCGGTGCAGAACCTGGGCGGCGGCGTCGAGCTGGCCAAAGAGGGACCCGAGGTTCGGAATCCCGACGGAGAGCTCCTCGCGGCGGACCTGCCCAACCATGAGCACGTGGCCAGTCTCATCCTGGTGCCGGCCTTTCGGCGGGCGCTCCTGAAGCGCTTCGCCAAGCCGGCGGTCGGGGTGGCGGTGCCGCTCCGGAACGTCCTCATCGCCTTCGATCTAGAGGCGGCGACGGCCCGCAAACCGGTCCGCGCCCGGGCCCACGAACTCTACGACACCCAGAACCATCCCGCCTTCCGTGGGCTGCTGGAGCTCGACGCCGAGGGTGTGAGCCTGTTGGAGAAGGCCCGGCCCGACGACAAATAGAAGTGAGGTGAGGGAGGCGGGCGCCAGCTCAGTCCGTGAAGACGAGCTGGTAGTCGCCGCCCTCGGCGGCGACGACCTGGAGGCGATAGGTCCCGGGTCCGGCCATCGGGTTGAAGTTCTGGATGGCGCCGTTTCCGTTACCGACCACCATGCCGTCCATGTCGCGGATGACGATGTCCACCGGACCGCTGGCGTTGGCGAATATCGAGATCCCGCCGGCGGTCAGGGTCGTAAACGTGAAGCGGTCCGGGTCGTCGGGCGCGATGGTCCCCGTGATGGCGGCCGGCGTGAAGGTCCCGGGCGTCCCCATGACGGCGTTGGCCTGGGCGGGCTGGTCGTTCGGCTCCGATTCTACCTCGGGCGTGACAGGCTCGAACTGAACGTCCAAGTTGTAGGTATAGCCGCCCTTCAATCGGTTGGCGTTGTACAGCGTGATCGGGTACTCCACCGCCGCCGTGTCGAGGAGGGCGGCCAGCCTTCGGCCGCCGGGCAGGCCCTGTGCCAAGATGCCATCGCCCCCCTCGCCGAGGATGGAGAGGACCGGGGTGATGCCGCCTAAGTTGCCGCCCAACTGGACGTCGGCGATGGACACCGCGGTCGGGAGCAAGGTGTTGGTCTCGAGGCGACCGTCGCTGTTCACCGTGGTTCCGAAGTCCCCCGAGTTGATGATGACGTTTCGGACCTCGGGCGTCGTGTTGCTGGCTTGAACGGTGTAGGCGAACTGCTCCCCGCCTACGGACTCTTCGTCGTCCACGTTGCGGCGGTCGCCCACGGCCAGGAAGTACGTCCCGGTCTCGGCGAGGATGGCCTCGATTTGCGCGGAGGGCGCGCCATCGGCCTCGACGACCAGCTCCGCGTCTGCAGCGGTCTCGCCAATCTGCTCGAAGAGCGCCGCGAAGGGCTGCAGGGTTCCCTGTCCGGTCACCCGCAGGCGGACGAACTCGCCGGCGTCGCCCTCGAAGCCGTACCAGTCGAAGTCGGGCACCGCCTTGCGCTGAATGACGCCGTCGGTGAAGTCGGGCGCGCCGCCGGGCTCGTCGGGGAATTGGAGGCTGCCCGCCAGCTCGGGGCTGTCGTTGGGCTCGAGCTCGGGCAGAATCTCGAACTGAGCCACGCTCAACTCGACCGCATAGGGAATGGTGTTCGGCCCCAAGATCCGGGCGTGGTCGATCACGATCCGGGCCTCACCGACGGGGGCGTTCTCGAGGACGACTCGGGAGTCGGTGACGTCGGCGCCCACGTTGTCGCTTTCGGCCACGCTTCCATCGGAAAGTTCGATGGCGACGATGGTGTCGAGCTGGTTGAAGTCGTCGTCTACGACGCCGTCCAGCTGGACGAAGGTGAATCTCTGGTCGAGGAGCTCGGTATCCAGCAAGAGGACCTCGGTCGGGTCGATGAGCGTGAACTCCCGGGCGTCGGCGGGGATGGTGAGGGCGCGAGCTTCGGGCTCGATCTCTTCGATGGCGAGGGCATAGGTGTTGTCTAGGTCACCCTGAGCATCGGCGCCGAACAGGCCCCGCTGGTCGCCGACGGTGATGGTGTAGGTCCCCGCCGCCGGAAAGTAGACGTCCCGTTCTGCGATGAAGAGGTCGGCGGCGCCGCGAGGCGCGTAGTCCGGGCCCGAGACCGTGAAGCCCGGCTGCAGGCGCGAGCCGGCATCGGCCCGGGCGAGGCGGATCCGATACAGGCTCTGGGCGTCGACCGTGATCTCGAAGGTGTCGACGGCTTGTCGGTCTACGATCGGGTTCTCGACCGCGCCTCGGATCTCCCGAAACTGGCTCATCGGCAGGACGCTGACGCTTTGAGGGCTGTCGTCGTTGGGCTCGACCTCGTCGACGGGGGCACAGCCGGCCTCCTCGCTGCCGGGGCTGGCCGGGCAGCTGTCGCAGGCGTCGCCGATGCCGTCCCGGTCCCGGTCCCGCTGCTCGGGATTGGGGACCATGGGGCAGTTGTCTTCTCCGTCGAGCCACTCGTCGGCGTCCTGGTCGGGACCGCTCGCCATGTCGGGAGCCCCCATGTCGCCGGTGCCGCCGGTGCCGTTGGCTTCGCCGCCGCAGGCTGCGCCGAGGAAGAGGGGGAGGATCAGGAGGGGAAGGGGTGCTCTACTCATGGGTCGAACCCTGGCCGGTCCACCGGCCGACGGACGCTAGCAAATTAATGTGCACCTCCCAACGCTTCGGATCTGGGGGGTTTCGGATTTTCATGCGGCGACGCGCTCCAGCCAGCAGCGCACCGAGGCGAGCTGCAGCTCGGCTTCGGCGGCCTCGGCGGCTTTCTTGGAGGCGAACAGGGCCAAGAAGGCCCCTCCTTCGCCCCCTGCCCCGCTCATTTTGGCGCCGAGCGCCCCGACGTGCCGGGCCTTGTGCACCACCGCGTCGACCTCGGAGGACACGAGATCCAGACCCGAAAGGACGCCGTGGGCCACGTTCATGGCCGTGCCGAGGGCGTCGAGCTCGCCCCGCTTGATCGCTTTCTCGCCGGTCTGGGCCGCTTCGCCGAGGGCTTGCATGGTGGCTTTCAGCAGGGCGGGGCTACGCTGCTTCATCTCGGCGATGCGGCCCACGCTGCCCCGGGCGCCGCCGTGGGCCCCCACCGTTCCGACGAGGAAGTGCATCGGCTTGGCGGGACTGAGGCTCCGCTGTTGGGGTTTGCCGCGACCGCCCTCCCGCCGGAACTGCAGGAGTCCATCGGACAGGCAGATGGCAGGGTCTACGCCTGAGGGTTTCACGTGGGCGATGCGTTCGACGGCGAGGAGCCGCTTGAAGACCTCGTCGGGGCTCGGCTGCTTGTCCTCGAGCTGGGCCCGAGCCCGAAGGAGGGCCAAGGCGAGGGCCGCCGAGGAGCCGAAGCCACTCATGGGCGGGAAGCCGTAGTGGACGTGCACGTCGTGGCCGTCCAGGACCGGTCCCAGCGCCCGTTCGATGATCTCGCGAGGCGAGGCGGCGTCTTTGGGCGCTGGAACCTCGACGTCTTCATCGGCCGAAAGGCTGATGGTGCCGGCTCCGTCGACGAGCTCGATCACGATGCGGCGCCGCAGCGGGAAGCCCAGAGCCGGAGCTCCGTAGACCACCGCATGTTCCCCGAGCAGAATCACTTTTCCGGGCGCTTCTCCTCGAATTTTTCGCGGCGCCGTGGTCACCGAGCGGGCGGGTAGCTCGCCCGGTCCTCCGCCGCAAGTGTAGGGTGTCGAGTCCGTGGCCGACGCGATCGCCTTCGCCAACCGAGAGCTCAGCTTTCTCGAGTTCACCCAGCGGATCGTCGACGAGACGGCGGACGCAGAGGTGCCTTTACTGGAGCGACTGAAGTTCGTGTCCATCACCGGCTCCAACTTGGACGAGTTCTTCATGATCCGGGTGGCGGGCCTGGAGCAGCAGCTCAAGCGGGGCATCTTGGACTCGGGGCCCGACGGGCTCACGCCCTCCGAACAGCTCGACCGGATCCTTCGGCGGGTCCGAGCCCTGGTCGACGACGTGGAGACGGTGCTGCTCGAAGACCTGCTGCCGTCCTTGGGTCGAGAGGGCATCCGCTTCCACCGGGTCCAAGAGCTGGATCCGGGCCAGCGCCGCCACGCGGCCGAGGTCTTCGACCGGCAGATCTTCGGGATGCTGACCCCGCTCGCCGTCGACCCTGGGCATCCGTTCCCGCTGCTCCGTAATCGCTCCTTGAACCTGGCCGTCCACCTGCTGCCGCCGGATGCCCCCGATGAGTCGATCCCGCTTTTGGCGCTAGTCCAGGTGCCGGCGCTGGTGCCCCGCTTCGTCGAGGTGCCGGGTCCTGGGGCGCTGCACGTAGTGCTGGTCGAAGATCTGATCCGCCACCACGCGGGGGCGTTGTTCCCGGGGATGCGCTTGCTCGAATGCTTCCCCTTCCGGGTGCTGCGGAACTGGGACCTGGCCTTTGACGAGGACGAGCAGGAGGACCTGGTGGATACGCTCCAGAAGGAGCTGAACCGGCGGTGGCGCCTCGATCCGGTGCGGCTGGAGGTCGCGGGCGGCGCGAGCGAGGTCTTGGTGGGGCGGCTGACCGAGTCCCTGAGGCTGCAGCAGCGGCACGTCCAGCGGCACCGGGGCCCCTTGGCGCTGTGCGACCTGGTCGAAGTTCTGGACCGGGTAGGGCGCTCGGACCTGCGGGACCCGCCGTTTCAGGGGGTGACGCCCCCCGCCTTTCAGGAGCAAGGCGCTTTCGGCCGGATCGCGGAGCGGGACCTCTTGCTCCACCATCCTTACGAGTCCTACGCGCCGGTCCTCGACTTTTTGGACGAGGCCGCCGACGACCCCGACGTTCTGGCCATCAAGCAGACGCTGTACCGCGTGAACCGGGACTCGCCGCTGCTGCGCTCGTTGATCCGAGCGGCCGAGAACGGCAAGCAGGTCACGGCGCTGGTCGAGCTCAAGGCCCGCTTCGACGAGGAGACCAACATGGAGTGGGCCCGGCGCCTGGAGGAGGCCGGCGTTCACGTGGTGTACGGCTTGCTCGGGCTCAAGACTCACTGCAAGCTGGCCTTGGTGGTCCGGCGCGAGCCGGATGGGATACGGCGCTACGTCCACCTCGGGACCGGCAACTATAACGAAAAGACGGCTGCCATCTACTCGGACCTGTCTCTGTTCTCGGCCCGACCCGACGTGGGGGAAGACGTAGCGGCGTTCTTCAACCTGCTCACCGGCTACGCGGCGCCACCGACTTGGAAGAAGCTGACCGTGGCGCCGCTCGGGATGCGCAGCGACCTGCTGGACCGGATCGGACGGGCGGCTCGGGCGGCGGAGGCAGGTCAAAAGGCCCGCTTGACCCTCAAGACCAACGCGCTCGTCGACGAAGCGGTGAGCCGGGCCTTGGCCGCCGCCTCCCAGTCCGGGGTGAAGGTGGTCCTTCTGGTGCGAGGGCCTTGCACGCTGAAGGTCGGTATACCCGGTCAGACCGAAGGGATCGTCGTCCGGAACGTCGTCGACCGCTTCCTGGAGCACTCTCGGATCATCCACGTGCACATCGATGGGCGGGACGAAGTGCTGATCACCTCGACCGACATCATGCACAGAAACTTCGACCACCGGGTGGAGGTCATGCTGCCGGTCGAGGATCCTGCGCTGCAGCGGCGGATCATCGATGAGATCCTGGGTCTGGAGCTGAAGGACGACGCCAAAGCGGCCCAGCTTCAGCCTGACGGACGTTTCGTTCGGGTGCCGCGGCAAGTCGGCTTTCGGGTGCAGGCGGAGCTGATGCGCCGGGCGCGCCTGGCGGCGGCCCCCCGGACAGCCCGGGTCCAGGCGCTAGTGTCCTGAGTCCGTAAAAAGGCTAATAATTATTCCTGCTGTCGGAGGGTGT
>CAYZFR010000200.1:0-7121 GCA_964477875.1 uncultured Myxococcales bacterium
TTCCGATCTCGGGGGAATCATAGGCGCGAACCGACGCCCGGTGGCCCAGCCGCTCCCAGCCCTCTTAGGGGGGTGCTGAAAAAAGAGGGAGCTGACCGCGGCGGTCAGCCCCCTCTTCGAAACACCGTGGGCGCCGGAGTCGGCCTCAGACGTCGCTGGCGCGAGCGGTCTTACGACCGTTGGCCTCGGCGCGCTCGGCGGCCTTGTCCAACATCGCAGCGACCTCTTCGTTGAGCTGCTCGATCAGGTCCGAGGAGCACATGAACCCCGCCTGACGAACGTAGTCCTTCACCTTGCTCTGAACGAGCAGCATTTCCTTGGGCTTCTTTGAAGCCTTCTTCTTGGTAGCCATCCGTAACCTCCAAATTGATCTCGGCCATGAGCCGAGTTCGAAGCGGACGCTATCCGACGCATGAGGGTCACGCAACCGCGATGATTTGAAAATCGGCTCCCAAACCCCTTTTTAGAGCAAAATTTCGACGTGTGGCGGCACAGAATGGCTCTATGGCCGGTTTTGGAGGCTGATCTCGGAGCGGGTCCCTAGGATCGAGCTCCTCGCCCGGGTTCGGAAGCGGATCGCGGATCGCCCATCAGGGTGCGGCCGAGAACATATCTGCAACTTAGACTGCCAAAGAACTCGAATTCGAGGCTGAAACAGCAGATTCGAGCCCGTTCGAGCCATCGTCAACCCATCCTGCGCAGGGTGGATGGGCATCTCGCGCCCGGGCTCGGATCGGCGCCTTGGAGGGCCACGAGCCCCCGCCCCTTTCGTCTCGACGCGCCCGAAGGTAGGCCCGGCCCATGTCGACGGCGCTGCTGGCCTTTCTGTCCGTCGGAGCCCCGCTCGAGCTCGTGACGGTGCCCACGTCCACCGATGCCATGGCCTGTCAGGCCCTGGAAGCGGCGGTCGAGGTCTTGGCGCGAGACCCGAGAGTGTGGGTCGAGCGAAGGCCCGGCAGCATCACCTGGGTCCCCGCCGAAGAAGGCGGCGCACTCGAGCTCCCGACCGGCCGGGCCCCGATTCGTCCCGAGCGCAGTCTCATCGATGCCGTGGTGGCCGTGGCCCGGTGGCGGGAGCTCGACGTCGACCCGTGGAGCGTCGCCCCGTCCCAAGCGGCCTGGCGAGCGGCCTGCGAAGGTCGGCCCGAGGTCTACGCCCTGGCCGGCAGCGCCATCACCCCCGCCATGCTCCGGACCCCGATGCCGCCCCCGCTCGGCCCCCGCTCCGATCTAGAGCGCTTCGTCGACGGCGTCATCGCCATGAAGGTCGGCCGGGCCCGGGCGTCCTGGCTGGACGACTGGCGAGAGGCCCTCGACCGTGGCGCCACCCTCCCCCGCTGGGTGGCGGCCGAGCGCCACCCGGAGGCCGAGACCGCCGGCGTCCTCCCGGGCGGCCGAGTGCTGTTCCACGAAGGCGGCGGCTTCTTCGCCGTCGAGCCCGAGAGCGGCGCCCTCGAAATCTTCGACGCCGCCGGCGCCCCGACCGAGCCCACCGTCGCCAGCACGCCCTATGGCCCCATCTTCCTGAAGGCCGACGGCGTGCGCTGGGGCGAGCACCTCGTCGCGTTGGATGCCCCCTTCCCCGAGCTCGCGGTCGGGCCACGCCGCCTCTACCTCGCCAACGCGGACGAAGTGCGGTGCCTCGACCTGGCTTCGGGCCGGACGCTGTGGTCCCACGCGCTCCAAAAACCGGCGGTGGCCGGCCCCGTCGAGGCGGGAGAGGTCGTCGTCGTTCCCCAAGAAGACGCGCTCCTCGCCCTCGGTGGCTTGGACGGAGGCCTCCGGTGGCGCGCCGAGCTGGCCGATGATCTGTCGGCGCCGCTCATCCCGGGACAGAACGTGGTGTGGGCGCTCGCCGGCGCCCGCACCGTGATCGGCGTCGACGCCCGCACCGGCCGCTGGGGCTTTCGAAGCGAAGCCCTGCCTCCGATCCGGCAGTCCCTGGCCTTCGGGGCTCGACTGTTCGCCCTCGCGGGGGCAGGCGAGCTGTGGAGCCTGGAGTTTAAAGGCGAAGCGACCCAGCTTCAAAAGAGCGGCGCCGGCGCCCTGCACCCGCGGCCCGGTCTGGGCGGCTTCGTCCATCGCCGGGGCGAAGACCTGGTCGCTCGCTCCCCGGTAGGCACCGAGCTCTGGGCCACCGAGATCGAAGGTCGGATGACCTGGACCGTGGACGGGCTCGGCCTGGTGCTCGGCGACGCCCGGGCCCAGTGGATCGACCTGCGTCAGGGATCCATCAGCGCCTTCGTGCCCATGGCCAGCCCGGGCAGGGACGGGGTCGCGACCTCGGCCGGGGCCGTGCTCCTCGACGGGAGCGGCCGACTGATGGCCCTCCCCCGGCCCGAGGATCCGGGCCGACGCCGTCTAGAGATCTTCGCCGCCCGAGTCCTCGGCGAGGCCCATCGCCAGAGCGGCGCGCGCGGCTCCGCGCTGAGGGAGGCGGAGCGCCTCCTCGCCCGGGCGCCGCGCGACCTGGGGGCGCGCCTGCTGCGGGCCCGGGCCCGGCGCCGGGCCGAGCTCGGGGACTGGCTCTCGGTGAGCGCCCTCGCCCCGGTCGGCAGCGACGCTCGGGCCGAGGCCCTGGCCGCCGTCGAAGAGCTGGGCGTTCGGCACCTGGTTCCTCTGCCCGACGCGCCGAAGCGCATCGCGCGAGTCGGGCCCGAGACCGTTCAGCTCGGCGAGCTCCGCTGGTCCGACGGCCAGCTCGCCGAAGGCGGCGAGATGCCGGCCCCCGAGCTCGACCGCGACGCCGAGGCTGCCCCGAGCCGGGTCCAGATCGGGGGCTGGTTCAGCGAGGAGCTGTACGGCCGGCGGCTCCCAAGCGGCGACGCCGCCCTCGCGGTGCGGGAGGGCGCGTGGTGGTGGCTGCGCCCGGATTCGCGGCCGAAGCGTCTGCTGCGCAATCCGGAGGCCGAGGTCCGAGCCATGGACGGCGGCTTCGCGATCGTCGACGGGCGGCGGGTGTACGGCGTGGACGCCGAGCGGGGGCGTCTGTTGGGTCCCGTCTTGCTGTCCTCGACGCCCCTGCGGGTCGAGGTCCTGGCCGACGGCCTCATCGCCCAGACGGCAGCGGACCAGCTGGAGCGGGTGGAGCCGCTCCGGGTTCGGCGGGGATCGTCCTGGGCCTTTGGACGCCGCCTCGCCGACTGGACGACCACCGGCCGGATCGTGGTCGCGACCGAAGATGCTCAGCTCGTCGAGCTGAGCGCCGACTGATCGCCGGCGAACTCCGCCTCGGCCTCGGGCCGGGGGAGGCTGGCCACGTGCAGCGTCTGGGTCGGGAAGGCAAAGGAGAGGCCCGAAGCTCGAAAAGCCTTCACGAGCTCCAGATTGATGGTTTGCTGCTTGTCCATGAATACGCCGTAGTCCCGCCCCATCACGTAGTACACGACCTCGAAGTCGAGGGACGACGGACCGAAGCCCTGAAAGTGGGCCCGGTCGAAGCGGGTGTCCTCGAGGGGTTCGATGGCGGTCTTCACCATCTCGGGGAGACGGCGCAGATCTTCATCCGGGGTGTCATAAGTGACGCCGAAGCGGAAGAGGACGCGACGCTCCTCCATCTTCTTGAAGTTCTGGATCCGGCTGTTGAGGAGATCCGCGTTGGAGAACACGACCTCTTCCCCTGACAGCGCCTGCATCCGGGTCGTCTTGAGGCCGATGCTCTTGATGGTTCCCGCGTAGGGGTCGACGACCACGAAGTGCCCGACCTGGAAGGGCTTGTCCAAGACGATGGACAGGGAGGCGAAGAGATCGCCGAGAATGTTCTGGGCCGCCAGCGCGACCGCGATGCCGCCCACGCCGAGGCTCGCCACCAGGCCGGTGATGTTCACGTCCAGGTTGGCGAGGGTGACCAGAAGGACGACGGTCCAGATCGCGAGCTGACCCAAGAAGCGCAGGATGCCGAGGGAGGACAGATCCTCCGGGGACTCCATCGAGCGCCGCCTCGCCTCGGCCTGCATCAAGGTCATGAAGGTGCCGGTCAGGTAGAGACCGATCTGAAGCGCGACGCCGAGGACGAGGACGATGCTGAGCCCTCGGTCGAGGAACTTGGGGTGAGGGACGACCAGAGCGCCGAAGTAGAGCGCGACGGCCAGGCTGGGCAGGATCGAGGTCCGGCGCAGGGTCCGCCACACGATGCGGCGGATGTCGTCGTCGCGGTCGCTGATGCTCCGAGCGAGCCGGCGCAAGAACATCAAGGCGCTGAAGGTGGCGACGACGGCGGCGACGCCGAGCAACCAGCGCCACAGCGGAACGCCGAGAAGCGGGACTTGGAGTCCCGTCTCGGCCAGGAGCTTGTTCAGATCTTCCACCGTCAGTCCCGTTTGCCGGGCTGCCAGAGCACCTCTTCGTGACCCGACTCGATGGCCGCGCGACGCCCCATCACGAAGAGCCAGTCGCTGAGTCGGTTGACGTACTGAAGCAGCTCGTCCCGCTGGGGCTCGATCTGAACGAGCCGCACCAGGCAGCGCTCGGCTCGACGACACACGGTGCGGGCCTGGTGGATGAAGGCGCTCGTCATCCCGCCTCCGGGGAGCACGAAGGAACTGAGCGAGGGCAGCGCCTCGTTGGCCTCGTCCATCTCGGCCTCGAGCCTCTCGACGTCGCTGGCTTGGAGCACCGCCTGCTGGGGATGGCGATCTTCGGGCAGCGTCGCGAGCTCCCCCCCGGCGTCGAAGAGCTCGTTTTGGATCCGGCGAAGCTGCTTCAAGAGGCCACTCGTGTTGGTCTTTTCGCTCGGACTCCGAGCCAGCTCCTCCGCCACCAGGCCCAGGCAGGCGTTGAGCTCGTCCAGGGTTCCGTAGGCCTCGATCCGGGCGTCGGTCTTGGCGACCTCTTGGCCCCCGGCCAGGCGGGTCGTGCCCTTGTCTCCAGTTCGGGTGTAAACCCGGTTGATGATGACGCCCATGCGCGGGGCGACTTAGCCCCTCCGCGGGGCGGCGAGCAAGGCTTCGGCGGTGTCCGCGTACCCAGATACCGCCGCCCGCAGGTCATTCTTCCTGACGTACGCGTGGGCCGTGTGGGCGTCATGGATCGAGCCGGGCCCGACCAGAGGCGGGATCCCCATGGCCGAGAGGTACGGAACGTCGGATCCAAAGCGGACCAGGGCCTTGGCCAGCTCGATGACGTCCGCCGGGGTAAAAAGGCTCGACCCTCGAGAGCTGACAAGCTGACGTGCACCCATGCGCGCGTTCTTGGGCGTGGGCGCCAATCTGGAGGACCCGGTGGCGCAGATCGACGAAGCAGCGGCGCGGCTGGGCAAGGCCGGCGTCCCGGTCCAGCGGCGCTCCCGCCTGTACGGCAGCAAGCCGGTCGGTCCCCCCGACCAGCCCGACTACGTGAACGGGGTGTTCGAGAGCGAGACCGAGCTCGGGCCGATCGAGCTTCTGCGGGCCTGCCAGGCGGTCGAAGACGTCATGGGCCGGGTGCGCGAACGCCGCTGGGGCGCCCGCGTGATCGACATCGACATCCTTCTCTACGGACAAGACCAGATCCGAAGCCCGGAGCTCGTCGTGCCCCACCCCGAGATGCACCGGCGCAGCTTCGTGCTTCGACCGCTGGCCGAGCTCGCGCCCGACCTGGTGCCGCCTGGGTCCGACCGGTCCATCGCCCAGCTGAGCGGCGCGGTGGACGAGCCCGAGATCTGGACCTTGGAGGCTTCGTGAAGCGCGCCTGCTTTCTGCTCGCGCTGACCGCGTGCTGGGAAGAGGGGCCGCCGCCGCTGTCTCCAGCCGCCGACGAGGCGGTGCGGGCGCTGATCGCTCGGGCCCAGGCCTCGGGCAGCGCCGAGGACTGGCGGGCCGCCGCGGCCCGACTCCGGCAAGAGGGTCGGACCCCGGAGGCGGCGGACGCCCTGCTGCAGGCCGGGTCGGCGCAGGCGCGCCCCCCGGCGGTGCGGGGGGAGCTGGCCCAGATCTACGTGGAGCTCGGCTACGCCGACGCGGCGGCCCGGGAGCTGCAATCCTGCTTGCAGGACGCGCCTCGGGAGCCACAGTGCTTGCTGGCCTTCGGCGAGTTTCTGGAGGCGAGCCAGCGGCCTTCGGCCCTGCGGCAGGCGCGGAGGGTCTATGCGAGCTTCCTCGACGCCCACCCCGCCCATCCCGCTGCCCAGCAGGTGACGCGCCGCCTCGCTCGGCTCGGCGGTCGGTTGGCCGAGCAGCCTCCCGCCGCGCCCCGAGCTTCCTCTGCGCCGCGCGGCCCGGAGGAGGGTGGGGGGACGGACGGCGAGGAGAAGCCGGCCCTGAACGAGTTCGGCGCCGCCCTGGCCAAGGCTCTTCAGGCGGCGCGGGATGGCCGGACCGCCGACGCCGTGCGCGGATTCGAGGCCGCGCTGGCCATGCAGCCCGAAAACCCCGGCGCTTTGGCCGGATTGGCCGAGGCCCACCTCGCCAACGGCGACCCGGGGGCCTCCATCGAGGCGATGGGACGGGCCCTGGCCCTCGCCGGAGAAGACCCCCAAGTCCTCTTCGTGGCCGGGGCTTTGGCCCAGCGCCGGGGCGACCTCGCCGAAGCCCGGGTGCACTGGACGAAGCTCCGCGAGCTGCACCCGCCCGTTGCCGACCAGCTCGGGATCTCGGAGCGATTGGCCTCGATGCGCGGTCAGGGCGGACAGGTCGCCGCGCCCGGGTCCACTCGGACAGAGTCGGCTGACGGAACCTCCGACAATCCCTAAGGTCCGCTTCGATGCTGTCGCGCTTCGTGCCTGGTCCTCTCGTGCGCTTCTTTGCCCGGCCCTACGTGGCAGGGAGTAGCGTGGACGCGGCCCTGGACTGCGCAGCTCATCACTGGACCGCCTCCGGGCTCGATTCGACCCTGGATCTGTTGGGCGAGGACGTGAAGGAGCCACGGCAGGTCGAAGCCAACGTCGAGACCTACGCCAAGACGATCCGCTTCGCGGCCCAGGATCGCCGCTTCGACGGGACCCGGCGTCCCACGGTCTCCGTGAAGCCCTCGGCCTTCACCACCGGGCCCAAGGAGGACTCGGCCCCTCGGATCCGACAGCTGGTCGAGCTCGCCCACGCCCACGACATCGCGGTGACCATCGACATGGAGGACCGGCGGTGGACCGACTTCACCTTGGAGCTGGCGACGTCTCTGTTCCGAGAGGGTTTCGACGTGGGCACCGT
>CAYZFR010000201.1:0-3156 GCA_964477875.1 uncultured Myxococcales bacterium
AGCGGCAAGCCGGCGGGCCGGTGGACTACGCCGTCTCCCATGCCGGTGAGCGCGCCTTCCCCCGGACCTTCCAGCTGTTGGGCGAGGGCGGCGTGCTGACCTTCTTCGGCGCCTCCTCGGGCTATCGCTTCTCCTTCGTGGGCAAGAAGGGCGTTGCCTCCACCCGGGACATGTTCCTTCGCGCAAGGCTTCGTGCCGGGGGCTCCGTGCTCATCATGTACGGGCCGGGGGCGGTGGACGGCATCGTCGACCCGGTCGCGATCGAGGCGATCGAGCTCGCGATCGATCTCGGAGCCCGGACGGTGGTCCTGACCGACACCGGCTCTCAGCGGGAGTTCGTCACCTCGCTCGGCTTCGGGGGCAGTTTCAGCGGCGTAGTGAGCGTGGAGGAGATCAAGCGAAAGCTGGGCCGAGACTTCGATCCCCCGGGTCCCTTCCCGCCGCTGCCGAGCGCCTTCTCGGAGTCGGTGGCCTTCAAGGAGGCGGTCCGGGCCTTCAGCGACCGCACCCTCAAGCCGGTCGGCTCGGCGATCGCTCGCCACCTGCGGACCCAGCTCGACAAGCGCGGTCTGCCGGACGTGGTCTTCGAGCGGGCAGGGAGAGACAGCCTGGCCCTGTCCAGCGCCCTCGTGAAGCCGAACGTCGGGCGCGTCGTCTACTCGGAAGAGATGGCAGGCGCTCGCTTCAGCTTCTATGCGCCCCAGGTGTGGATGCGGCAGCGACGCATCTTGATGCCGAGCGCCGAGATCCGGGGGACCCACCTCAACACGGCCCGGGAGTTCAGCGAGATGCAGGAGAAGATCGCCTCCGGCCTCACCGACGTCGTCAGTCCGACCTTCGTTCCGATGGAGGAGGTGGCCGAAGCGCACCAAGCCATGTGGGAGAACCGACAAGCCGGCGCCACCTACGTGGCCGTTCACGCCCTGCCTCGAGCGGGCTTGAAGACGAAGGACGATCTCTACCGGGCGTGGGCGATACGGGACGCCGAGCGGCAGGGCAAAGAGGTACGTCGGATCGACACCGGCTCGGCGGGAGCGCTCACGTGAGTCGGCCGGGCAGACTCGACGGGGCGGCCGTCATCCTCACCGGGGCGGCGGGAAACATCGGCCGGCACATCAGCGTTCAGCTTCTGAGCGAGGGCGCGCGGATATTGATGACTGGGCGCAACGAAGACAAGCTTCGCGCCTTCGTCGAGGAGATGGCGGGGCGCGGCTTCGCGCGTGAGGCGATGGTGCCCTTCGCCGCCGACTCCGCCGAACCGGAGGCCTGCCGCGCCGCGGTGAGCAAGGCGCAGGAGGCCTTCGGTGGCTTGGACGTTCTGGTGAACAACGCCGGCGGCGCCGGGCCCAAGCGACCGCTGGAAGAGATTCCGTTCACCGACGCTGACAAGGCCGCCTTCGGCGAGAGCGAGACCATGCTCGACTCGGTTCGCAATCTGCTCGGCGGACCCTGGAACATGGCCCGCGCCGCCGCACCCGTGCTCCGGCCGGGGGGCGCCATCATCAACGTCTCGACGATCTTCTCCCGGACGTCCTACTACGGGCGGCTCCCCTACGTCGTGCCGAAGTCGGGGCTCAACGCCCTCTCCTTGGCCCTCGCCCGAGAGCTCGGGGTCGGTGGACGTGGCATTCGCGTCAACACCGTCTTCCCGGGCCCTATCGAGTCGGAGCGCATCAACAGCGTCTTCAAGGCGATGGACGAGCTGCAGAGCCTGGAGCCGGGAACGACCTCCTCTCACTTCAAGGAGATCATGACGGTGGAGCGGGCCGACGCCGAGGGCAAGATGGCTTTCCGCTACCCGACCCCGGACGACGTCGCGTCCACGATCCTCTGGCTGTCCAGTCGAGAGTCTGCCGCCTTCTCGGGTCACAGCTTCGAGGTGACGAACGGGATGCAGGTGCCCGCCCAGAGCCGCTCCAAGCTGGTGAGCTGGCCCGATAAGCGCCTCGTCGATCTACGGGACAAGGTCGTGCTCGTGCTCGGGGGCCGTGACCTGGACGAGGCCTTCGCCTTCATGGAGAAGCACCAGGCCCACGGCGCCCACGTGGTGATGGCCTTTCGGGCCATCGACACCCTGGAGATGGCCCGGTCCCGGCTGCAGGGGCGGCGGGTACCGCCCACGCCGCTGTTGCTGCTGAACCCGCTCCGCAGAGAGAACGTTGAGCGCTCGATGCAGTTCGTCTCCGATCAGTACGGGCGCCTCGACGGCGTGATCGTCCTCCCGGCTCGCCGCTACCAAGACTACGAGCTCGCCACCGCCAGCGACGCCGACGCCGAGATGTTCCTCAGGGACGAAATCGTCGGACCGGTCGCGCTGTCTTCGGCGGTGGCCAAGCTGATCCGGGACTGGGAGAGCATGACGGAGCCGCCTGCGATCACCTTCGTCACCAACGCCGACGACGGTCAGGGCAATCCACTCAACGACGTCAACCGCGCCGCGGTGGAGGAGCTCATTCGCGTCTGGCGCTACGAAGAAGAGCAGGACGTTCGGGCCGGAAAGCGACGCTGGAGCTGCATGCCGAACCAGCTCGTGCGCTTCACCAACGACGAGCCCGACAACCTGGCTTTCTCGGCATCGTGGGCCGCCACCCTGACGAACCGGGTGCGTCGGATGGACTCGATCAATCTCTTCGTCCCCGAGCAGATCGAGCGGGCGACGGGCAAGTCCGCGGATCCGGTCTCGATCCAGCGGGTGCTACTGGGCCTTCACCAGGGTAAGAACGTCGTCATCACCGGGGGCAGCGTGGGTATCGGCTTCCAGCTGGGCCGATACCTCGCCATCGCCGGGGCTCGCGTGCTCCTGGCCGCTCGAAATCCGGAGCGACTGGAGCAGGCGCGGGCGGCCATCGCCGGCGAGCTGCGGAAGATCGGCTACCCCGAGCCCGAGAAGCGCATCATGGTCCTCGCCGGCGTGGACGTCGGCGAGGAGTCTTCGCTGCAGCGGCTGCACGACTACTCGATGGAGATCTTCTCCGGGGTCGACATCCTGGTGAACAACGCCGGCATCGCGGGGGCGGAGGAGATGGTCGTCGACATGGGTCTGGAGGACTGGAATCGGACCATGGAGGCGAACCTGATCTCGAACTACTCGCTGATCCGAAAGTACGCGCCGGCCATGAAGGTTCGGAAGACCGGACACATCCTCAACGTGTCCAG
>CAYZFR010000201.1:3256-7097 GCA_964477875.1 uncultured Myxococcales bacterium
GTGTCCAGCTATTTCGGGGGGGAGAAGTACCTGGCCGTCGCCTACCCGAATCGCTCCGACTACTCGGTGTCAAAGGCCGGGCAGCGGGCCCTGTCCGAGATCCTCTCCCGGCACTTGGGTCCCGAGATACAGATCAACACCCTCGCGCCCGGTCCAGTGGACGGGCAGCGGCTTCGAGGTACGCCGGACTCGCCGGGGCTATTCCAACGCAGAGGTCTCCTCATCCTGGAGAACAAGCGGCTCAACCTTCTTCACGCCACCTTCCTCGAGTCCCTCGAAGAGGGGCTGGAGGCAAAGGCGCTCCTGGAGCGACTGGCGGTCAACGAGCTGGAGAAAATCGATGGCTCGGGCTCCAAGGCGCTGTCGAGGACCCTGGACGGGATCCGTAAGGGGCGCTCCACCGCCGCTTCCGCCCGCTTCCTGATGGGGGCGGGGCTGGCCCCGAAGCTGGTGGGCCGCTTGGTCGGGGGAGGTCTCGTCAGCGCCGAGGAGGGGAGACGCTTCGTGGAACAGCTGGTCGGGGCGCCGGAGCCCTTCTTCGACTCCGACGACGTCGAAAAGGAGGCGGCCAAGGTCGAGCAGGGCATCGTGAACCGCCTCCATCTGAAGACCATGCCGACCGACGAGCAGGTGGCGGTGTCGACCGTATTCTCTCTCGCCGACGAGATCGTCTCCGGCGAGACTTTCCATCCTTCGGGCGGGCTGAAGTTCGAGCGCTCCGTCACCGAGGGCGAGCTGATGATCAAGCCGGGGCCTGTTCACCTCGCGCAGCTGGCGGGGAAGAACGTGGTCTTGGTGGGCGAAGAGATGAAGGAGGAGCTGCTCTCCTTGTGTGACGCCTTCAGCGATCTCGGCGCGGCCCGGGTCCAGGTGCTCACCCGTGACCCCGATACGGCCATGGAGATCGAGAGACGGGCTCAACGCATGGAGGGGGTCGAGCTGGCGGCCCGGGCCATCGGCCACGACATCGAGGGTGGACTCCTGGGCTGCAAGGCCGAGATGGGTCGAGTGGACGTGGTGGTCAGCGCGCCTTTCCCGCGGCTGCCCATGAACGCCCTCACCGCCGACTCGGTGATGAGCTGGGAGCGGGTGCTGTCTCGGGACGAGTTCGCGGGGGTGATCGAGGACCAGCTGACCCATCATTTCCGGGTGGCGCGGCTCGCCGCGCTGTGGGAACGCTGCCAGCTGGTCTTGGTCACGCCCGACACCTCCCGGGCCTCGACCCGAGAGGAGTTCGCGCTCGCCCTCTTCATCAAGAACTCGCTCCACGCCTTCACCGTCACCTTGGGCGTCGAGAGCGAGCGCCTGCCGACCGTTCCGGCCGTCAACCAGGTTCAGCTCACCCGACGGGCCCGAACCGAAGAGCCGGGCAACGACGCCGAGGTGAAAGAGGAAATGGACCGCTTCGTCGCCGCCGTCCTCCAGTGCTCGCTCCCCGCCCCGAGCCCGAAAGAGAGCCGCTACCTGGCCCGGATCTACCGCGGCAACGCGGTCACCGTGTAGTGCTGGAAAAACGGCTCCACCCGTCTGGCCGGCCCGACTGGCTGGACGAGACGAGCCCGGCCTCTGTAGGGCCTCCGTCGTGATCACCGCGTCGGTGGCTGGCCTCTTGGCCGGCGTCCTCCATGTGTTGCTCGGGCCAGACCATCTGGCGGCCGTTCTGCCCTTTGCTGTCTCCAGGCCAGCGGCAAGCGCCCGGATCGGTCTGTCCTGGGGGGTGGGTCATGGCCTGGGCGTCGTCGTCCTGGGCGGGGCGCTGCTCCTGTTCCGAGGCGCCTTCGACCTCGAAGCCGTTTCGGCCAGCGCCGAGACCTTGGTCGGCTTTCTCCTGGTCGGGCTCGGGGTCTGGGCGATTTGGCGCAGTCGTCTCTTCGTGGTGCACGCCCATGGGCACGCTCATGAGGAGGCCGACGATGCCCACGTCCATCTCCACATCCACGTAGGAGACGAGACGGTCGACGATCCCCGTCACGCCATTCTGGGCAAGCACGGACAGCACCACCACTCGACCCTCGGCCTTGGCTTCGTGCACGGCGTCGCTGGCATGGGGCACTTCGTCGCCGCCAGCCCGATCGCCGCGATGGGGCTGAGCCTCGGGGCAGCCTATCTGGCGAGCTACCTGCTCGGCGGCATGGCGGCCATGACCGCTTTCGCCCTCGGCGCCGGCTCCCTCGTCCGTCGTCCCGCCTGGATCCCGCGCAGCGTGGCCCTCACCGGCGGCCTCTCCATCCTCGTGGGCGGCTACTGGATCCTCTAGGGGGGTGCTGAAAACGGCTTCACCCGTCTGGCTGGCGGTTCTTTGAAAAAGGGGCTTGATTTCCTCGGGACTGAGAATCATTCTCAATTTCAGAATGGTCGTGTGTTCGTGCAAGGCGGTTTCCGACGTCGAGATTCGGGAGGCCGTCGCCGGTGGGGCCCAGACAGTGGGCCAAGTGCGGAGGGCCTGCGGAGCCTCCTCTTGCTGCGGCGGATGCCGGCCGCTGGTGGCCGAGATCATGGAAGAGGAGCTGGTGGCGCTGGAGCGCAAGGTCCTTTCTTTCCGCGACGCGCCCGCTGCCGAACAGCCGCTTGCCGAGAGCACGCGCGTTGCGCTCGCCGCCCAGCAGGGCTAAAGCTCGCGCCCTATGAAGGGCGATCCACAGATCATCGAGGTCCTGAACGACTGCCTCACCGGCGAACTCACCGCCGTGAACCAGTACTGGCTTCACGGCCGGATGTGCGAGAACTGGGGTTACGAGCGGCTCTGGAAAAAGCTTCGCCACGAGTCCATCGACGAAATGAAGCACGCGGACGAGCTCATCGCCCGCATCCTGTACTTCGACGGCCACCCGAATCTTCAGCGGCTCAGCACCCTGACCATCGGCCAGACGGTCCAGGAGCAGCTCGAGCTGGACCTCCAGGTCGAGTACAAGGCCGTCGAGCGGCTCAACGCGGGCATCGAGCTGGCCCGTTCCAAAGGCGACCACGGGACCCGCTCCCTCCTCGAAGCCATTCTCGTGTCCGAGGAGCACCACGTGGATTGGCTGGAGGCGCAGCTCGACCAAATCAAGCAGATGGGCATCGAGAACTACCTCGCCCTGCAGGTCAAAGCCGACGAAGACTGAGGCGGGCGTCTACTACTCGAGCCAGCGGCTCCTGAAGGCGCGGATGTTCAGCGACAAGCTGTTCAAACATCCACATGTGGGGGTGGCAGCTCATCATCATCGCCGCTGCCATCACGCTGCCCCTCGGCATCACCCAGTCGAAGGAGTATGCGGAGCTGGAGTGGCCCATCGACATCGCGGTGGCCGCCATCTGGCTCGTCTTCGCGGTCAACTTCTTCGGCACCATCGCCAAGCGCCGAGAGCGCCACATGTACGTGGCGATCTGATTCTACATCGCGACCATCGTCGCCATCACCATTCTCTACGTCCTCAACAACCTCGCCCTGCCGGTCTTCGCCTCCAAGAGCTACAGCTTCTTGCCCAAGGCGGCGGAGCGGCCGGTCTTCTCGTACCGGCTGTCCATCCTTCACTCCTGGTCCCTCGTCTTCATCTACATCGGGGCCGGACCTCACCACCTGCACTACACGGACTGGACCATCGGGCGTGCGCTGAGAGCTCTGGCACCGGAGGCCCCCGCGCCGAAGGCGATCGAAGAGATCTCGGGCCGCGGTCTTTGCGCCGACGTGGACGGTCACCGCGTCGTAGTGGGGCGACCCGATTTCGTCCGAGCGCACGGCGTGGGCGAAGTGGGCGACGTGCCTCCTTGGATGACGCCGGTCTGGGTGGCCGTCGATGGGCGGAACGGCACATCTGGTCTCCGTGGCTTTCTTTCGAGGCCAAGGCTCGGAGCCCCGGTA
>CAYZFR010000202.1:0-7093 GCA_964477875.1 uncultured Myxococcales bacterium
AGATCGTTTCACGTGACTGGAGTTCAGACGTGTGCTCTTCCGATCTGTCCTCGCCCCCCGCTCGGCCGGCAGGGCGGCGAGGACCGCCGCCGCCACATCGGGCTCGACCCGGGTCGCCATTCCGAAGCCGTGGGCGTCGTGGAGCTCGGCCAACAGCACCTCGAGCTGGGGCGCGCTCTTTCCGGGCCCGAACACGATCTCGGGCCACCCGGTCCGGGCCGCCCGGTCCTGGTCGAGGCGCGCGAAGCCCAGATCCTTGATCTCGGCCGAGCCGCGGAGGATGTGGGCCGCCTCCTCGGAGGCCAGCTCCCCCCGGGCGACCCGGGCCAGCAGCTCGTCGAGCTTCATCAGCTTCGGCCTCCGAAGTGGTCGTAGCCTTGGCCGAGAGACCGAAGCTGGTCCCCGGTCCGAAGGACCACCCCTGGCTCGGCCCGCACGACCCCGAGGCGCACCAGGGGGACGTCCAGCTCCGAGGCCGCCGCCTCTAGAGCGCTTCGATGCTCGGGGGGGCTCATGAACAAGAGCTCGTAGTCTTCGCCGCCCGATAAGGCGAAGCCAATCGGATCCCGGCCTTCCGCTCGGGCCACCGCCTCCACCCCGGCGTCCACGTGGAAGGCCTCCAGATCGAGCTCGGCGCCGCAACCCTGAAGCAGCCGCGGCAGATCCGTGCCCACGCCGTCCGAGACGTCGCACATGGCATGCACCCAGCCCTCGGATGCGCATCGCCGGGCGAAAGCCACCCGGGAGGGCGGCGAGATCCAGGCCTCGTACAAGCCTCGGCGCGGATCGGCGGCCGGAGGCGGCCCCGCCTTCAGGGCGAGGGCGAGCCCCGCTGCAGCGCGCCCCGGTGGCCCGCTCATCCACACCTCGTCGCCGACCCGTGCGCCCTGCCGCCGCAGCGCGCGACCAGGCTCGACCTCACCGGTCACGGTCGCCGACAAAAAGATCGGCCCCGGGCTGCGGGCGACGTTGCCCCCCAGGATCCGCAGCCCCTCTGCCCGCCCGCGACGCCGCAGGCCGTCGCCCATCGCGCGGACCGCCGCCATGGACAGCTGCTTCGGAAGAGCGACCGACAAGAAGAGATGGCGGGGCCGTCCGCCCATCGCCGCCACGTCGCTCACGTTGACCGCCACCAACCGCGCCCCGAGGGCCTCGGGCTCGATGAGGGCCCGGGTGAAGTGCACGTCCTCCACGAAGTCGTCGGTGGTGACCACCACCCCCGCGCCGGGGCTGGGGGCGAAGACGGCGGCGTCGTCGCCGTTGTCGACCCAGACCTCGGGCGCCCCCTCGGGCTCGACGAAGGCCCGAATGACCTCGGCCTCGCCAACCTCCCCGACCAGCGAACCCTCAGGGCGCCACGAGGACATCGTGCTCCTCCGTGACCTCCCAGACGCTGGGGAGCGTCTGGAGATCCGCCGTCCGGATACTGCTGTTGACCTTGCAGAAGATCCGAAGCTCGGGACGGTCGTCGACCACCAGATGAGACAGCTTGCATGTGCACGGCGCCTCGGGATCGACGTGGTCCTGGCCCGGGTGGGGCGGGAGCCAGCAACCCGTGTTGACGTAGCTCTTCCCCTCTCCGAGGTCGACGACCCCCCGGATGTGGCTGTGCCCCATCACCACCAGCGGCACGTCCATGATGCGAGCGATCTCGGCGGCGGCTTGGATCTGCTTGGGGGCCGGGAGCAAGAAGCGCCGGGGCTCCATGGCTTTGTTGACCCGATAGGTCACGAAGCCCACCGCGACCAGCGCCGCCACCTGAAGCAGAGGCGCTTCGATGGCCACCACCACCAACAGAGAGAGCAGGACCGCGGTGAGGCCGAGGAGGATCCGGTCCATGTACAGCAGGCGCAGCAGCTCGGGGAGGTTTCGGGTGATTGGCGTGTGGCGTAGAGCGTCGACCTGGGACAGCGCCTCTGGATCCACGTTCTGCCGCCGGGCCTCGGCCTCGAGCCGGGTCTGGTGCTCCACCGCGTCCACGCCTCCCCGGTCGCCGGCCAGGCGGGCGGCGTGAACGACGGCCCGGCCAGCCGCCCCCACCGCCATTCGGGCCGCGTACACGAAGGGCCCGATCCCGGAGCGACGTATCCAGGCCACGTAATCGCGGGCGCTCCATTTCTGAACCTCGTGGTGACCAAAGTCGGTCATCAGGTTCACGCAGTAGCGCATCGCGAACATGAACAGCGGCATGTCTATGCGCTGCGGGTTGCTCGGGCTGGTCGGCACGAGCTGGGAGTCAAAGGCGCAGTAGGGGTCGTATTGGTGCCCGTGCTCGACGTAGATCCGTCCCGGCTCCACGTAGAACCAGGGACAGAAGCTCACCCGAGCCTGGAACTCGGAGCGGGCGCGCAGAAAGTCGTCGATGTCTCCGTTGGAGCGAGGGAAGGCCAGGTCGGCGAGGGCCCGCCGCAACACCCGCTGGACCTTGGTCCAGTACATCTCCGCGTCGTGGTTGCCGCGCATGATGACGAGCTCGCCCCCTGCCCGGACGAATCCGGCCAGGGCTTCGAAGAAGACCTGGTGATAGCTCAGGGTGCGCTCCAGCTTCACCACCGCACGCTCCGCCTCCGTTCCCAGCCCGTACTTTCGCTCCTCCTTCGAGACCTCGAAGCTCAGGGAGAGCTGATTTGGTCCCGCCTCCTCGGGCACCACCACCACCTCCACGAAGTCGATGAAGTCGCCGGCGAAGATGAGGCGCCACTGGTCCTCGACCCCCGCCGTGTAGCGCCGGAGCAGATCCACGAAGGCCTGGTCGAAGTCTTGGCTGGGTCGGACGTCGTCGGCGAAGCCGGTGATGGTGTTGCAGTCCCGGCCCAGGTGGAGATCCGAGAGGACGAGGAGGCGTCGGCTCATTCCTCGATCACGACGAGATAGAACGAGTGGTTGGATTGATCGATGATCCGGATCTTGTCCCGGTAGCTCCTGGGAAGTACGTTCTGGAGGTTGTCGTAGCGACTCTGTTCCAGGATGATGAACTCGCGCCCCGGCTCGTCGACCAGATCGCGCAGGCGACGGTTGGCGTCCTTGCCCATCAACTGGAGGACGCGATTGCGGCTGTAGAAGGTCTCGCCCCGCCAGTTGAGCTGGTAGGCATAAAGTGGCTCCCCCGGCTCCCGTTCTTCGTAGTAGGTGTCCTGCACCGCGTACTGGCTCCAGTGCTGGCTCATCATGTTGAAGTGCCAGTGGCTGCACCACAATCCGAAGACGACCCCCATGGCCAGGTAGCACAGCATCTGGGTGCCCCGGCGCCTGAGGACGTGGGTCAGGACCAGGCCGGCGCCGCCGGCTGCCACCACGGCCACGATGAAGCTGCGGGCGTCCACGCCCGCGGGCCAGCCCCGGTCGTACTTGTACGTGAACAGGTTCACCAGGTGGCTGGGCGTGTTCACCAGGTCGATGGCCGAGGCGGCGAGCAGCGTCGCGATGATGATGTGGGTCCCTCCCCGGAGCCGCTCCCGTGGATCTTTGGCGACCCAACCGAACCAGACCGCCACCAGCACCGCCAGCGCCGGGACGGCGGGGAAGATGTAGTGATGGAACTTGGTCAGAGCGGCCGAGAAGAAGACCCAGGTCCAGGCGGCCCACAAAAGGACGAAGAGGGTGGCCCGGCGACGCCCCAAGCCCTCGTCTTCCCGGGGGCGAACGGCGAACAGCGCCGCCGAGGGCACCAGGGCGAACCAGGGGAACATGCCGTAGGCCAGCTGCTCGAGATGATAGCCGAGGCCGCCCCGGTCGCCGTGGACGCCGGAGCCGACCCGGTTCAAGTTGTCGTGAAACCAGAAGCGCCGGACGAAGGTCATGCCTTCGTCGTCTCGGCCTTCGAACAAGCTCATCACCACGTACCAGGGCGAGGCGAGGAGCAAGAAGAGCGGGCCGCCCCACAGCACGCCGCTGCGCAGCAGCAGCCCCGGGTCTTTGGCCATGATCATGTAGAGCAGGACGGTGGGCCCGAGGATGGCGAGCACGGCCAGGCCCTTGGACAGGGCGGCCAAGGCGACGAAGGCGTAAAAGAGCGCGAGCCGATGATGGCGGCGGCACCCGACCATCCACAGCACCGTGATCGCCCCGATGGTGGCTAGACCAACCGCCCCCACCGCCGCGAGGCCCAGGCCTCGAGCCTGGCTGGCCAAGACGGCGGCCTGGCCGAGCCCGGTAGCCCCGAGCACCGACACCATGGCCACGCGGTCGCTCGCCGATGGGGGCCCCCGGTTTTCTTCTTCGTCCCCGAAGACCGCGTCCATGAAGAAAGCGAGCCCGATGACCATGAAGCCGACCAAAGGCATGTCGGCCATGGCCTGCTTGCCGATGAAGACGAACTGGGGACTGACGCCGAGGATGAGGGCGGCGAGAACGCCGGTGCCCCGCCCGCCCAGGAGGCGTCCTATGCGATAGGCCCCCCACAGGGCGCCCATGGCCACGAAGGCGAAGGGCAGGCGGGCGCCCCATTCGGTCCAGGCGCCGAGAGGCTCGCCGAGGGGGGTGGCATCGGCCCGCACCACGAAGAAGCCGAAGGCCATCATCCACAGGGGAAGCGCGGGTTTGGAGAAGAAGTAGGCGCTCTCCCAGTGGGGATGGACCAGGTCTTTGCGGGCCAGCATCTCCCGGGCGACTTCGCCGTAGTGGACCTCCCAGGGGTCCCACAGGCCGACGGAGCCCAAGCGGGGCAGGAAGATCACGGCTCCGAGCGCGACGACGGTCCAGAAGGCGCGGCGATCATTACGCAGCCAGCCGCCGACGTAGCTCCACCACGCGTCCACACGGTCCCAGAACGAGGGGGAAGAGGCCGTTTTAGGGCTTTTCGGCCCGGAGGAGACTCCGGAGCTTTCGGTGTGCCGGGTCAAGGGTCGAGTCGGTATAGTCCCGGCATGATGCGGGTGGGAAGTCGGACCATGGCCGGAGTCTTGCTGGCGCTGAGCATGGTGAGCTGCGGACGCGACGCGATCTTCTCTTCCGGAGAATCGTCGCGGATCCGTATCGAGCCGGGTAGCCGGACCTTGTTTGCCAATCAAGTCTTCGGCTTCCGCGTGCTCCAAGTGGCGGGCAATCGGACCACGGACATCACCCAAGACCCTAACCTCGTTTTATCGGTCACCCAGGACGGGATCGTCGACGTCGACCGAGGGCAGGGTCAAGCGGTGAGCCCGGGAGTGACCGAGCTGGTAGCCACGTTGGGCACGAACAGCGCCCGGGTTCGCCTGGAGGTTCTGTCCGAGGAGCTGGTGGGCCTGGAGGTGGCGCCGGCCCAGCTTCGCATGGCGGTATCGGCCGAGGTCCAGCTGGAGGTCACCGGGCGCCTGTCCAGCGGCGATACGGTGGACCTGAGCGCCGGTGCCGAAGGGACCCAGTACGAGTCCAGCTCTGCCGCCGCCAGCGTGAGCGCCGACGGCTTGATCCGTGGTCTCGCCCCCGGAGACGCCATCATCGGCGTCACCCAGGTCGGTCAGCAGGCCAGCGTAGCGGTAGAGGTCGTACCGCTCCCGGACGACCTGGTCTCCATTCGGCTCGAGCCTGACCCGCTCCTGCTGGCGCCGAGCGAAGAGCGACGGGTGCGGGTGCTGGGGATCGACGAGGAGGGTGAGGCCCTCGTTCTCCCGGTCGAAGACCTGAGCTTCGAGGTCGCCAATCGGGACGTAGCCCGGGTGGACGATGTCGGTAAGGTCCGAGCTCTGAATCAGGAGGGCTTGACGAACCTCACCGCCCGCTTCGGGGGGCTGACCACCGTGGGCACGGTTCGGGTGGAGCGACCCGACGCGGAGTTGGTCTCTTTGATGCTGGCGCCCAACGGGGCCGAGATCATGGTCGGTGAGCGCCTCAATCTGACCCTGATCGCGAACTTCAGCGACGGCTCGGCCCGGGACGTGGCTCTGGAGCCAGAGAGCAGCTTCAGCACCGAGGGCGGCGCTTCGAGCGTGAGCGACGATGGCCTGCTCATCGGCATCAGACCGGGCACGTCCCTGATCACCGCCCGCTTCGGCGGCCTCGAGGCGCAGGCCGAGTTCCAGGTGGTCGGCGAAGTGAGCGTCGACCGCATCGTGGTCGAGCCGAGCCCGGTCGCCCTCGAGGTGGGCGAGAACCAGGCCCTCACCATCATCGCCTTCTTCAGCGACGGCACCGAGAGCGACGTCACCGCGCTCGCTAGCTTGTCTCCGCCCAACAACGCCGTTCGCTGGGAGCCGGAGCAGGGCCGGTTGGTCGGCCTCCAGGAGGGGGCGGGGACCCTCCGCTTCCGCTTCGGCGAAGCGACCACCGTAGTGCCCTTCGCCGTCATCGAGGACTTCGATCTGGTCGAGCTTTTCTTCGCCCCCGAGCCGATCGAAGTGCAGCGGGGCCAGACCAAGGTCTTTCAGCTCTTTGCTCGCCTTCCGTCCGGCGACTCCATCGACGCCACGAACTTCCCCGGCGTGAACTTCACGGTGGACGACCCCGGGGTCGCCAGCCTGTCGGGGCCGCCCGAGCCCCGGGTGCGAGGTGTGTCGGTCGGAATCACGACCTTGAACGCCTCTTTTCAGGACGTCTCGATCTCGACCCGGGTCACCGTCTCGCCGGACACGAGCCAGGTCGTCTCGCTGGTCATCAGCAGCCCCACCACCATCCCCCTCAACCAGCCCTTTCAGATCCAGGTCATCGGCGTCCTGGCCGACGGCAACGCGCTCCTTCTGAACGGCGACCCCAACCTGACCGTGGTCGGCAACCCGTCGGCGATCGTTACCGTGACCCAGAACGGCCCCAGCATCGAGCTTCGGGGGGCACGCGCGGGCACGGGCGCCATCGAGGCGAGCTTTCGCAGCCTCGACGCCACTCGCACCGTCCGGGTGCTGCCGGGCGCCGACCCGGTGGTCAGCATCTTCTTCGATCCCCTCCGGCTGACCCTGGACGCGGGCCAAGTGGGCTCGGCGTTCCTCTTCGCTCGCCGAGCCTCGGGGGCCGAGTTCATCGTCGGGCCCAACTCGGGTCTGGCCTTGGTCCCCGACCTCGGCATCACCGCGAGTCAGGCCGCGACGTCGAGCATCAACGTGAGCGGCCTGACCGCCGGCGCCTTCCAGGTGCGAGCCTTCTTCCAGGGCCTGTCCTCGATCCTCCCGGTCGAGATCAT
>CAYZFR010000203.1:0-7084 GCA_964477875.1 uncultured Myxococcales bacterium
AGGGACAGAGCGGCGAGGAAGAAGGCGATTCGGCTCACGCCTGACCCATGTACCACTGCACCGTCAGCTCGATGCCCTGGTCGAAGCGCACCACCGGCTCGTAGCCGATCAGCTCCTTGGCTCGGCTGATGTCGGCCAGGGAGTGCTGAACGTCGCCCGGCCGCTCTGGACCGTGGCGGGCGGGCTGGCCCCGGCCCACGGCCTCCCGGATCTTCTCCGCCAGATGGTTCAGATCGATGCGCTCGCCGCAGGCGATGTTCATGACCTGGCCCGCGCACTTCGAGGAGGCGGTGCAGGCACGCAAGTTGGCCTGCACCACGTTCTCGATGTAGGTGAAGTCTCGGCTGGTGCTTCCGTCGCCGTTGATGGTCGGCGCTTCGTCCCGCATGCAGCTGGTCACGAACTTGGGGATCACCGCCGAGTACTGGCTGCTCGGATCCTGCCGAGGCCCGAATATGTTGAAGTAGCGAAGCGCCACCGTCTCCAGCCCGAAGTGCTCCCAGAAGGTCCGGCAGTACAGCTCCCCGGTCAGCTTCTGGATGGCGTAGGGGCTCTTGGGGGCCGGCGGCATGTCCTCCTGCTTGGGCAGGGTCGGCGTGTCGCCGTAGGCGGAGGAAGAGGCGGCGAACACCACCCGGCTCACCCCCGCATCCCGGGCCGCGACCAGGATGTTCAAGGTGCCGGTGACGTTGGCCTCGTTGGTGGTCCGGGGGTGCTTCAAGGACTTGGGCACCGACGGCAGGGCGCCTTGGTGGAGGATGAAGTCGGTCCCCTCGACCGCGAAGCGGACGTCGTCGATGTCGGCCAGGTTGCCCTCGGATATGTCCACGTCCTTCAGGAAAGGGGCCAGGTTGTCGCGACGGCCGGTGCTGAAGTCGTCCAGGACCCGCACCGACCACCCGCGATGGAGGCTCGCCTCGACGAGATGGGAGCCGATGAAGCCGGCCCCGCCGGTCACCAATACACGCGGCACATTCGAACAGATCCCACAGGTTCGGGGCTGATGACAGGCCCGAGACAGGGTAGCGTCTGCGGGTGCCCGACGTCCCCCGTCGCCGCGCGCCCTGGTGGGAGCGCACCGGCTCCGTCCCGGCCGCGGACGGCACCCCCCTCGCCTACGCCGCCGGCGGTCCTCGGAACGACCTCCACCTGGTCTGCGCGAACGGCCTTGGGGTCTCGACTTTCTTCTGGGACTACATCGGCGAGTACTTTGGCGATCGGCACCAGGTGGTGGTCTGGGACTACCAGGGTCACGGCGCTTCCGGCCCGCCTCCGGACCCCCGGGAGCTGTCCATCCCGAGCCTGGCCGAGGACATGGTCCGGGTCATGGACGCGTGTGGGGTGGAACGAGGCGTGCTTCTCGGCCACTCCCTCGGCTGCCAGGTCATCCTCGAGCTGTGGCACCGGCACCCGGATCGGGTGGCGGGACTCATCCCCATCCTGGGCTCTTTCGGTCGACCCGCCGACACCCTCCTCGATCCCCGGGTAGGTCGGCTGCTGTTTCGGCTGGTCTACCTGCTGGGCACCCAGGCCCCGGACCTGGTTCAGCTCATCCTTCGGACCACTCTCCACCGGCCCCTGACCTGGCAGCTGATTCGGCTCAGCGGGCTGGTTCACCCGGACATGTGCCGGCAGTCCGACATCGAGCCCTACCTGGACCATCTGGCCCGCCAGGACATGGAGGTCTTTGCCGAGATGCTGCGGGCGGCCCAGGAGCACGACGCCTCGACGTATTTGAACCAGATCGACGTCCCCACCCTCGTGATGGCGGGGGAGCGGGACTTGTTCACCCCTCGCCACCTCAGCGTGGAGATGGCGAGCCGGATCAACGACACGGAGCTCATGGAGATCCCCCGAGGCTCCCACGCTGCCCTCGTCGAGCAGCCCGAGCTCATCAACCTGCGGATCGACAAGTTCCTGCGGTCCCGGATTCAGGGTCATCCTTTGGGTTGACGCCGGCCGCCACGACACTACATTCCCGCGTCTCGACTCGGAGCCGAGTCGAAATCAGGTCCGAGGAGGTGAATTTATGACCGGCGTACGCGTCAAAGAAGGCGAGTCATTCGAACGCGCCATGCGACGTTTCAAGAAGCAGTGCGAGCGCGCCGGGATCCTCGGCGAAATTCGGAAGCGGGAGTACTACGAGAAGCCTTCCGTGAAGAAGAAGAAGAAGGCCGCCGCGGCCCGAAAGCGACTCCTGAAGAAGATACGCAAGGAGGGCCAGGGCTGAGGTCGCATCGTCGACCGAAACCCGATGGATGGCCCATCCGATCCCATCTGACGTCGTTTCTCAGATCCGAGAGCGGGCGGACCTGCTGGACTTGGTTCAGCGCTATGTTCGCCTAGAGCGCAAAGGCCGGCGGCACGTCGGCCTTTGCCCCTTTCACTCCGAAAAGTCGCCCTCCTTCGGTGTGAGCGCCGAGAAGCAGCTCTTTCACTGCTTCGGCTGCAAGGCGGGGGGAGACATCTTTGCCTTTCTCATGCGGTCCGAGGGTCTTTCGTTCCCCGAAGCGGTGCGCCAGCTCGCGAAGGAGGTTGGGGTGGAGGTTCCGGAGCCCGAGCGCAGCCCCCGTGAGCTGGAGGCGGAGCGCCGTCGGGAGGCCCAGTTCAAGAGCCATGAGCTGGCGGCCGAGTTCTTTCGGAAAGCCTTGGCCAAGGACGATCAAGCCCTCGACTACCTCGAGACCCAGCGCGGCGTAGGCGAGGAGGCCCGGGAGATCTTCGCCCTCGGCTTCGCGCCCGACAGCTGGGACGCCCTCGCCACCGCCCTCGACAAGCGCCGGCTCGGTCGGGCCGGCCTCGACAGCGGCCTGCTCGGCGAGCGTCGCCAGGGCGGCCGGCCCTACAGCAAGTTTCGGGGCCGGATCATGTTCCCGATCCGGCTCCCGGACGGCCGGGTCGCCGCCTTCGGCGCGCGGCGCTGCGACTGGCTGGACCCGGACGGCCCCAAATATCTGAACTCCGCCGAAAGCCCGATCTACGACAAGTCGAGCACCCTCTACGGCCTCTTCGAGGGCCAAAAGGCCCTGCGCCAGAAGCATCAGGCCATTCTCACGGAGGGCTATCTGGACGTGATCGCCCTGCACCAGGCGGGCTTCGAGCAGGCGGTGGCGGCCTGCGGCACGGCGCTCACCGGCCGCCACGTCGAGCGCCTCCGGCGCTGGGTGAGCGAAGTGGTCACCGCCTACGACGGCGATGCGGCCGGGAAAGAGGCCACCCGGAAGGCCGCCTCCCCCCTGCTGGCGGCAGGTTTGGACGTGCGGGTCCTTCAGCTCCCCAACGGCGAAGATCCGGACACCTTCATTCGGCGGGCCGGTCCCGACGCCTTCCGGGAGCGGCTCGAGGCGGCCCCCTCGATCTTCGACCACCTGGTTCGGGAGGTCCGGGTCACCGCCCGAGGGGGCGGCATCGCCGGCACCACCGCCGCCATCGACGCCCTCAGGCCCCTCCTGGACGCGATCCCCGACCCGCTCAAGAAGGACGTCGCCCTGTCCGCCACGGCCCGGGCGCTCGAGGTCCACCCCAATATCCTGCGGCGGCACCTGAGCCGGCCTTCCGGCCCCCGACGGCCGGAGTCCGAAAGGCCGCCCTCGGCGCCCGTCCATCCGCCTTCCGGACCGAAGTTCAGGGTTTCTGCGGTCGAGGCAGGGATCCTACGCGCTTTATTGGACCGCCCTGTCGAAATGATCGACGCCCTGGAATCTCGGAACGGCCTTGACGCGTTTTCATCGATGGCATTTGAAACGGCGATCGCGTCCTTCGTGGAGACCGTGAGAAGGGGAGCGGTACTCACGGGGCCTCGGATCATCGACGAGCTGGTCGAAGCAGGGATGGAGAACAGCGTCGCCGAACTGCGAGCCCGGCTGGTCGAGGACCTGCCGGAGTCCGACGATCCGACCACCTTGGTGGAACGTCTGGTCGAGAAGAAGAAGAAGGCGCGCCTGCGGGACCTGCGACGCCGTATCGAGACAGCCCCTTCGAGCGAGGAGCGCGAGCGCCTCGAAGCCGAGTTGTTGGCCGAAGCTACCCGCACTTTGGCAAGTTGAGAGAAAAGAACCATGGCAAGCAAGGCCTCCAACAAGAAGAAGACCGCCACCAAGAAGAAGGCCGCGAAGAAGACTGGCTCAAAGACGAAGGCGGCGACCAACCGCAGTCGAAGCGGTACGAGCGCCAAGAAGAGCGCGACGACGAAGGCCTCGAGTAAGAAGGCGGCAGCCAAGAAGGCGCCCGGCAAGACGACGTCCGGCAAGAAGAAGGCTACCAGCAAGAAGACGGCGGCGAAGAAGACCACCGCCAAGAAGACCACCGCCAAGAAGGCCGGCTCGAAGACGAAGGCGACGGCCAAGAAGACCACCGCCAACGCCAAGAAGGCGACGACGAAAAAGACCACCAAGAAGGCCGCGACCAAGAAGTCGGGCACGAAGAAGAAGAGCGCCAGCAGCCAGGCGCCGACCTCGGCCGCTCGGACCGCAGCCGCCAAGAAGAAGGCCCTCGCCAAGAAGAAGGCCATGAGCAAGAAGGCCGCCGAGGCAAAGAAGCGAGCGGCCGAGCTCCGGAAGAAGGCCGAGCAGAATAAGCGCGAGCAGGAGAAGAAGCGCAAGGAGGCCGAGAAGGCCAAGGCGGCCGCGGCCAAGGAGCGGGAGCGCAAGCGCAAGGAAGCGGAAAAGCTCAAGGCCAAGAAGGCCAAGGAGCGAGAGGCCGAGCGCGCCCAAAAGGCGGCGGAGCGAGAGGCCGAGAAGGAGCGCAAGGCGGCCGAGCGCGAGAAGGCCCGTCAGGAACGCGAGGCCGCCAAGGCCGCCGAAAAAGCGCGCAAGGCAGCGGAGCGAGAGGCCGCCAAGGCCCGCCGGGCCGCGGAGCGCGAGGCCGAAAAGGCCCGCAAGGCAGCCGAGCGGGAGGCGGCCAAGCTGGCCAAGCAGCGCGAGAAGGAAGAGGCCAAGGTCGCCCACCAGAAGGACCGCCGAGCCAACGCCCGCATGGCGCTGCTGGTCGAGAAAGCAAACGAGCACAACCTGCTCGTCAGCGAGCAGCCCAAGAAGTCCGCCCAGTCGGAGAAAGCGGCTCGCGCAGCGCGCATGGCCAAGGTCAAGCGAGCCGAGACGCAGGACAGCTCCGAGGCCGTCAACTCGCTCCTGGAGCGAGGTGGGGACCAGGGCTTCATTACGCTCGACGACCTGAACCGCTCACTGCCGAACAACATGGTCTCGGCCGAGCAGCTCGACGACGTGATGGACCTGTTCCACAAGGCGGACATCGAGATCGTCGACATCGCCGACTCCCTCAAGAACGACGCCGACGAATCCAGCGACACCAAGGACAGCAAGACCGAGTCGCGAGAGGATCTCGACGCCGCCTACAAGACCAACGACCCGGTCCGCATGTATCTGCGGAAGATGGGCTCGGTCGCCCTCCTCAGCCGCGAGGACGAGGTCAACATCGCCAAGCGGATCGAGGCCGGCGAGAAGGAGGTCCTGGACGTCGTCCTCAAGTCGGCCCTGGCGGTGAAAGAGATCCTGGCTCTCGGCCAGCGACTCAACCAGGGCAAGATCCGGATCCGCGACGTGGTCAAGGAGGTCGACGAGGAGCAGGAGCCCTTCGACGAGGAGGCGGTGACCGAGAAGGTCAACCGCATCATGGAGGAGATCGGCGGTCTCGACACCCAAAACGACCAGCTGCGCGAGGAGATGCTTCAGCGGAAGAAGCTCACCAAGGCTCGGCGAGACGAGATCAGCAAGACGCTGGAGCAAAACCGGGAGCGGATGGCCGACCTCCTCGAAGAGATGCAGCCGAACAAGCGGCAGATCCAGCGTATCGTCGGCAAGCTCAAGCTGCTGATCAAGAAAGTGGAGCAGACCGAGCGCGAGGCCAGAGCTTGGGAGCGGCGCTTGCGCCTACCCCTGGGAGAGATCCGAAAGATCCTTCGAGACGTCCGGGACACGCCGTCCAAGGAGCGCGAAGCCCAGCGCAAGCTCGGTTTGACGGCCGAGGAGTTCCACGAGATGGAGCGGACCGTCCGAGGCGCGATCCGCAAGATCAAGCGCATCGAGCAGGAAGCGGGTCTCCCGCTCGAGGAGCTAAAGGTCACCTACAAGCAGATCCAAGTCGGCGAGCGGAAGGCCAAGCGCGCCAAGGCCGAGATGGTCGAGGCCAACCTTCGACTGGTGGTCTCGATCGCCAAGAAGTACACCAACCGGGGCCTACAGTTCCTGGATCTGATCCAGGAAGGAAACATTGGCCTCATGAAGGCGGTCGACAAGTTCGAGTGGCGCCGCGGCTACAAGTTCTCGACCTACGCCACCTGGTGGATCCGGCAGGCGATCACCAGGGCCATCGCGGACCAGGCGCGAACGATCCGCATTCCGGTTCACATGATCGAGACGATCAACAAGCTGATCCGGACCTCGCGCTACCTCGTCCAGGAGCTCGGCCGAGAGCCGACGCCGGAGGAGATCGCCGAAAAAATGGAGCTGCCTCTCGACAAGGTGCGCAAGGTCCTGCGGATCGCCAAGGAGCCGATCTCTTTGGAGACGCCGATCGGCGAGGAGGAAGACTCCCACCTTGGCGACTTCATCGAAGACAAGAACGCCGTGTCCCCGGGCGAGGCGGTCATCAGCATGAACCTCGCCGAGCAGACTCGCCGGGTCCTCGCCACCCTCACCCCGAGGGAGGAGAAGGTCCTCCGCATGCGCTTCGGTATCGGCGAAAAGTCCGACCACACCCTCGAAGAGGTCGGTCAGGACTTCGAGGTCACCCGCGAGCGTATCCGCCAGATCGAGGCCAAGGCGCTGCGAAAGCTCCGGCACCCCTCCCGGGCCAAGCGACTCAAGGCCTTCGTCGAAGGCTGAATCGCCCCGCCTTGGAGAGGGCTGGGCTCAGGGCGCCGGCGACATCCTGACGGATTGTCGAAGAGCTCCGCGACCGAGGCCTCACGCCGCACGTGGCGATGAGAAAGCACGCCGCCATCGACGGACGGACGACGCGCGCGTCAGCCTACGAAAAGAGTCAGAGATGTTGTCTGCGAATCGCGGAAGGGTCTCTGGCGTCGCAAGGGAACGGTCTTCTCGGATCGGTATCATGCGGTGGCCCT
>CAYZFR010000204.1:0-7076 GCA_964477875.1 uncultured Myxococcales bacterium
GCGTTCCACGGAAAGACCGCCAGCCAGACGGGTGAAGCCGTTTTTCAGCACCCCCCTAGGCCTCCCCCGACCCTTCGATGGTTGTCGCGAGCCTCCCCAGGGTGGGGCACAATGTCGGGGTGCGCCCGAACCTCGCGCTGCTCTTCGTCTCCACCATTCTACCGCAGGGCGTCATGGCGGAATGGGCCGTCGCCGATGAAGTCTCCGAACCTCCTTCCGCCCCGGCCGGGGAGGGGCAAAATTGGGGGCCGGTCGACATTCTGCAGACTTCTGTCTCGACCGCGAGCCGGGCCTCGATGTCCCTGGTCACGAGCGCGTCCTACTCGGGCCAGCGCATCGGCGTTCCGGTCCTGGTCGCCCGGGGCGCCAAACCCGGCCGCACCCTCTGTCTGACAGCCGGCATTCATGGGGACGAGCTCAACGGGGTCGAAGTCGTCCGCCGCTCCATTCAACGGGTCGACGTCGAAACGCTGGGCGGGATGATCATCGGCCTGCCGGTGGTCAATCTGCACGGCTTTCGTCGGGGTGAGCGCGATTTGCCGGATCGTCGCGACCTGAATCGGCACTTTCCGGGCCACCCCAAGGGCAGCGCCGCCTCCCGAGTCGCCCATAACGTCTTCTCCTTCCTGCGAACCCACTGCGACGAAGCGATCGACTTTCACACCGGCTCGGCCCGCCGCACCAACTTTCCCCAAGTTCGGGTCGACGTCGGCCAACCCGAAGCCCTCGAGCTCGCCCTGAGGCTCCAGCCCCCGATCATCATCCACTCCGAAGGCACCCGGGGCATGTTGCGCCGCGCCCTCAGTCAGGTCGGCATCCCGACCGTGACCTACGAGGCGGGAGAAGCGATGCGCTTCCAGGTCGACGTCATCGACGGCGTGGTTCTCGGCGTCCTTCGCACCGCCTCGATGATGGAAGGGAAGCCGACCCTGCCGCCCGCTCCCGACGTACCGCCAGAGGTGTTTCTTCAGTCCCACTGGGTGCGGGTGGACCGGGGCGGCATCTTGACCAATCGCGTGGATTTGGGAGCCGTGGTCAAAAAGGGGCAGGTGTTGGGCGTCGTTCAGAACCCGTTCAGCGAGAACGCGTTCGAGATCATCGCCCCCCACGACGGCCGAGTGATCGGCTGCGCTCAGCCCCAGCTGGTGCTCCCCGGTTTCGCGGCCTTTCACCTCGGCTACGATCCGAGGGAGGAGGTGCCTTCGAGCGAGACCGACGATCCGGCGGTCGAGCACGGGGCACCGGAGGACATGGAGTGAACAAACCGGTCTTGTGGACGGGCTCGATTCTGCTCCTCGCTGGTCTCGGCCTGTTCACCTACCGATTCTGGGGCCTCGGCATGCCCCTCCTTCCCACCAATCCGGAGGGCCTGTGGCAGGTCGAGATGGACGTGACGGTGCGAGGCAGCGGCCCTGGGGCTCTCAAGGCCGCCCTGCCGAGCAACGACAGCCACCAGATCATCTTCGACGAGACCTCTTCCAGCGAAGGCCTGGACCTGGTGATCGACAACGAGGGACCCGGCCGCCTCGGCGTATGGTCGGGTCAGCTGTCGGGCATCCATCGCATCGCCTATTCCTTCCGGGTCCGGCTCAGTGAGGAGAGCTTCGAGCTGCCCCCCGCCCCCCGTCGACCCGAAGTCCCGAAGTCCGTGGCCGAGGCCTATCTGCGATCCACGCCCGAGATCCCGGCCACCTCCGAGGAGGTGGAAGCGCGCCTGGAGGTCCTGGGCCTTCCCGGTGAAGACGATCCATCGGGACGTCTCCGAACGATCTTCGCCTTCACCGACCATCAGATCGCCACCGTCGATGATGGAACCGACGACGCCCTGCTCACCATGGTGGAGCGAGAAGGCAGCCCCCGGGGCAAGGCGCGGCTCCTCGTCACCCTGCTCCGGGCGGCCGGCATCCCGGCCCGCCTGGTGGCCGGACTCAGGCTGCAAGAGCGGCGAAGCCCGGAGCGCATCCACTGGGTGGAATGCTGGATCGACGGGGCCTGGGTGGCGGTCAGCCCCCGAGGAGACTTCTTTGCCAAGCGGCCCGGCGACGTGCTCCAGCTCCGCTATGAAGACGACGTCCTCATCGAGCCGACCAACGTAGACGCCATCGACAGCACCTACTCGGCTCTGCAGCAGCGGTTGAGCCCTCGGGACCTGGCCAACATGATGATCCCGGACAATCCCTTCTTCGCCGCCCTCTCCTTGTACCGGCTCCCCGTCCCGACCCAGAAGGCGCTCCGACTCCTGCTGCTCCTGCCCCTCGGCGCCCTCATGGTCTCGCTGTACCGAAACATGATCGGCTTTCGAACCTTCGGAACCTTCATGCCGATCCTGATCGCCCTCGCCCTTCGCGAGACCAGTCTGCAGGCTGGCCTGCTCATCCTCGCGTTGGTGGTCGGAATGGGGGTGGTGACCCGGCGCTTTCTAGAGGGTCTGCGATTGCTGGTGGTCCCGCGGATCTCGCTCCTCCTGTGCCTCGTCATCCTGCTCGTGCTTGGGATCTCCCTGGTGGCGGAGGAGTTCGATCAGCGTGAGCTCGTGGGGTCGGTCTTTCCGCTCGTCGTCATCACCATGCTCATCGAGCGGCTCGCTTTGGTCATCGCCGAGGAAGGGACGCGTAACGCGCTGAGCCGCGCCTTCTCGTCCGTCTTCATCGCCATCCTCACCTACCCCATCTTGCGGAGCTCCATCGCCGAGCACCTGATGTTCGGCTTTCCCGAGCTCGTCATTGCGATCATGGGCTGCTTGGTATTCATCGGCGGCTACACCGGCTTTCGCATCACCGACTATCTGCGTTTTCGGATCTTGGGGCAGGGCGGCGAAAGCATCCCGAGTGAGGTCTTCGGCATCGGCCCCGAGACCGAAGGAAAGAGCGGAGCACCCTGATGCCCTTGAATCGTCTGGGCGTCCTCGGCATCAACCGCCGCAACATCGACTTCACGTCTCGGTTCAACCCGCGACGACGCTATCCGCTGGTCGACAACAAGCTCCTCACCAAGAAGCTCTGCATCGAGGGCGAAATCCCCAGCCCCCGCCTTCTCGCCAAGGCCGAGCATCACTTCGAGCTCGCCTCACTGATGCGAAGGATCGCGAAGTTGGAGGACTTCGTCGTCAAGCCGGCTCGGGGGGCGATGGGCAACGGCATCGTCGTGATCCTGGGCCGAGATGGGACCAGCTTTCGGCGGACCGGTGGCCGGCTTCTGAAGATGGACGACATCCGCTACCACGCCTCCGGCATCATCTCGGGGCTATACGCTCTGGGCGGCACCCAAGACATGGTGATGGTGGAGGAGCGGCTGGTCGTTCACCCGGAGCTGAGCAAGGTGGCCTACGATGGCGTGCCCGACATCCGCGTCATCGTGTACCGCGGCTACCCGGTGATGGCGATGGCGCGGCTGCCGACCAAGAGCTCCGACGGCCGAGCCAATCTTCACCAGGGCGCCGTCGGCGTCGGCATCGACATCGGGACTGGCCTCATGAGTTCCGCCATCCTCCGCAACGAAGCCGTCGACACCCATCCGGACACCCGAGAGAAGCTCCTCGGCCGGTCGATCCCTGCCTTCGACCGCGTCATGGAGATCGCCATGGCGGCAGCGGAAAAGACGGAGCTGGGGTATCTGGGAGCCGACGTGGTCATCGACGCCGAAAAGGGCCCGGTCATCCTCGAGCTCAACGCTCGCCCTGGCCTCTCGATCCAGCTGTGCAATCGGGCCGGCCTGATCCCACGGATCCAGTCCATCGACGCGGTCGCCCACGAGCCTCGCAGCGCGTTCGAGCGACGGGAGCTCTCCCGTGAGTTCGCCCACGCCTGGAGGCGCACGTGATCTCGAGCCTGCTCGTGGCGCTCGCCGTCGCCCAGACGCCGGCGGAGCCTCCAGAAACCGAAGAGCCGCGACCGGGACGGCCGGTCGAGTTCGTATATTCGATCGATGTCGCGCCCTCGGAGCGGGTGGCCGAGGTCGAGCTGTCCGTCCGCCAGGAGGGCCCTGCTCTCCGGCAACTTCGCTTTCACATCGATCCTGAGCGGCATCTAGGCTTCGAGGGAGACGGGGAACTCAGCCGAACCGAGACCGAGGAGGGCGAGATCTACATGGCCTGGCAGGTCCCGGGGGGAGGCGGCAAGATGCGCTGGACCTCTCGGCTGGACCACGCCCGAGACCGCCGGAGCTACGACGCCCGCATCGCCACCCATTGGGCCATCTTTCGGGGTTCGGACATCGTCCCCCCCTCGTCGTCGACCTTCGGATCTGGCAGCACGTCCAGCGGTCGCTTCCGCATCGACGTCCCCAAGTCCTGGAAGATCGTCACCCATCACACGCCGGTGGAGGGCAAGGCGCGCAGCTTCCGGCTCGAGGACGCCGACCGCTTCTTCCAGCGTCCCAGCGGATGGTTCATGCTCGGCCGCCTCGAGATCCTTCGCTTTCAAATCGACGAGATCGATTTCGTCCTCGCGTCGACCAAACGGCTCGGTCATCACCTGACGGACATTCGGACCTTCCTCCGCCTGACCCTTTCCGCCCTCTTGAAGCGGATCGAGACCGGGCCCCGCCGGATCGCCATCGTCACCGCCGGGGATCCCATGTGGCGAGGCGGCCTCTCCGGCCCCGGCTCTCTGTACCTACACGCCGACCGCCCGCTGGTAGCCAAGGACGGAACCAGTCCGGTGCTCCATGAGTTGGTCCACGTCCTGACGAAGGCCCGTTCGGGCGAGGACGGCGATTGGATCGTCGAGGGTCTGGCCGAGTACTACGCCTTGACGGCGCTTTACGAGAGCGGTGGTCTGACTCGGGAAGAGCGGGACGCGGCCATCGAGAGCTTTCGGCGGCGGGGGCGCAGCGCCAAGACGCTCTTGACCGACCGCTCGAAGGGCAAGACGACGGCCCGGGCCGTCGACGTCCTCGCCCGCCTCGACGGCGCCCTCGCCCTCACCGCCGCTGGGGGTCTGGACCCGGTCCTCTCCGCTCTCGCCAAGGCAGAGCAGGAGATCACCACCGGGCTGTTCGAGCAGGTCGTGAACGAGCTCGCCCAGTCCGACATGAGCGCCTTCTTCGAGGTCTACGTCCGACCGCCGGCACCCTGATCCGGCTGAAAGCCGAGGTCACCACAGATGCCAGCGCAGGCCGGCGCTGAAAGCGAAGCCGGTGGCGATGGCTCGAGCGACGAAGCTATCGGTGGTCTCGGGGGCGCCGACCCGGTTCTCGACGTCGGCGCTGGCGGTGTGAGCGACGCCTCCCGCCTCCAGAAAGAAAGAGAAGGGCGAAGCGCGATAGGCATCGCCCGCGAAGAGTTCGACGCCGGCCACGCCGTAGATGCCGGGGCTCATCGTGCGAGAGCTGAGCTGATCGTCCACGAAGATGAGGCTCGGACCGACGGCTACGTAGAGCCGGCCCGAGGCGAGACCGATCGGAGTCCCGGCCAACAGGAGGGCCCGGGCGGTTCCGTACATCTCCAGCGCGCCGAAGGTGTCGGGGTCACCATCGGGGGGCAGCGCGCGCAGATCCTCGAACCACGCCAGCCCGCCCTCGACGCGAAAGGCAAGGTGGCCGTCCAGGAGCCAGGGTGAGGTCAGTCCGCCGTGCAGGCCAAAGTCGTTCTGAAGGCGATGAGCCCCCAGCGAGATCGCCGGTCCGCGACGAGGGGCCAGAGCCTCGTCGATCAGCGGGTCGTAGGCGCCGGCGGCCCCCGCGACCAGCAGGGCTAGACTCAGCCCAGGGTCCACAGGATCACGAAGGCGATGCCCAACACCATGATGACGGCGTAGGACTGCACGTTGCCACTTTGGATCCGACTCACGACCTTGCCCGAGCCGTCCACCACCGCCGCGCCGAGCTTGGCGAGGAAGCCGTCGATGAACCACGGGTCGATCAGGTGGGCGAGGAGCAACGAGAAGGCGTTGAGGGGCCGGACCACCACCAGTTGGATCACCTCGTCGACGAAGTACTTCCCAGCCAGCAGGAGCTTGGCGCCGTAGCCCACCCCGCTCCGCGTCCAGGACTCCACGACTGGGCTCGGCCCGTTCTTGTACAAGCTGATGCCCGCGAGGAGGCCACCGGCCCCGAGGGCCACCGATGCAGCGATGAGGACGAGCTCGGTCAAGACCTCGGCCTGGAGATGGGTCGTGCCCACCACCGGGGCCAGAGCGTGGTCGAGGAAGCCGACCGCGTCGTGGGGCACCAGGGCGTGGAAGATGTGGGGGATGTTGAGCAGGCCGCCCAAGGTCGCGAGGCCCGCGAGGACGACCAGAGGTGCCTTCATCGACCAGCCCGGAGGATGGAGGTGGACCTCGTGCCCGGTCGCGCTTCGGGCGCGGAGATCGCCGAAGAAGGTCAAGCCCATGAGCCGGCCCATGTAGAGCGCGGTGACGCCGGCGCCGATGAAGCCGAGGAGCCACAGGCCGGTGGAGTGGTGGAAGGCATGAGCGAGGATGGCATCCTTCGAAAAGAATCCGGCGAAGGGAATGATGCCGGCCAATGCCAAAGTGGAGACGAAGAAGGTCCAGTAGACCACCGGGAGCCGCCTCGCGAGGCCACCCATCTTCCGCATGTCCTGCTCTTCGTGGAGGGCATGGATCACCGCCCCCGAACCCAAGAAGAGGCAGGCCTTGAAGAAGGCGTGGGTGATGACGTGGAACATCGCCGCCGAATAGGCCCCGATGCCGGCCGCCATGAACATGTAGCCGAGCTGGGAGACGGTGGAGTAGGCGAGGACCTTCTTGATGTCGTGCTGGGCCAGGCCCATGGTGGCGGCGAAGAGGGCGGTGGCGCCGCCTGTCCAGGCCACCGTCTCGGCCGCGGTCGGGGCCAGGTCGAACAGGAAGCCCAGGCGGCACACCATATAGACGCCGGCCGTGACCATGGTGGCGGCGTGGATGAGCGCCGACACCGGCGTCGGCCCGGCCATGGCGTCGGGCAGCCACACATAGAGCGGTATTTGGGCGCTCTTTCCGCACGCGCCGACGAAGAGCATCAGGCAGCCAAAAGTGAGGACCTGGGTGGCGGTCCAGCCCGCGAAGAGCCCTGACTTCAGGACGGCGGCGCCGTTCACGGCGTGGGCCTTGCCCGCCAGCTCCATGAAGTCGCCG
>CAYZFR010000205.1:0-7021 GCA_964477875.1 uncultured Myxococcales bacterium
AACATCGACCTCTGTGAACTCCGTGAAATTCCTCCGTGAACTCCGTGGTGAAAAAAGGGGAGTGGTAAAAAAAGGAGAGTGGGGGAAAATGGGTTTACTGCTCAATGTCCATGGAGTAATCGTTGAAGTCCACGGTAATGCGGTAGTTGCCCTCCTGCCCAGGCTGCACCCGCCATTTGTTATCGGGGCCGTCGCAGGCTTGGGTGATGATGAAGCTGCTGTTGCTCACCGACTGGTCAGGGTTGGCGGCATTGAGCCAATCCCCATCGCACCAATCTCCGGTAAAAGTGGAGATTTTGAATTCTCCCGCAGAAAGGCTGCCTTCAAACGTGAAGACAAAGGGATCCTGGCTCGACTGGGTAAAAGCCTGCGGGCTGCCGATGTTCCAGCCACTGGGGGAGGCGTCGCCCACGAGGTAAAGGTCGCTATAAGGCGGGGCGATGCCCGACCGGATCTCGATGGTCTGGCTGAGCAGGTCCACGGTGAGGGAGTAATTACCCGTCTCGGTGATTTCCCATTGCAAATCAGCACCGCTGCCCCCCTGGTTGTACACGATGCGGGTGGGGTCGTCGGGATCGCGGGTATAAAAATCCTGGCAGAAGCAACCCTCACGGTTCACCGCGAACTTGAAGGTCCCCGGCGACAATTGCCCGGCGTAGGTGAAAGTTCGCCGTCGCGAGCGCGAGGCCTCCATTTCGATGGCCTGACCGATGTCCCAGCCCGCCGCCGTGGCGCTGCCAAAGAGGAACAACTGGGTCGATACCGGCTGAAACAAGGTCACCGAAAAAGGCACCTCAGCCACCTGGAGGGCCACCTCATGGGTGGTAAAAGTGGCCTGTACCCGCGCCATCAATTCGTGCCTTTCGTTGGCCGCCAGGCCCGCCTCCAGCAAGCGTTGGTTCAGCGTGCCGTGGTCGAGAGAATAACTAAAGCGCGCTGGCTCCCCCTCCACCAAGCGCAGCAGCGGCTCGGCAAAGTCGCTCCCCGCCCGGTCGATTTCCAGGGTGTAGAAAATCGCCGCTCCCGTGCCCTGGTTGCTCCCCGTGGTCCAGCTAAAGTTCAGCCGGTTGTCCAGCAGCCGCTCTTCCAAGGTGAGTTCCGTCTGAGAAAGGGTCAGCTTGAGTTCCTTGGCTTGCCCGAGGTCTGGGTCGATCAGCGCTTGCTGGCAAGCCGAAAAGAGCAGGATGAAGGCCAAGCCTAGCGCGGAAAAATAGGTTGTGAGTTTCAGCATGAGTAGTCCATTGAAGAATTGAGAGAGGAGCATCACCAAGTCGCTAATGATCTCAGTATCCCGCATTCTGCGTCAGGTTCGGATTGCGGTCCAGTTCGATCTGCGGAATGGGAAACAGCAGGTGCTTTTCGGCGGCGTTGCTGCGCCCGATGGAGCGCAGGAAGTTGAGGCCATACTGGCCTTGGTTGACCCGGATCAGGTCAAACCAGCGGTGCCCTTCGAAAGCCAGCTCCATGCGCCGCTCATGCAGCAGCAGGGCGCGAAACTCCGCCTGGTCCAGGGTACTGGGCACAGGCGGCAACCCGGCCCGGGCCCGCACCCGGTTCAGGGGCATCTGGGCGGCTAAGGTCTGCCCCAATTCATTTAAGGCCTCGGCCCGCATCAGCAGCACATCCGCGTAGCGAAGCACCGGAAAGTTCAGCGGGCTGTTGTCAAAGGAGGCGACCTCGCTCACGGGCACCAGAAACTTACGCACGTTGTAGCTGGTCAGCGAAAAGCTGGACAGGTAGGGCTTGCCCTCAAAAGTCGGCCCGCCTTCGTAGAGGATCGTGGCCTCCTTGCGCCGGTCGCCCGGCTCGTAAGCATCCACAAATTCTTGGGTGGGCTGGTTCCAGCCAAAGCCACCTGCTACGAAGCCCGCCCCGCGCGGCCCCATGAAGGGACTGGTCCAGGAAGCTTGGTTTTCATTGCTCCAAAAACTAAACCCCCCATCGCTGGCATACTGCACCTCAAACAGCGACTCGATGCCGTTTTCGGTAGCAGGGTGGAAGTTGTCAGCATAATCGGCCTGTAGGTCGTAGCCCAGCCCGGCGACCTGGGCAGTGAGATCTACCACCTCGTTCCAGTTCCCCCGGGTCAGGTGGACCTTGGCCAACATGCCCAGGGCAGCGCCCTTGCTGGCCCGGCCCAGGTCCTGGGGGCGGTAGCTGCTCTTTTCTGGCAGCAACTGAGCGGCTTGCTCCAGGTCGTCGATGATCAGGTTGTAGACCAGCTCCTGCGGGTCCCGGGCGGGCTTCAGGTCCGTATCCGAGCTGCCCGGTTCGGTGATCAGCGGCACATCGCCAAAGTAGCGCACCAGGATGAAGTAGTAGTGCGCCCGCAGAAAGTGCGCCTCGCCCAGGCTGCGGTCCCGGCTGGCCGCGTCGATCTCGAGGGTAGGCGCCACCTTCAGCACGATATTGGCCATCAGGATGCCAGGCCAGGGGCCGCGCCAGAGGTCGAGCACGCCCGCGTTATCCGGGGCGGTCACAAAGTTGGCCATGTCCTGGGTTTCGATGCCGTCTGAGCCGCCTCCCGCACCCACGATGCTGTTGCCCGCCATGATGTCCGAGGTCCACATGCGGAGGTTGTAGAGCTTGGGCCATTGCAGGGGCTGGTAGGCCCCATTGACCACCGTGGTCAGCTCCTCGGCATTGGTGGGGTAGTTGGCGGTGTTGATGGTGTCGAGCGGGGCCCGATCGAGAAATTCCTCGGAGCAGGCTGACAGCAGCCCGAGTAGGAGGAGCAATATGAGGAGTAGGTATTTCATTGCGAGTGGCTTAAAGAGTAGGGCGCAAATGCCTGGCTTAAAAATCCAAATTCAGGCCTGCCGATACCGTGCGGGTAACTGGGTAGAGGTTGTTGTCGATGCCGCCAACCGAAGCTTCGGGGTCGAAGCCCGAGTAGCGGGTCAGGGTATAGAGATTCTGGCCAGAGACATAGACGCTGGCCTTTTCAAAGATTTTTTGCCCAAACCAAACCGGGGGAAGCTGGTAGCTCAGGGTAGCTGTCTTGACGCGCAAGTAAGAGCCATCTTCGATGAAGCGATCAGAGGCGCGGCTGTTGTTGTTGGGGTCGCCAAACACGGCGCGTGGCATCTCTTGGCTGGTGCCAGGCCCGGTCCAGCGGTCGAGGACCGCCGTGGTTTGGTTGGTGGTTACCGCCATGCCTTCGGTGAAAATGCGGTTGGCGTTGAAGATCTCGTTGCCATACACGCCTTGCAGGAAGACCGTCAGGCTGAGCTTGCGCCAGCTCAGGGTATTGTTGAGGGAGAAGGTGTAGTCGGGCAGGGGGCTACCCAGGAAGGTACGGTCGGCGTCGGTGATCAGGCCATCGTGGTTCAGGTCGCGAAAGCGAAGGTCGCCGGCGGAGGTGCCGTTGCTAGGCGAGCTGCCCGGCACCTGCTGGGCATGGGCGGCTACTTCCTCCGGGTTTTGGAACAGGCCGTCGGTCTGGTAGCCATAAAAAACGTTGATCGGATAGCCGTTTTGGATGCGTGAGAGGGCGAAGTTCAGGCCGATGTTGCCTGTGACGAGGGGCACATCGCTGTTCAGGTCGATCACCTCGTTTTGGTTGTAGCTGAAGACAAAATCCGAAGTCCAGCGCCAATCCGCCTTTTCGACATTCACGGTGCTGAGCAAGATCTCTATCCCCCGGTTTTGGACCTGCCCGGCATTGACAAAGGGCACGAAAATATCCGAATAGCCCGAAGTCACCGGCACCGGCTGCGGCACCAGCATGTCCTTGGTATTTTTCAGATAAGCATCCACCGTCAGGTTTACCCGATTCTTCCAGAGGGCCAGGTCCAGGCCCAGGTTGTACTGTTCCTGCGACTCCCACTGCACGTTGGCGTTGGGCAAAACCGTGGGTACAGCGGCGATGGCGAAGTTGCCCCCGAAGTTGTAGAGGTAAGTGTTGTAGCTGGAGGCAAAGGAATAGTTGCCAATTTCCTGGTTGCCGGTGATGCCGGCGCCCAGCCGCAGCTTGAGGTCTTCGATCCAGCGCGAGGAGAAGAAGTTTTCTTCCGAAATCCGCCAGGACACCGATCCAGAGGGGAAGTTGCCGTAGCGGTTGCCCTCGCCAAAGCGGGAAGAACCATCGCGGCGCAAGGTGGCGGTGAGGTAGTATTTGCCTGCGAAATCAGCATTTACCCGGGTAAAGAGCGAAAAGATGGCCCATTCCGAGGCACTGCCATTGAGGGTGATCTGGTCTACGCCATTGTCGAGGGTCTGGGTCTGGGTGCTGGGGAAATTCTGGATGGAGCCGCTGAGGTATTCGAAGCGATTCTCCTGGGCACTGGTCCCCACCACCCCACTGAGGTGCAGGCCGTTGTCCCAGCGTCGCTCGTAGGTCAGGGTATTGTCCCAGAGCAAGGTGATGGCCTGGTTCGCCCCCTCGCCGAGGAACGCATTCTCCTGGATGTCCGAACCCCATTGGTAGGGAGGGGCCCAGGTACGGGTCTTCCAGAAATTGGCTTCCAGGCCCAGCAAGGTCTTGAATGTGAAATGATCGAGGAAGGTCAGCTCCCCGAACACTGAGCCTTGGGCGTTGTAGCCCCGGGTAGTATTCTCCACTGTGAGGGCCTTACCGAGGGGGTTTTCTACGTCGCCAGAATAGATTGGCTGTCCCACCGGTCCGGTAAAATCCCCCGTCGAGTCGTACACCGCCTGCGTAGGCAAGGCCAGCATGGCCCGCTGCAAGCTGAAGTCGCCGCTGCGCTTGATGTCGTGGTTGAGTTTCAGGGTATTGCCAAACTTCAGGAAATCGGTGGCCCAGGTATCGGTGTTGAATTGCAGAATGAACCGCTGATAATCAGTCCCCTGCACGATGCCTTTCTGGTCGAAATAGTTGAAAGAGGTATATATCCGCGAGCGCTCGTTGCCGCCGGAGTAACTCAGGGTGTAGTTGCGCAGCGTCGCCGGACGAAAAAATTCGCCCAGCCAGTCGGTTCCCTCTCCCAGGTCTGCGGGGTTGCGAAATTCCGGGTTGAGCGGAATGCCGCCTGCGGCCAGCAGGTCGTTGTGAAAGTCGGCGAATTGCGCCGCGTTGAGCACCTCTACCTGATCGGTGGCCTGGGCGATGCCTTCGTACATGTCAAACGAAAGGCTGGTCTCCGATCCCGAACCCCGTTTGGTCTGGATGATCACCACCCCGTTGGCCCCGCGCGCCCCGTAGATGGCGGTGGCCGAGGCATCCTTGAGCACCTGGATGGAAGCCACATCGTTGAGGTTGACCTGGTTGAGCCCGCCATTGAGGGGCATGCCATCTACCACCACCAGCGGATCGTTGTTGCCGATGGTACCCAGTCCGCGGATGCGGATGGTGGGGTTGCTGCCCGGCTGCCCGTTGGTGATGACCTGCACCCCGGCGGCGCGGCCTTGGATGGCCTCGCCAATGTTGGGGACGGGCACGGCTTCCAGCGCTTCGGTTTCAATCGAGCTGATGGCCCCGGTCACGTCCTTTTTGCGCTGGGTCCCGTAGCCGATGAGCACCACTTCGTCCAGGGAAAGATTTTGGGGAGACAGCACCACCTTGAGTTGGCTCCGGCCATCCAGGGCAATAGTGGTGGTTTCGTAGCCCAAGTACCGAAAAATTAAGCTGACCCTTTGGAGGTCGACCCCGCTAAATTCGAAACGGCCTTCTTCCCGGCTAAGGGCGCCCCGGTTGGTCCCTTTTACCATGATGGTTACCCCCACCAGCGGCGTGCCAGCCAAGCTTTTCACCTGACCTTGTACCGAGGGGTTCTGAGCCCGTGACAGGTTTGGGAAAATCAATCCTGCTATCAGGAAAAAAGGCCAGATTTTCGGGGAAAGCGGATTCCAGGTCATCCAGCGCTTCGCGCTTCGTGTAAGTAGATTCACGTCCTTTAAGTTTGGAACAACAAGTTCCTACTTCCCACTCAAAAAGAAGGTGACGTATAAGAGCTTACATAGAATAAAATCAGCGACTTTAAATATTAAGCCGCTGATATTCATACATCTAATAAAATAGAGATGGCCTAGCTATATAGAAGAAATCTAACCGGTATCCTCTTCTTTATCAGCGCCGAGATGGGTGATTTGCCACAGTTTTTGGTCAAATGCTTCATTTTTCACCCAAGAACGGTTGCGCACCTTGGTCTTGTACATGTAAATGGTGTTGACGGAGTAGCCGAGAATCTGGGCGATCTTGTCATTGTCGGTAATGCCCAGGCGAATGAGGGCGAAAATGCGCAGCTCGGTATTGAGGGGTTCGCCCGGTTTGAGCGGCACCTGGTTTTCGGGGGTAAATAACGAATTGAATGCTGGCACAAAGTGTGGAAACAGCTTGATGAAGGTCGCGTCGAAATTTTCCAGCAGGCTTTGCTTCTCCTTTTTGAGGTCGATGCGTCGAATGACCTGCCGCAGGCCCGGGAGGCTGCCCTCATGAGCCTGCTTTTCAAGCTCTAATTTGATCCGGCCAAATTTTTCGAAAAGCTGCGAATCCAGGGTAAAGAGAAAGCCCACGTATTCCTCCTTGATGCGGCTGGCCTCCGCGAGGCGGTGGTTGGTCTCTTCTTGCCGGTGGTTGGCCGCCCGCAGTTGCCGGTTGACCTCCTGCTGGGCCCGGTGCGAGGCCTCGATCTGGTTGCGGGCTTTGCGTAGGTTGCCCATTTGCCGGTAAATAACGATAGCCAGCCCCAAGACGAAAGCCAGCAACATCGAAATGCTCACCACATAGCCCAGCAGTCGTTGCTTCTGGGCTTCAATGGTCTGGATCACCTTTTCCTCGATGAACGGCAGGATGTTGGCTACCTGGATCTGCCGCTGCCGGGCCCCATAGAACCGGGCATCAGCGTTAGCTTTCTGGATGAAGGGAGAGGCGTAGCGGGTTTCCCCCTGCTGAAAGAGCAGGGTAGCCAGCTTGAGCATGGCCAGGGTTTCTTTGGCAGAAGTCTGGATGTCGAGGATGGCCGAATGAGAAAAGTGAAAAATAGCCGTGTCGATTTGGCCGGCTTGCTGGGCGATATCGCCCAGGATATAATGCACGAGGGCTTCCTCTCTGGGGCCAAGG
>CAYZFR010000206.1:0-6920 GCA_964477875.1 uncultured Myxococcales bacterium
GCTGGCCCCCCCTAAAGAAGCAAGTTCCGGAAGGGCTTGCGCTGCTTCCAGCGATAAGTTCGAAAGTCACGGGTGTCCGTAGATAGGATACGACCGTGGCCCAATTCCTCGACGAGGAGGACCAGCGTCGCATCCGCCAGGTCCATGGGCAGATCGGAATATTTTGCCATGAGGGTGACGATGCGCCCCCAAGCGGGCTGGTCCGGGCTCCAGACTTCGCAGGCTCCCCGACCGATGCTCAAAACGAATGCCCGGACCGCCTCAGCACTGAGCCGTGATGCCAGCAGATGGCAAGTCTCGGTCAGCACGGGCCATGTCGTGATCAGCTTGTCCTTCAGACCTTCCGTAGCCTTGATGGCCCGGTCGTGGTGGCGATCACGTGGGTTAGCCAGCGCCAGCCAATAGCCCGTGTCGGCGATGATCACGTCTTTCGCGACCAACCCTCGGACAGCTGCTGCTTGTAGTTGTCGGAGAGATCCTCGTCGCCGTCGAATCCGCCCAGAAATCCTGCTCCCTGCAGTACTTCGAGTACGGAGGCGCCGTCTTGAACACGCTCCCGCTCGTACAACTCATTTAGGGCCCGGCGCACGACTTCGGACGCCGACACTCCGAGGCGTGTTTCGAGATACTCCATGCGACGCACGGTCTCGTCGTCGAGCCGCGCATTGATTCGCTCCGAAGCCATGTCAGACACTATGTATGACGTGTTCCGAATGGACAACGTGCTCCCGAGACCTCGAGTCATGGACGTGGTCGGAGTCTCGGGGCGCGTGGGGCGCACTCACGAATGGACTCTCCACGCTGCAGCTCCACCCGCTGCCCGCGGCAGGACGCCCACATCGACTCGTTGATGGGGCGCATGTAGCCAAGACAAAGGTTCAGATAGGGGCTTCAGTGTGCGGACCCCACGCGCTAGCTTCCATCCGTGCGCACGCGACTTTGGATGGCATGGCTCCTCGTGGGACTGGCCAGCGCCAGCTGCTCGACCACCAAGTTCTACCAGCGAGAGAGGCTGGCGGACCGGTGCATGACCTTCGACAAGGACGGGCGCCTCATTTACCTGCGCAACAAGACGGAGGCCGCCCGAGAGGGCGGCTTCGGCGGCTTTGGCGGGGCCGCGGTAGGGTCCTGCGGATGCCAGTGAGTTCCGTCCGACCGGGATCGGTCTGGGTCGGAGCGCTCGCGGTCCTTCCCGCCTTGGCCCACGCTACGGAGGCCTCCGAAGGCCGGCAAGGCGGCGACTCCGGGGTGGCCGCCTCGTCGCCGGACCTCGTGGGCGAACGCCGGAACGCCATCCGCCTCGACGTCTACGCCTTCGGCCAGGGCGACGACCAAGGCGGAAACGCGTTCCGGGACGAAGCCTTCCGCTATGGCGCCATCAGCCTGGACGTGAAGCTGGCGGTCTCGGAGAACGCCGCCGTGGTGATGAACGGTGTCCTCGCTTACATCGAAAACAGCTTTGAGAACCCGCTTCCCGAGGTTTGGTCGGGCCAGGTCACGTCGGCCACACCCAACATCCTGACCTTGGACAGCTCGGTCGGGGTGGAGTGGAAGCCCAAGGGCTCGTCCTGGACCTTGGTTCCCAGCTTCTTCTATCACCACCAGGATGGATTCGTTTCAGTGGGTCCCAACATGGATGTGAGCACTGACGTGGCCGGAGGCGATGCTTCCTTGTTCTCCAGCCTCAACCTTCGCTTCTCGTGGCCGTGGTGGGCCAACTTCGACAACATCGACTTCGAAGGCGTCGACTCCGACTACGACCGGGATGCCCGGCCCGTGCAGTACTCCACGAGCCTGCTCATGGGGTGGCAGCAGAACTGGTCCCCCAGCCTCCGGACCGTGGCCAGCGTTCAGCTCGCGCGGCAGGACGGACGCCTGCACAACACCCTTCAGTACGTGACCGCGCTGGACCCCACCCAGGTGTTCAGCGGCGACCCCCGAACCGCGCCGATCCAGACGCTCGTCCAGGACAACCTCCCCAACCAGAGGAACCGACTTCAAGGGAATCTGCGTCTGCGATGGTCTCCGGCCCTCGGCACAGCGCTCGGCCTGGACCTGAGCGGCTACGTGGACGACTGGGGCATCGAGCAAGGGGCGCTGCAGCCTACGCTGGAGTTTCCGCTCGGCCCCGTCCGCATCACGACCTGGTACCGGTTCCAGGCCCAGACGGCGACCAAGTTCTGGCTGGCACCGGAGGACGTCCTGCGCCGGTACAGCGCCGACGATCTGGTGGCAAACCCGCGAACTGGACGCAAGATCGACGACACGACCCGATTCCGGGACGGGGTGTACGCCACCCAGGATTCGGATCTGGCGGCGCTACAAACCCACAGCCCCGGACTGTTGGTCCACTTCCCGCTGCTCAGCGCCACCCGCATCCAGTGGGACGGTCGGGTCTCGGGCTTCGGCTGGGTCCGCAACGACGGACTGTTCCTCGGCGGCGTAAACATGGGTGTCGTGAGCGCATGGTGAGGCGGCCGCATCCCTTACCGACGGCGCGGGCGGCCTTCGTCCTGGCCGCATGGGCCACGGCCCTGCCCGCAGCCTCCCTGGGCGCCGGCAGCACGACGCTGAACTTAGAAGCCCAGCGCTTGGAGGGCGGTACCGCCACCCTGGCAGAGCTCGTCCAACCCGCCTCGGTCGGTCCCACGCTCCTGGTGTTCGCCACCGTCTGGTGCCGCATCTGCATCAGCGAGCTGCCCGAGCTTCGACAGTGGAAGGCGAAGCATCCGGGCAGCCGGCTGCTGTACGTCATGTCAGGGACCCCGGCGAAGCGCACCCAGGCCCATTGCGACAAGTACGGCATCGACTCGGCGTTCGAGGTGCTGGTCGACCACCAGGGTCCGATCGCCGACGCCTTTCGGGTTCAGGCAACCCCGAGCTTGTTTCTGTTCGAGGGTCCGGACTCCCAGCGCGGCCCCTATCACCGCGTGAGCGAGCTGCCGGAGCCGGCCGCCCCTCCCGACGCAGAGGAGGCGAAGGCGACCGAGCCCACGGCCACCTTCATTGACGAGGGACGGGAGCTGGGAACGTCCTACTCCGTCTCCGTGAGCGCAGCTCGGGACCGGGCGGAGCAGGTCGAGCGCGACTTGGCCGAGGTGCGGGCCATGACGCGGGTGCTGGAAGCCCGGCTCTCGGAGTGGAAGGACGACTCCGAGATCTCGAAGCTGAACCGGGCTGCCGCAGGAAGGCCGGTGCCGCTGTCGAAGACCCTGTGGAACATCCTTCAGGGGGCGCTCCAGGTGTCGAGGGCCACCGAGGGCGCGTTCGACGTCACCTGGCGGCCCCTGGGGGCGGTGTGGAAGGAAGCGGAGCAAAGCGGCGAGCTGCCGACGGACGCGGCGCTTCAGGGAGCCCTGGCCCACGTGGGGTACCGCTATGTGCTCTTGGAGGGCGAAAGCGTTCGCTTCGCGCGACCGGGCGTGGAGCTCGGCATCGCCGGCGTAGCCAAAGGGTGGATCATCGACGCCATCTTCTTGGAGCTGAGCGACCGGGGCTACAGCAGGATCCTGGTGAACATCGGAGGCGACCTCCGCATGAAGGGCCCGGAGGCTCTGCACATGAAGCTGGCGGACCCCTTCGCGCCGGACCGGATGGCGGCCAAAGTGACGGTCCGAGACCGGGCCATGGCCACGTCGGGCAACTACTTTCGGACCCGGACCGTAGGCGGCAAGCGGGTCGGGCACATCCTCGACCCCAGAACCGGCCGCCCGCCGGACTTCGAAGGCTCGGTCACCGTGATCACCAGGGACGCCGCCATGGCCGACGCGCTGGCCACCGCCCTGTTCGTGATGGGCCCGGACGCGGGGCTGGCTTTCGCGACCCGAACGCCCACGGTGGACGTGGTCTACGCGACCCGCGACGGGCTCCAGGCGACCATCCCCGAAGCGCTCACGCCGGGCTCGATGGCGCTCCGCGCCGATCCGACCACGTCCAAGTAGCTCAGCGTTGACGGATGCGGTGCCGGAGCGGGCTCTCTGGAGCAACGCGGTCGAGCCCCCCAAGCACTTGGCTCAGCCTCCTCGATTTCGGCATCGCGGCGGGCGACATGGTGCACGTAGGCGGCGCCGTGCGATGAAGGGTGGATGCCAGCGGCGCTGGGCCGCTGGTCGAGGCTCGAAGCCGGCGAGGAAGGTGCCGTGGCCTCAGGTCCTCGGCGGCTCAATGACACAGCTGTGACACTCGAGTCTCGAGACGGGCCAAGGCACGTTCCCGGGGCAGGAGCGCCCATGTTTAGCTCTAGGCGATGGCGGGACGTGCCTCCGTCTTGGCTCTCGGCCTTGGGGTCGCCTGTAGCGCGGAGTCGAATGGTACGGCGCTGCCCAGAACCATCTCGTCCCGACTCGTCGGGGCGCCAAGCTGCTCCAGCAGCGGCCTGGGGCCCGACGAAGTCGCGTTGTCCACGGCACGCCTGCGTCTGCCACGGTGGAGTCGCGTACGCGGGCAGCGCGTCTGCCTGCAGGCCCTGGAGGTCGGCCCATGGGGCGGCGGGCTGCGCTTCATCGCCGGCGTGCAGCTGACTATCGAGGGACGTGAAGCGTTGGGTCTCGCCCCCGGCCAACTCAGCTTTGGGCACGAAGGGGAAGTAGCGGCCCTTGGCATCTTGGCGTGGGACGCCGAGGACCGCGCCCTCAACCTGTTGCCCACCGTCACCCGAGCCGGAGAGAGCTCGACGCTCGTCGATGAACCGGGCGACTACCTCCTCATCCAGGCCGAGACCGGCCAGGAATTTCTGGGTCTGATTCCGCCGCCGGAAGGGAGTTCGTGGTCCGAGTTCGCAAGCAGCGCCGAGCGCGCCACGCCGCTAGAGGCGGCGATCGACGCCGACAACCTGCTACAAACGGTGAAAGGAGAGCTCTCCTATCGAGATTTCTCGGAGGCGCTTCGGGCGACGCTCCTCGATCGGACCCGACCTCGCTGTGCCATCGGAGGAACGGCCACGGACCACGTCTCCCTGGTTGAAGGCCTTCTCGCCCGAGCTTCCCTGCTCGGCGTCCCTCTCGACCGCCCGATCGGCGCCCACTGCACCCGGGTCGAGGTACGGGACGTCGAGCTTTCTCCGAGCATGACCGGAACGGCGCAGACGCTGGTGGCACGATTCGGCGCCTATGACTCGGACTGGAGCGCCATGGACCTGGACGTGAAGCTCGAAGTGGAGTCCGAAGCTCCTCTCCTGGAGCGAGACGACGTCGCCCTTCCGAACGGTGAGCAGGAGCTGCGCTTGTCCTTCGACGTGGACGGAAGGGACGCGTTCACAGTAGCGCTCCACGCCACGTCCCCTGAGCTCGCGACGGGGGGCTTCTTCGAGGACGTGGCGCTACGCTCCTCGTTGCGCGCCAGCCAGGCATGGACTTTCGACGACGGGCCGAATCTCGACGACTGGAAGCGGGAGTATCGGCGGAGGAGTCCGGGCAACCGAGTGGGATGGGCGCCGGATCTCGGCCGGCCGGGCGGGGCCCTCCTCATGCAAGGCTGGAACGACGAGCCGACACCTGATTGGGCGATGACGGCGGTCAGCCGTCAGCTCGTGGTGTCGGAGTCGGCGACACGCTTGAGCTTTGATGCCCGGGCCGTAGGTCGAGGTCGGACCCGCGTCTATCTGTACTTCGCAGAAGGCGGTGAGGAGGTGCCAATCAACTGGGTACAGCTGTCGACCGAAGCCTGGGCGCGCCTGGAGCTCGACCTCACGCCCTACCGCGGCCGAGAGATGACCCTCATGATCGAAGGCGGATCGACGACGGACGATACGCCCGACCAAAAAGCGACCGTCCTCATCGACAACGTCCAGATCTTCGAGGCGACTCGATGAGGCCGGCGTCCTCGGCACGGGTTGCCTTCGTATTACTCGCCACCTCCTGCGGCGAGGAGCCGGATCCCACGAGCAGTCCATCGGTCGACGCCGGGGCCCCTAATGCCATCGCCGCCAACGCCGGCCTGGACGCGGGACCGGACCTCGGCTTCGACGGCTGCCCGCGCTTCGTGGAGCCGGTCATCGGCATCACCTTTCCACCCTGTCGCACCGATGAGGACGAATGCGGCGTGGTGCTCTCCGACCTAATCGACGATCTTCGCCTGGATCCGGGCATCGCCGAGTGCGTTCCGCTGGCATCCGAAGGCCAGGTCAACCGTTGCTCCCCACGAGTGGCTCAAGGCATCAGCTACCCAGGCTGCTGCCGAACGAACGGCGTGTGTGGATACATCTTCGACCTCTCGATTTCGGGAGGTCCAGACCTCGGCTGCGTCGACGCCCGTCTATTCGAAGGAGAGGAGCTCCGAACGTGCGGCTGAGCCCACGAAGGATATCCATCCTCGTCTGCTGGACGGCTTCGACGGCCTGCGGACCGACGTCCCCGACGCTCGCCGATGGGGAGGAGACGCCCAGCTTCAGCTCGACTTTGGTGCCCCCCGAGGCGTCCTCCGACAACGGTGACCCCCTTCTGTCCTGCGACCTGAGCGCCTGTCCCGAGAAGGAGTTCGTGGTGAAGCTTCCGCCCTGCTGCACGGTCGAGTCCCCTTCGCTGTGCGGCAACAGCTTGTCGGCCCTCGTGGGGACCCTCCCCGTCGATTCCGAACTCGGCCAGTGCGCTGGCCATCAGGTACCCGGCGTTTTCTCGGAGGCCTGTCCGTCGACCCGTTTGGAAGGGATCTTTCTCTTCGGCTGCTGCCGAGAGCGGGACGGCACATGCGGCCTGCGCCCTGACTTCGGGCCCGGAGTCGGAGACGCGGGCTTCGGCTGTCAGCCTAGCCAGCTCTTTTTGGACCTCGTCCCCCTCACCTACTGCGACCCGCCCTGAGCGCCGGAACGTGGCTGGACCGGTGTCCCGGTCATGAAGTTCGATCAGCTTCCGGCCGGGTCATCGAACGTCCTAGTGTCCTGAGTCAGTAGAAACTTGAAAAACGAAGGCCGAGTCGAGCTTCGT
>CAYZFR010000207.1:0-6860 GCA_964477875.1 uncultured Myxococcales bacterium
CGGTCGAGGCCGGCTACATGGCCAACGCCTGGGTGCGCCTGCGGCACCCCGATTACGACCATCTCCGCCACATGCTCGACTACGTGGGCCAGACCCTGAAGGTCCACGCGAGCCCATGAATCGAATCTGCCGGGCGCGGACGCCAGCTCTGGTATAGCCGGGTCGATGTCCGGTCCCCACCCCGTGGTCCTGATGGGCGCCCAGCGGCTGAACCCCAAGGTGCGCGAGGTCGCGACGGCCATCGGAGCCTCCGGGCCCTTCGCCGTGATCACGGCGGGCTGGCAGGAGCGAGAGCCGGAAGACGAGGAGCTTCGGAGCCATCTCGACGCGGCGGTGGTCAACCTCGAGCTCGGATCACGGGCCGCACGGACGCTCTCGGAAGACGTCGAGCTCGCCGAGGCCCTGCGTGCTCGCCAGCAGCTGCTCCGGCACCTTCAGGACGTCTACCGAATCCGACTGCGACACGCCTTCGCCGCCGAGCTCGACGTGCGCACCTACGCCGCCCCGGACGAGCTCCGCGCCGAGATCGACGACGACTCCATCGGCGTCATCCGCGCCTTGGACGAGACCCATCTCGCCCAGTGCCGCCGTCTGAGAGATGAGTTCGAAGAGGCCTGGCGCCCCGCCCAGCGACCGGCGATACGAAGGCAGACAGAGCAGATCCGGGAAGCGCTCGAGCCTTGCAAGACGCTCTGCATCGCCGGCGGTCACGTCGCCGTATTGATGAATCGGATGGAGCTCTTCGGTCTTGGCGACGTGCTTGCCGACCGGCCGGTGCTCGGATGGTCGGCGGGAGCGATGGTGCTGACGGAGCGGGTGGTGCTTTTTCACGACGATGCTCCGCAGGGAGGTCTCCTGAGAGAAGTCCTCGATGAGGGCTTCGGCCTGGTCGACGACATCATCGTGTTTCCAGAGCCGGAGCGACGACTGGCCATCGAGAAAACGGCCCGCACGATCCATTTGGTCCGGCGCTTCGCGCCTGCCCATTGCGCCCTCCTCCCCGAATCGAGCCATCTCGTCTTCGAGGGAGGCAAGCAGACCGGCGCCGAAGGCGTCAGCCTGTTGAGCGTGGAGACCGATTCATGAAGAGCGCCCGTCTCGAAGCGCTGATCGCCGCCTGGTCCGACGCCGGCGCGCTCCGGTCCCTCGTGAACGCCTCCGAGTTTCCGCTTCTCGATGGAAACTCGGTGACCTTCGTCTTCATGGGCGCGGCGGAGCGGGTCATGCTCCGACACTGGGTCTACGGGCTGGAGACCTCGACCGACCTCGCTCGAGCCGAAGACACCGAGCTATGGTTTCTGACCCTCGAGTTCCCGCCTGCTTCGAGGGTCGAATATAAGTTTGAGGTCGTCCGGAACGGCCACGGCGAGTGGATCGAGGACCCCCTCAATCCGCACCGAGCGCTCGACCCCTTCGGCGCCAACTCGGTACTCACCACCACCGGCTACGAGGAGCCGCCATGGATCCACCACGATCCCGAGGCTCGGCCAGGACGCATGCACAGCCTGCCGATCGAGAGCGCCGCTCTCGGTGGTGAGCGCCTGGTCCAGATCTACGAGCCGGCTCGACTCCGGAAGGGGAAACCGGTGCCTCTAGTGGTGGTCCATGACGGCAGCGACTATCTCCGCTTTACGGGAATGAAGACGATCCTCGACAACCTCATCCATCGACAGGAAATCGAGAGCGCGGTCTTCGCCTTCACCGACTCACGGGACCGCCTGCGCGAGTACGCCGACTCCGAAGCCCACGCGGAATTTTTGACCCACGAGCTGTGGCCGACCCTCACCCGACACTACGCTTTGATCGACCAACCCCACGGTCGTTGTCTGATGGGCGCCAGCTTCGGCGGGGTGGCGAGCTTCTCGGCCGCGGCACGGCACCCGGGTTTCTGGGGCAAGCTGTTGCTTCAGTCGGGGAGCTTCGCCTTCACCGACATCGGCTCTCGAAACCGCCGGGGGCCCGTGTTCGACCGGGTCGTCGCCTTCGTCAACCGCTTCCGGGACGAGCCGACGGCGGTCAGCCAGCGGGTGTTCATGAGCTGTGGCGTCTACGAGTCCCTCATCTACGAGAACCGCTCTTTGGCACCCATGCTGGACTCCACCGGCATGCAGGTCCGCCTCGTGGAGGCTCGCGACGGGCACAACTGGCACAACTGGAGGGATCGATTGAGGGAAGGCCTATCCTGGCTCTTTCCTGGACCCCTCCTCTTCGTCTACGAGTGAGCTGGGATGGGTGACGTCGTTCGTCGAATCGGCCTTTCGCTAGGCGCCGATCTTTGCTGGCCCCTCTGCTACGAGCACGTGATGGAGAAGCTCGACCTCGCCATCCCTCACGATGGAGATGTGGTGCGCTTCGAGGTCGATCGCGTCTCGATAGAGCCCTTCGATCTGCAGCAGCCTTGTCGCTACGACCTGGTCATCGATCGCCTGACCCACTGGCTTCACACGAGCCGGGAGTGGATCAAGAAGGCCGTCCTGATGGACGAACTCTATGTCTTCAACAACCCTTGGACCATCCAGTCTTGCGAGAAGCACTCGAGCTACTGCGCGATGATGCGGCTCGGGATGCCCATCCCGAAGACGTGGATGATCCCGGCCAAGACCTACGAGACGCGGCCCGACCTTCGGGCCACCCTTCACTCCTATGCGCGGCTCTTCGATCTGGGCCAGATCGGCGACGAGATCGGCTGGCCGATGTTCCTGAAGCCGTATGACGGCGGAGGCTGGCGAGAGGTCACCCGGGCCAAGAACGCCCAAGAGGCGTGGGCGGCCTACGAAGAGAGCGGCCGATCGGTCATGCACGCCCAGGCCTCGGTGGAGGGCTTCGACGAGTTCGTACGCTGCATCGGCTTCGGGCCCCAAACCCACCTCGTGGCCTACGATCCCACCCAGCCGCTTCACGACCGCTACACCATGCGGAAGGACTTCGTGTCCGAGAAGGAGGCCGAGCACCTTCGCAAGATGACGCTCACCATCAACGCCTTCTTCGGCTGGGAGTTCAACTCTTGCGAGGCCCTGAGAAAGGACGGAGTCTGGCATCCGATCGACTTCGCCAACGCCTGCCCCGACTCCCAGGTGACCTCGCTGCACTACCATTTTCCTTGGCTGGTCGGGGCCTACCTCAAGTGGTCGATCTACTGCGCCACCGTGCGGCGCAGGATGCCCCTCAACTCGAGCTGGCAGCCTTTCTTCGACATCGCGGCTGGCGAGGGCAGCTATGAGGAGAAGCTCGACGCTTATGCCGAGCTGGCCGAGGCGTGGATGGACAAGGAGCCTTTCGAGACCTTCTGCGCCGAACACCTCGGGCACCTGGACGAGGTGCTCCATGACTACTTCGGGACCCCGCTCTGGAAGGACACCATCCGGAAGAAGGTCATGACCCTCTTCCCGGCCCACGAGATCGAACGGTTCACCGAGCTGTTCTGGGAGCGGACCCAGCAATGGCGAAGCGACGCAGGGTGACGGCATGTTCCTAAAGTCGCGCTGGTTTTCCGACCGCGTCCAGGCCGAGGTGACCACCGCCCGCTGGGGCGTGATGGGGCAGCCCGTTCTCCTGTTGCCCACCGCGGGCGGCGACGCCGAAGAGATCGAACGCTGGCAGATGATCAGCGCCCTGGAGCCGCTGCTCGTCCAAGGCCGAGTGAAGATCTACTCCTGTGACAGCATCGCGGGACAAGCTTGGTTTGGGCGAGCCGGGAGTCCCGAGCACCGGATGTGGCTGCAAGATCAATTTCACTGGTTCGTCCGAGACGAGGTGGTGCCAGCCATTTGGACCGACTGCCAAACCGAGCTTCCGGTCTGGGTCGCCGGCGCCTCGATCGGCGCCTTCCACGCGGCGGCTCTCGTCTGCCGCTTTCCCGACATGTTTACCCGCGCGCTCTCGATGAGCGGCACCTACGACCTGATGCGCTTCATCGAGGTCGAACACACGACCGAGGCCTTTCGCCGCGCCTCGCCTCTGCACTTCGTCCCTGAGCTCGACGGGAGCCACCTGCAGCTGCTGCGGACCCGCTTCATCCACATCGCAACCGGTGAGGGTCGCTGGGAGAACGTCGGCGAGAGCTGGAAGCTCGCCAACACCCTCGGCGCCCGAGGGATCCCGAATTACATGGATTCCTGGGGCCCTGACTGGGACCACGACTGGGTGACTTGGCGGGCCATGGTCCCCAAGTATTTGGACGAGTGGACCCGGCATGAGCCAGGTGGGTGAGCTGATGGACTCGACGCGCGTGCACAAACAGGTCGAAGGCCAGCTCGTGGGCTCGGAACGTCGCGCCTACTTTCGCGCCCTCCTCGACCAGCTCCGAGCCATCGAGCAGATGGAGGCCGACGGTGCCTTCGAGCGCGGCGTGTGGCGTATCGGCGCGGAGCAGGAGATCTTCTTGGTCGACCGGGGCTACTACCCGGCGCCGGCCGCCCTGCAGCTCCTGGACGTGGTGAAGGACCGGGGCTCCTACACGACCGAGCTCGGCCTGTTCAATCTGGAGATGAACGCTCTACCGCGCAGCTTCGGAGAGACTGGCCTTTCGGAGATGGAGACGGAGCTGGACCGACTCTTCGATCAGGTCGTCGACGCGGGGCGCGAGCTGGGAGTCAAGCCGGTGCTGACGGGCATCTTGCCCACCCTCGAAAAGGCGGACTTGGGCCTGGAGAACATGGTCCCCTCCCCCCGCTACCGGGCGCTCAATCAAGCGATGATGGCGGTTCGCGGCGACACCTTCGACTTCTCCATCCGCGGCCTGGACGATCTGACCATCAAGCACGACTCGGTGATGGTGGAGGCTTGCAACGCGAGCTTTCAGGTCCACCTTCAGCTCGCCGACCCCGACCGCTTCGCCCACTTCTACAACCTGTCTCAGCTGCTCCTCGCTCCGGTCCTGGCGGCGGGCACCAACTCGCCGGTTTTGTTCGGACGCCGGCTGTGGGCCGAGACGCGCATCGCCCTGTTCGAGCAGTCCTGCGACGTCCGGACCGCCGGCTCGCTGCAGAGGGACGCGCCCGGCCGAGTGTCCTTTGGACGGGACTGGCTCTCCGGGACTCTCGTCGACGTCTACCGAGACAACGTGGCCCGCTTTCGTCCGCTGGTGGGCGGACTTCAGCCCGAGCTCGATGGTACCGAGGCCCTCGCGAGAGGAGTCGTGCCGCCACTCAACGCGCTTCGACTCCACAATGGGACCATCTACCGGTGGAATCGGCCCTGCTACGGGATCTCGGAGAACGGGAAGCCCCATCTACGGATCGAATTCCGCGTGCTCCCTGCCGGGCCCACCGTGGCCGACGAAGTCGCCAACGCCGCCTTCTGGCTGGGCCTCATGCGAGAGCTCGGCGAGACGATCGACGACATCCCGGCCCGCATGAACCACGACGACGCACGCCGCAACCTCTACGCCGCGGCTCGGGACGGCCTGAGAGCTCGCCTCAGCTGGCTGGACGGGGAGGACGTCCTCGCCCAGCCTTTGATCCTCGATCACCTGCTGCCTTTGGCCGACAAGGGACTGGAGCGGGCCGGCATCGTCGAAGCGGACCGAAAGCGCTACATCGGAATCCTCGAACAGCGGGTCCGCTCACTTCAGACCGGGACCTCGTGGGCCTGGCGCTCGTGGGCCCAGATGCACCAGTACGGACGCCGGGGAGCCGGTAAGCGGGCGACCGCGCTCACCGCGGCCATGGTCGCCCGTCAACGGACCGGGACTCCGGTCGGCGAGTGGACGCTCGCCGACTACGACGACAACACGCTGGTGGAAGGGGCCTTCGAGAAAGTCTCCGAGCTCATGGAGACGGACATCGTCACTGTAGGGCCCGATGATCCCATCGAGCTCGTGTCCGAGCTGATGGGCTGGACCCGGGTCCGCTACCTGCCGGTCGAGAACGATCGCGGAGAGCTGGTGGGTATGGTCAGCTACCGCGCGGTCCTTCGCTACTTGAACGAGACGAGTCATCAGACCGATGGAGCCGAAAGCTATACGGTGCCGGTCTCGGAGATCATGCGCCGGGAGCTCGTCACCGTCACCCCCCACACCCCGACTCGGGAGGCGATCGAGCTGATGCGGACCCATCGAGTAGGCGCGCTGCCCGTGGTGCAGGGCCCCCACGTGGTGGCGATACTGACCCAAGAAGAGCTCATCAACTTGGCGTCTCGGGCCATCGAGATCTCCATTTCCTCGCCCCCGGCGCCGAGCTCCGAGGACATCCCGTCACAGTAGCGCCGCCCGGAGCGCCTGGCTGATCGGACCTGCCAGTCGCTCGACCTTTTGTGCAGAGATCAAGACCGGCCGCAAAGGAACGAAGGGGTCGGCGAGCAGATCCCGGCGGACCTCGACACAAGCCACACGGCCGGGCCACCGGGTCGCGTGCCGGTGGGCGACGGTGACCGGGTGCAGCGGGTAGGTCAGGTTGTCGCCGACCGGCGCGATCCCGTCGAGCGCTCGAGTGAGGGCGTCGACGAAGCCCTCGGGGGCCAGGGAGCTTCCGTCAGGGAGCCGATGAATGACGTCGAGGGGCGGTCGAAGCGGCCAAGTCTCCGCTTGGCCGGGTGCGTAGGCCGCCCTCAGGTCTTCGACGATTCGGTCCGTGACCTCGACGTCGACCGAGCGCGGCGCATAGCTGTGCAGGAGGAGCAGGCCAGCCTGCGGGAGCGCGTCCTCGAGGATCCGCTCCACCGCCCGGGTGTAGACGCGATGCAGCTCTAGTAGCTGGCGCTGGTCTTCGGGCTCGGTCACCCATGGCGCCAGGCCGGGGGTGACCCGGCCCGAGAGCGCGTTGGTCTCGGCCTCGGCCTCCGTCTCGACTGGCTCGAGGTCGAGCCGACGGTTCGTGTCGACGAAAGTCCGAGGGACACGGCAGCGAAGCACGAGCGCCGCG
>CAYZFR010000208.1:0-6771 GCA_964477875.1 uncultured Myxococcales bacterium
CCTTGTAGATGGAGCGGGCCAGGATCCGGGTGGTCTGCCGAGCCGGCGCCGCCTGTTGTGCGAGATGCATGGTCAGAGAGCACTCCAAGCTTCGTTCCCGAACGCCGTCCTCGAAATCATTGGCTTTTCCTCTTCCGACTGAGCGGTCGTCTGCGAACTGGTCGGGAGTGGTGCGAATCCCATTGCGCACTCATGGGGACAAGCCGGCCAAGGTCGGGCAAATTGGGGGGAGTGCGGGTGCAGCTACAGATCGAGCGCAGCCACGAGATCGGACCTGCCCCCGACTTCGCCCGTCTGGTGGCGGAGGAGCTCGGGTGGCCGCTCGCTCGAGTCCGCTCGGCCGAGCTCCGAAAGCGGGCCCTGGACGCGCGCCGGGGCCGACCGAAGCCCACCTGGTCCTTCACCATCGACGCCGAGCGCAGCCACGAGATCGGACCTGCCCCCGACTTCGCCCGGCTGGTGGCGGAGGAGCTCGGGTGGCCGCTCGCTCGAGTCCGCTCGGCCGAGCTCCGAAAGCGGGCCCTGGACGCGCGCCGGGGCCGACCGAAGCCCACCTGGTCCTTCACCATCGACGCCGAGCTCAGCCGGCCGCCACCGCAGCGGGCCAAGGCCCGTCCTGCGCCCGACCCCGTCCCGGAGCTGATCTCGCCCCGGCGAGGCGCCGGGCGGGGCGAGGTGGCGGTGGTCGGCGCCGGACCGGCCGGCCTGGCGGCGGCGCTGCACCTGCTCGAACACGGGGCCAAGGTTCGGCTCATCGATCGCGGCAAGCCGGTGCGCCAGCGCGCGCGGGACTTCGGTCGCTTCCGCGGCAAGGGCGAGCTCGACCCCGAGTCCAACCTCTGCTTCGGCGAGGGCGGCGCCGGGACCTACAGCGATGGCAAGCTGACTTGCCGGCGTAAAGACCCCATGCGGGTTCAGGTGCTGAAGCGCCTGGTCGAGTTCGGCGGCCCGCCCCACATCCTCGTCGATGCCAAGCCCCACGTGGGCACCAACTTGCTCTTTCGGATCCTCGAGCGCCTCCACGCCCACCTGGAAGACCGAGGCGTGATCTTCGACTGGGGGGGCCGGGTCGAAGGCTTGAGGGTCGAAGGGGGCCGGGTTCGGGGCCTGCACATGGCCGATGGGAGCACCCGGGACGCCGAGCAGGTCGTGCTCGCCATGGGGCACTCGGCCCGGGAGCTCTTCGAGCGGCTCCACGCGGGCGGGGTCCCGATGGAGCCCAAGGCCTTCGCGGTCGGGGTCCGGATCGAGCACCCCCACGCGCTCGTGGACGAGGCCCAGTACAAGCTCCGAGACCGGGAGCGACCCAGCACCTTGCCTCCGGCCGACTACCGACTCGCGCACACCGAAGGCGAGCGCGGCGTGTACTCCTTCTGCATGTGCCCGGGCGGGATGGTCGTGCCGACCGCCACCGAACCCGAGACGGTCGTCGTCAACGGGATGTCTTCGGCCAAGCGGGGCTCTCCCTTCGCCAATTCGGGGCTGGTGGTTCAGGTCCATCCCCGCGACGTGGCGGCGGAGGGCTTCGGCACCGACGCCCTGGCCGGCCTGCGCTTTCAGCGGGCCTTGGAGCAGCGAGCCTACGCCCTCGGCGGCGGTGGCTATCGGGCCCCCGCCATCCGAATCGCCGACTTCGCGGCCGGCAGAACCACCGGCGCCCTCGCCGACACCCATTTTCGGCCCGGATTGGCGGCCGCGGATCTGGACGCGCTCTTCCCTGCCTTCGTGCGAGAGGGGCTTCGGGCCGGGATTCGGCGCTTCGATCGACAGCTGAAGGGCTACGCCTCCAACGAAGGCAACCTGATCGGCGTCGAGTCGCGGACCTCGTCTCCGCTGCGGATCCATCGGGACGAGAGCTGCCGGGTGCCCGGCTTTCCGGGGCTATGGGTAGCGGGCGAAGGCCCGGGCTACGCTGGCGGCATCATGAGCGCGGCCCTGGACGGGCTGCGGGTCGCCCACGCCTTGCTCAATGATGGTGGTGGGGGACGAACTTGAACTCTCCGGTCTCCTCGAAGTGCTTTCGTATATCGGGGTTCTCGTCGAAATAGGCCTTGAGCGACTCCTCGGCGATGTCGATCACGAGGTCGGCCTCCCCCACCTCCGCTTGACAGCCGAGCCGGCTGGTCAGCTTCACGTCGAAGGCCCGGTCGAGCCGGTCCTCCTCGGCTTCTTCCATCTCATCCAGGCTGTCCAAGCCCTTGCTCACGTAGACGTGGCAGGTGCTGCAGCCGCAGACGCCCCCGCAGTTGGAACCAACGGGGATTCCGTTCTCAGCCGCCACCTCGAGGAGGGTCTCGCCGCCTTCGGCCTCGACGGTCACGTCCTCGGCCAGGACCCGATTCTTTTTGAAGACCAGCTTGGGCATCTCCTCAACCGTATGCGACTCGAGCGTCGTATTCAGCCACTTCCTGCCGCCCCCGCTCCGCGGCCCCGAAGAATCCCCGAATCTCCGCCTCGACCTCCGGCGCGACTTCGAGCTGCATGACCCGCTCCCGGAAGCGGGCCCCGCCCCGGAGGCTGCGGCTGTACCAGCTGAGATGCTGCCGGAACTTCTTCAGCCCTCGATCCGGGCCGGAGTGGACCAAGGATGCGCGGAAGTGCCGGAGAATGACCGCCACTCGCTCCTCCGGGGTTGGAGGCAAAGGCGGGGCCTGGCCTCGGTGACGCGCCGCCAGCGCCCGAAAGATCCATGGGTTGCCGAGGGCGGCCCGGCCCACCATCACCCCGTCGCAGCCGGTCTGGTCCACCACCGCGTCGGCGGCCTCAGGCCCGTCGACGTCGCCGTTGGCGATGACCGGCACGTCGGGCACCGCCCGGCGAAGCGCCGCGATCATGCGCCAGTCGGCCCATCCTTCGTAGCCCTGCGCTCGGGTTCGGGCGTGGAGGGCGATGGCGGCCGCGCCCGCGTCCCGCAGGCGCGCGCCGAGCTCGGGCGCGTTCTTGCTGTCTTCGTCCCAGCCTGAGCGAAGCTTGGCCGTGACCGGGACCGAGACCCGCTTCACCATCGCCGCCACCACCGCCGCCGCCTTGTCTGGCTGAAGCATCAAAGCCGAGCCAGCCTGATTGCGGGTGACCTTCTTCACCGGGCAGCCCATGTTGACATCGACGAGCTGGGCGCCCCGCTCGACGACGCGCTCGGCGGCGTCGGCCATGGCCTCGGGATCGCCGCCATAGAGCTGGACGGCCAGAATGGGCTCCCGGACCGGGTCGTAGCGCAGATAGCCCTCTGTCCGGGCGTTGGCATACTGAAGGCCCTTTGCGCTCACGAGCTCGGTCGGGGTCATGCCAGCCCCCATTTCCAGCGCGATGATCCGATAGGGAGACTCGGAGACCCCGGCCATGGGGGCCATGATCACCGGCGGATCAAAGCTCAGGTCGCCGATCCGGAGGGGGGCCAACTCACGCAGCGGCACTCGGCCCCTTCTAGTCGCCCCCGCCGCCCTCGTCAGCCGATTCAAGCCGAAAGGGGTGGAAGCCCCTTCGCTCGGCGCGGCCGCGGGGCCGACAGCCGACCAGCGGGTTTCGTACAGGGAGGTGGTCGATCGGAGCTCTTCGCGACCGTCAATCCTCGCTGCCGCGCTCCAGAACCGTGAACTCGACGCGGCGGTTCGTCGCCCACACCTCCTCGCCGGTGCCCGGGACCCGGGGGAGGCTCTCGCCGAAGCCCCGAGCCTCGAGCCGGCTTCGGGAGACGCCCTTACCGACCAGGTAGCGTACTACCGACTCCGCGCGAGCCTGGGAGAGGCGCTGGTTGTAGGACTCGGCGCCCCGCTCGTCGGTGTGGCCCTCGACCCGGACCCGTTCCAGCTGGGGGTTGGCCTTCAGGGTGAGGGCGACCTGATCCAGGATGCTGAAGCTCTCCTTGCGGATCCGGTCCGAATCGAAGTCGAACTCGATCCGGGAGTCGATGCTCACTTTCTCGGTCGTGACCTCGACCTGAGGCTCGCCTTCGTCCGGGCAGCCGTCATCGTCGTCGATGCCGTTGATGGTCTCTTTCTCCTCCGGGCATTCGTCGACGTCGTCGGGGACGCCGTCTCGGTCCGAGTCCTCCTCGGGGCAGCCGTCGGCGTCGTCGAAGCCGTCCAGGTCCTCGGGCTCGAGGGGGCAGCCGTCCTCGAGGTCGGGGACGCCGTCCCGATCGTTGTCGGGGTCGGGGCAGCCGTCTTCGTCCTCGAAGCCGTCTTGGTCCTCAGGGTCGTCGGGGCACACGTCCATGTCGTCGGGGACGCCGTCCCGGTCGCGGTCGATGTCGGGGCAGCCGTCCTCGTCTTCGAAGCCGTCGAAGTCTTCGGGCTCGTCGGGGCAGGCGTCGTCTCGGTCCAGGATGCCGTCGCCGTCCCGGTCTCCGAGCCGGCGCTGCCACACCGCGCCGGCGAAGACCTGGGCGTCGGGCGCGCCGTAGCCTCGGGTGGTGCCGGCGCCGAAGCCGCCGGTGGCGTGGAGCCGGTCCCGGTAGCTGGTGTCGGTCTCGATGCGGAGGCCGAAGCGGCCCACGAAGGGGTTGAGCTCGGGCTCGGAGAAGGGGGCGTCGAGCCGGGTCAGCGTCGCCACCTCGGCGAAGAGCAGCGGCCGCACCGCCGGCCCCCACTTCGGGAGGCCCATGCCGGCGCCGAGACGGAGGCTGATCTCGTCTCGGACGTCGATGTTGCCCACGTCGGCGTCGGGGCGAAGGTTGAGGCCGAGGGCGCCCGCGAAGTGCAGGCCCCACAGCAGCGTGAAGCTACGCTCCACGACGGCGCTCGGCGTGAAGCGCACCGACCCCGCGCCCAGGAAGGCGTCGTCGTCGCCGGTGGGAAGATGAACCTCGGGACGGAGCGCCAGGCCTAGGGGCGCGCCTCGGCTCTGGGCGAGCAGGGTCGCCTTCAAGGCCAGGCGGAGGTCACGAAGGCCTGCCGTCGTCAGCTCCCCGGTCGGCAGTCCGTCGTCGCCCGACTGCCAGACCGTGAAGGGTAAGGCCGCCTGGACCTCGAGCCATTCCAACAGGCCCACCGCCCCGACCAGGTCCACGCTGAGCCGGTTGCGGACGACCTCTCCGACCTGAAGCCGCCCTTCATACAGGACGAGGGGGCTGTTCGCGTAGCTGACGAAGCCCCCGACCGCCCACTCGCCCCAGCGCAGGTTCTCGGCTCGACCGATCCCCGGGAAGCCGAGGGGCCGAGGCTCGAAGGTCTCGACGTCCAAATTGGCGCCGTCTCCCCCATCGAGCACGATCTGGGCAGAGGCGGACCCGGCCCACAGAGCCCCCGCAAGGAAGATGGCGAACCGACTCCGCACCGGCCCGGCATTCTAGGGGGTTCCCGACGTCCAACAAGTTTTCAGGCCCCCCGCAGGACGCGCCGCTGTCTCGGTGGCGTTGCTCGGGCGGCAGGCTGGACGGACGCGTCGGCCTCCCATCACGGGACACGATCGCCGGGACGCTCTCCAAGGAGCAGCCCGGGTCGCCATCTGGCCGGCGTCGGGACGATGGCCCGGGTCCAGGTCTACCGCTTGACCAGGGGGCCGAGGGCTGGACGGATGGTGGCGTGACTCGGCTGGCCGCGATCGTCCTCGCCGCAGGGAAGGGGACCCGTCTGCAGAGCGAGCTGCCCAAGGTGCTGCACCCGATCGGGGGCCGGGCCATGGTGCTGCACGCCTCGAGAACGGCCCGGGCGGCAGGGGCGACCGAGGTGGTGGTGGTGGTCGGCCACGGCGCCGAGGCGGTCGAGACGGCGGTTCGAAGCTTCGACCCTCGGGCGCGCTTCGCGCTCCAGGCCGAACAGAGAGGGACGGGGCACGCGGCCGCAACCGGGCTTGCCGCGCTCGGACCCGAAGCCGAGCGGGTGCTCATCCTGAGCGGAGACTGCCCCCTGCTGCGAGCTGAGAGTCTTCAGGCCCTTCGGTCCATGACCGGTGACCGGCCGGTGGGCTTTTTGACCACCGAGCTCTCGGACCCGACCGGCTACGGGCGGGTGGTGCGGGACGGCCAGCATCGGCCGATCCGGATCGTCGAGCACGAGGACGCGAGCTCCGAGGAGCTTCGCATTCGAGAGGTCAACGCCGGGATCTACGACGTCGACCGGGCCTTCCTCGAGAGCGCGGTGGCGCGGCTCGGCACCGACAACGCTCAGGGCGAGCTCTACTTGACCGACATCGTCGCGGGGGCAGCGGGCGAGGCCGAAGCCATGGTCCTCGCCGACCCCGCCGAAGCCATGGGCGCCAACACCCGGGCCGAGCTAGCGGAAATTCAGCAGCGCGCATGGGACCGCACGGCCCGGCGATGGATGGCGAATGGCGTGACGATCCTCGGTGCCTGCCACATCGACGACGATGTCCAGATCGGAGCCGACACCACCCTCCACCCCGGCGTCCACCTCCGAGGCCGAACCGTCATCGGCTCGGGCTGCAGGGTAGACGTGGGCTGTGTCCTCTCGGATGCAGAGCTGGCGGAGGGCGTCACGATCCACCCCTATTCCGTCTTGGAGGGGGCTCGGGTGGGAAGCGGCGCCGACATCGGCCCCTTCGCGCGACTCCGACCGGCGGCCGACATCGGCGAGGGGGCCAAGGTCGGAAACTTCGTGGAGATCAAGAAGACGAGTCTCGGTCCCGGCGCCAAGGCCAACCACCTCAGCTACTTGGGCGACGCCGAGATCGGCCCCGACGTCAATGTGGGCGCGGGCACCATCACGTGCAACTACGACGGCTTCGGCAAGCACCTCACCCGAATCGAGGCCGGCACCTTCGTCGGAAGCAACAGCACCCTGGTGGCGCCGGTGACCCTTGGCCCTGGGACCT
>CAYZFR010000209.1:0-6746 GCA_964477875.1 uncultured Myxococcales bacterium
CGTCAGCCCTGTCGGAGGACCTCGCCGAGGAAGTCGGCGATCGCCTGGACTTGGGGGGCCTGGAGCATCGTCGAGTGGCCGCCCGGGGCCTCGAAGACCCGGACCGGTCCTTCGGTGACGCGACTCCAGCCGAAGTCGCGGTCGAGGTACCAGCTTCGCATGGGGAGATCAGGGCCCTCGTGGCTCGCGCCGGCAGCCACCACCCATACCGGGGCGCGCAGCATGCCTCGGAGCCGGTAGCGCGGCTCGGCGTAGGTGTAGATGCTGCGGGTGGTCAGGTCCCACAGAAAGTCTGGCTGGTCGAGGCCTCGCTCCGCGTTTCGTGCGAAGGCGCCCACCCGGATCCGATCGGCGAGGCGCAGCAGTCGAGCCTCCGCTTCGTACTCGACGGTGTTGCGGAGCTTGCGAAGGAAGGTGCGCACGCCGGACCGAAAATCGGAGCGCAGGGCCATGAGGGCCGAGCGTCCTCGGGCCGCCCGCATCCGGGCCTCGGCGTTGCGCTGGGGCGCCCAGGGCACGCCGGCGTCGAGAGCGACGATGCTCGACACCTCTTCGCCTCGGCTCTCCAGCCGCCGGGCGACCTCCATCGCGATGACCGCGCCGGCGCACAGGCCAGTGAGGTCGTAGGGCCCCGAGGGCTGCGCCTGGCGGATCCTTTTCTCGTACGCTTCGGCCATGGCTTCGATGCTGGTGTGGACGCAGGGAATGTGAGGGAGGCTCTCTGGCAACACCCCGACCAAGCCCAGTCCGGACGGCAGGGCCTCGGCCAATGCGCGGTAGGGAATGATCTCTCCGTCGCCGTCGTGGATCGCGAAGAGGCGACGCGCGCCAGGGCGGAGCTCGACGAGGCCCTCGACCCGCGTCGATGGCGGGCTCGCCTGGAGGTGTCTGATGGGAGCGACCGCAGGGGCCGGGCTATCGGAGGGCGCCTCCGCCTCGGGCGCCGCCGAGTCACCGAGGGAGAGGGCCAGCTCCTCGATGGTCCGGTGGGTCATGACGGTGCTGACCGGAAGCCGGCGACCTGCCAGACCCTCCAGACCCCGCACGAAGGAGATGGCCGACATCGAGGTTCCGCCGGCCTCGAAGAAGTCGATGTCCCGTGAGACCTGGTCGAGCGGAAGCTCGAGCGCTTCGGCCCACAGCCGGCCAATCTCCCGCTCCGTCGAGGTGGCCGGCGGCTGGATTGAACGGGGCCCCGCTGGCAGGGGCTCGGGAAGGGCCTGGCGGTCGACCTTTCCCGTCGGCCCAACCGGGAACGCGTCGACATGGATCCATTGCGAGGGGACCATGTACGAAGGAAGTCGCTCGGCGGCCGTGCGTCGCATGATCGGCTCGACATCGTCACGGCCGGTCCAATAAGCGCGCAGCTTGGCGTCGTTGGCGCTCCGGTTCGCGACGACCACGGCTTCCGCTACGCCGTCCACCGCCCGCAAGGTGGTCTCGATCTCGGGGAGCTCGATTCGAAGGCCGCGCACCTTCACCTGGAAGTCGTTCCGCCCCAGGTAGCTCAGGCGGCCGTCGCGCCGCGCTCGCACGAGGTCGCCGCTCGCATACAGGCGGGTACCGTCCTCGGGGTGCAGGATGAAGCGTTCCGCCGTCCGCTCCGGATCCTCGAAGTAGCCCTGGGCCAACAGCCCCCCCCCGATGTACAGCTCGCCCACCGAGCCCACGGGCACCGGCCGGAGCTTGGCGTCGAGGACGTGGAGCTCGGCGTGGGGGACGGGACCGCCGATCGTGGTCGGTCCGTCGTCCACCACGTCGTAGCTGGCGAAGACGGTCGACTCGGTGGGCCCGTATCCATTGATGACCATCTGGCACCGTGCCCGCATCGCGTCGGCCAGATCCCGTGGCAGGGGCTCACCGGCCGTGACGGCCCGCAGTCGATCTTTGGTCTGGGGGTCCCAGCCAGCATCGACCAGAAGTCGGTGCGTCGTCGGCGTGGCGTCGAAGAGGGTCGTCTCGGGAGCTTCGAGCTTGGCTCGCAGCAGTCTCGGGTCCCGAAGATCCTCGTCGCTCGCGATCCGCACCGACGCTCCCGCCGCCAGCGGGGAGAAGATCTCGAACACCGAGATGTCGAAGGTGAAGGTGGTGGCGGCCAGCATCTGGTCGTCGGGTTGGATGCGGGGGATGTCGACCCAAGCGCCCACGAGCCGGGACATGGTCCGGTGCTCGATGGCGACGCCCTTCGGAACGCCGGTCGAGCCGGAAGTGAAGATGACGTAGGCGAGATCTTCGGGCTTTGGATGAGGGAGGGAAGAGGCGCTCGGGCTCTGCAGCGTCTTGCCCTCGACCACGTCGACCTCGGCTGGCGGCATGCCTTCGGCTGCCCCCAGAACGAGGACCGGGCGGGCCTGCTCCAGGATGGTGCGCTTTCGCTCCGGGGGGTGCCGGGGATCGAGGGGAACGTAGGCCGCACCCGCCCGGAGGATGGCGAGCAGATCGACGACGGTGGAGGCGCAGCGTGGCGCGTGGACCGCGACAAGGTCGCCGGATCCGATCCCGCGAGCCATGAGCCCCTGGGCTCGGCACCGGCTGTCGGTGTCGAGCTCGGCGTATGTCCAGCGCGCCTCGTCGTCCAGGAGGGCGAGGCGCTCGGGGTGGCGTTCGACCGCGGCCTCGAAGCGCGCCACGCAGCTCGGGGGCCCGTCGGGGGGCGGCGGCGGCCGAAGCCCGGCCAGGATGGGCGCGTCGGAAGGAGCGACCGCGTCCAGCCGGTCCACGGGGAGCTCGGGCTGTGCGACCACCTGCCGGGCCAGGTGGACGAAGAGCTCGCCCCAGGACTCGATGGTCCGGTCATCGAAGAGAGTGCGGTTGTGGGACCACTGAAGAACCGCCCTCTCTCGGGTGGTCTCGATGTTGAGGAACACCTCGAAGTTCTCAAACACCCGCGGAACGGGTTGGTAGCCCACGCGCTCGACGCCGTAGTCCAGGTTCTCCATCGCCGGGTCGATGTTGAAGGCGACGGGGATGAGCGGGATGCGGGAAGGATCGAAGCCGAGCTGCAGTCGGTCCACGACCTCCTGGAAGGTCGCGTCTCCGTGCTCCTGGGCGTCGAGCACCCGGGCCTTTACGTTCCTCAGGTTGTCGATGAAGGATGCCTCTCCCTGAACGCGCAGTCGCAAGGGGAGGGTCTGGACGCAGTGTCCGACCAAGCCTGGCAGGCCGGCCCGAGGCTGTCCCGCCAAAGGGAGACCGAGCAGGAAGTCGCTCCTGCCCGCCACCCGGGCGACGAGAATGGCGAAGAGGGCCTGGAGGGTGGCCACGGTGGACGCGCCGTTTTTGGCGCCGAGGCTGCGAAGCTTCGCGAAGAGCTCGGGATCCAAAGTCTGAAACCAGACCCGAGACTCGAAGCTGCGAAGCGGAGGACGCTCCCGGTCGGTCGGTAGCTCGAGGACGGGGGGGCGAGGACCGAGCTGCTCCAGCCACCAGGGGACGTCTTTGCCGTCCGAACGGCGGAGGGAGGACAGGTAGTCGAAGAAGCTGGGCGCCGGCTCCAGGTCGGGGACGCGACCTTCGAGCTCCGAGCGGTACAGTTCGTCCAGCTCGGCGAGGACGACGCCGAAGGACCAACCGTCGAGAACGGCATGGTGCCCGGCCAAGAACACGCGGGTGCGCAGAGGACCTTCGCGCCACAGGACGGGCCGAAACAGAGGTCCGCCGGCGAGGTCGAAGGGCTCGGTCACGAGCTCCTGGCGAAGCGCCTGCAGCTGGCGCTCGGCCTCTTCCGGCGAAGCGCCGGAGAGATCTCTATGTCGCAGCTCCAGCTCGGCGCCGGCGGCGGCGAGGAGGAAGCGACCGTTCTCGTCGAAGCGGCAGCGCATCCCGTCGTGTCTTCGCCACAAGCTTCGCAGAGCTCGCTCCATGGCGGCTGCGTCCACGGGGCCCTCCAGGACCAGCTCCAGCGCTTCGTTGAAGCCGAGGTTGCTCTGCGGTGAGAGCCGAGAGGCGAGCCAGAGCTCGTACAGAGCCAAGCTGAGCGGGGCGGCGGACGTGAGCTCCCCGCCGGCGAAGGGATCGTGTTCGACCGGCTCCATGGCGTTCCTCCATGGATGACCGGAACCGAACCGCGTCGCAACAGCGAGCTTGGGAGCTCCTCATGAACCTCGGGTGGGTTCCGGGAGCGCGGCCAGCTCTTCTTCCGAGAACACCCGAGAGCGGGTGAGGAAACGTAGGCCTTCCGGGGCCTCGAGCGAGAAGCCCGCGCCCCGGCCCGGGACGGCGTCGATGATGAGCTGGGTGTGTTTCCAAAGCTCGAACTGTCGGCCGCCGATGTAGACGGCGCAGCCCTCGACTTCGCCCAGCTTCACGTCTCGGCTTCCGACCTTGAAGTCGTGGGTGGGGTAGCACATGGGCGCACTCCCGTCGCAGCAGCCACCGGACTGATGGAAGAGGAGGTCGCCGTGGACCGCCTGCAGCCGACGGATCAGCTCGCAGGCGGTCTCGGTAGCCTTCACACGTGGTTCGGCCAAGTCAGGGCTCCTTAGAAGAAGCCCATCGGCTTCGGGTCGTAGCTGACCAGCAGGTTCTTGGTCTGCTGATAGTGGGCCAGCATCATTCGGTGGTTCTCCCGACCGATCCCGGACTGCTTGTACCCGCCGAACGCCGCATGGGCTGGGTAGAGATGGTAGCAGTTGGTCCACACCCGACCCGCTTGAATCTCGCGTCCTGCCTTATAGGCCGTGCGGCCATCGCGGCTCCACACCCCGGCCCCGAGCCCGTACAGCGTATCGTTCGCGATCCTCATCGCGTCGTCGAAGCCCTCGAAGGAGGTCACCGACACCACCGGTCCGAAGATCTCCTCCTGGAAAACTCGCATCTCGTTGCTGCCCTGAAAGACGGTCGGCTGCACGTAGTAGCCGCCCTGGGCTTCGCCGCCGACGTCGGCCCGTTCTCCACCGGCCAGCACCTTGGCGCCCTCCTGCTTCCCGATGTCGATGTAGGCCAAGATCTTCTCCAGCTGGTCCGTCGAGGCCTGGGCGCCGACCATGGTGTCGGTGTCCAGCGGGTTTCCGGTCTTGATCTTCTTCACCCGCTCCAAGGCTTGCTCCATGAAGGTGCCGTAGATCTTCTTGTCCACCAGGGCCCGGGACGGGCAGGTGCAGACCTCGCCTTGATTGAGGGCGAACATCGCGAAGCCTTCCAGGCACTTCTGCCGGAAGTCGTCGTCCTTGTCGAAGCAGTCGGCGAAGAAGACGTTCGGAGACTTGCCGCCCAGCTCCAGCGTCACTGGGATCAGATTCTCGGAGGCGTACTGCATGATGAGGCGACCGGTGGTGGTCTCGCCGGTGAAGGCGACCTTGGACACCCGGTCGCTCGAAGCGAGCGGCTTTCCGGCCTCGACGCCGAAGCCATTGACCACGTTCAGGACGCCCTCGGGCAGATGCTCGCCCACCAGCTTCATCAGCTCGAGGATGCCCACCGGCGTTTGCTCGGCCGGCTTGAGCACGACGGCGTTACCCGCCGCCAGCGCCGGCGCCAGCTTCCAGGCCGCCATCAGAATCGGGAAGTTCCAGGGGATGATCTGGCCCACCACGCCCAGAGGCTCGTTGATGTGGTAGGCGACGGTGTTCTCGTCGAGTTCCGAGAGCGTGCCCTCTTGGGACCGGATGCAGCCGGCAAAGTAGCGGAAGTGGTCGATGGCGAGGGGGATGTCGGCGGCGAGGGTCTCGCGGATCGGCTTGCCATTGTCCCAGGTCTCGATGACGGCGAGCTTTTCCAGGTTCGCCTCCATCGTGTCGGCGATCTTGTTCAGGATGTTGGCCCGCTCGGTGGGAGTCGTCTTGCCCCAGGCCGGTGCGGCCTCATGGGCGGCGTCGAGGGCGTGCTCGATGTCCTGCGCGTTGGAGCGCGGGATCTCGCAAGTGGTCTTGCCGTTCACGGGGCTCGGGTTCTCGAAGTATTGCCCGCTCTTCGGCTCCGTCCACTTTCCGCCGATGTAGTTCTGGTACCGAGAGTCGAGTTTGGGTGCGTCGTATTTGGTCATGGAGGTCTCCTTGCCTTTCAAGGCGCCCGACGCGCCTTCGGTTTGGCAATCGGTGTACCCCTGCAAATCCAAAACAACGCAGCGCGTCTGACGCGGCGCGCGGAGGCTCTGTTGCGGATGGGAAGCGCACAGGCGACCGGCGTCCGATGCGCGGGTGCGCCGGGGCGCGGCCTCAGGTCTCGAGACGCCGGACGAGGTCGTCGAGCTCGTTCTTCCAGTCTTCGAAGTCTTCTTCGCTCTCTTCCCAGTGCGGTCGGAGCGGCGACTCCTCGAGGGCGGTGCGAACCGCGCCTTCGGCTTTCGCGACCACCACAGGGTCGGGCTTGGGTTTGTCGATCAGCCAGGCGTTGGCTTCCTCCGGCATGTCGCTGGAGCGCTTGCCGATCCGTGCCGCCACCAGCTCGGCAGCGACGAGCGCGCGGTGGCAAGCGGGGATGTCGGGCGGGTTGTCCTCCGACTTCATGCGGTCCAAAGCCTCGACGAGCACCCTCGCGTCGGTGTCCTCTTTGAGCTCTGCGACGAAGTCGAGCGCGTCGTCGTTCTCGAAGACGCCAGGTCCCCAAACTCCCATGGGCCCCGCTCTGCTATCGGAAATCGTCGCCGGCTGCGAGGCTCGAGTGGCGTGGCGGGAAAGAGTCTAGGGTATTCTCCCCGGGGCGCTGAATGGGAGCGGATTGTGCGGGCCCGTCGCCGAACCGAGCTCCGCTTGACCTGCGTGTTTACAGTCCCGTTGATCCCGCGAGCTCGATGGGCACGCCCCTCT
>CAYZFR010000210.1:0-6735 GCA_964477875.1 uncultured Myxococcales bacterium
AAGGAGAAGACGAGAACGACGGTGAAGCCAAAGAAGAGGCTCGTGACCAGCACCCCTCGGCCGCGCCATTCGGCCCGCAGGTCCTTTCGGAGCACGGCGAGGATCTGGCCGATCACGCCCGCCCCTCCATGGTCTCGGCGTAGATCCGGCGCAGGGCCGCCCCGTCCCGGGGGCCGTCGAGCCGCTCCACGAGGCGTCCGCGGGCCAAGAAGGCGAAGCGCGTGCACAGCCGAGCCGCCCGCTCCAGCTCGTGGGTCACGAGCCATAGAGTCGCCCCGGCCGAACGCAGGGCCTCCAGCAGGCCTTCGACCTCGGCCGCGGAGTGCTGGTCCAGGCCGGTGAAAGGCTCGTCGAGGAGCACGATGCTGGGCTCGATCATGAAGGCTCGGGCCAAAGCGAGGCGCTGTCGCATGCCCCGAGAGTAGGTCTTGGCGGTCCGGTCACCGGCATCTTCGAGGCCCATGCGGCCCAGCCAGATCCCGGCCTCGGAGGGAGCGCGCCCCGTGCAGCGGGCGACGAGCTCCAGGTTCTCGCGGCCGGTGAGATCGTCGTAGGTCATGCTCTGGTGGCTGACGAAGGCGATCTTCCCGCGCGCCTCCAGGGGCCGATCGAAGCCCCGAAACCGGACCTCGCCTCGTGAGGGCCGAGAGAGGGTGGAGAGGATCCACAGGAGCGTCGTCTTGCCGGCGCCGTTCGGGCCCAGCAGGCCCAGGCCGTCCCCGCCGTCGACGTCCAGGTCCAGGTTCCATAGCGCCCGATGTCGACCGTAGAGCTTGCACAAGCCTCGGATCTCGACGGCGGCGCTCATGACTCCTTCATTTCGCGCAGCGTCGCCCCCAGCGCGTCCAGGAGCTCGTTCCGGCGGCGCTCGACGCCCGAGGCCGGCAGGTCTGGAGCCTGGGCCTCGAGCTGGCGCAGCGCCTCCAGAAGGCGCACCCGACGAGCCTCGGGCGCATCCAAAGGCGCCTCGTTCGGCCGAGCCGGCCGACTCAGCAGCACGCCCCCTCCGGCCAGCACGGCCACCGCCAAGGCGAGGGCCACCCACTTGGGCCACGTCGCTTGGGTGGGGAGCCCGGACAGGCTGACGGTGAAGGCCCCCGAAGCGAAGGGGCGATCGATGTCGGTCAGCCGAAAGACGACGCCTTCGACCGAGCGCTCCTGACTCTGGCCGGGCTGGCTGCTGTCGACCTGAAGGCCGTCGATGGCGGGAACGGCGAGCCGCACCCCTTGGACGCGGACCTCGGGTGGATTCCAGCGGATCTCGGCCCGATCGCCCTCGCTCGGCACCTGGTAGACGACGACCACCTGGTGCTGGCCGGCCGGGAGCGGGGCCTCGGGCATCAACCCGCGACCGGGAACGAAGCTCCACGCCTCGCCGTCGACCTGAATGTCGGTGGCCCCCTCGGCGAGGAGGAGCTGGGGCCGCTCGGAGCCGTCGGTCCGGATCTGCCAGTTCTCCTGCACCCGCACCGCGCCCTCTTCAGGCTCGACGACGAGGGTCGCGTTGCCGGTCGCGGCGATGACGAGGGGGGCCCAGAAGATCACGCGGCTCGCTCCCGACCGCATCGACGACAGAAGCGATCGCCGTCCCGAAAAAGACAGCCCTCGGAGCAGCGCAGCTCCGCGAAGACACTTTGGTGGGCATCCAAGCCCAGACTCCGGCGAGCGTCGTTGCGGGCCTGCTGTCGCCAGAGCGCCTCGTCGTGCTGCAGCCGCCGGATCAGGCGCAAGGCCTCGGTCTCGTAGCTTCGACGCAAGCTGGAGAGGTCCGCGGGGTCTACCTTGCCGGCGGCGGCGTCGGCTTCCAGCTCTTTCAGAGCCCGGACCGCGAGCTCACGCTCGTGTTCGAGGCGCTCCCGTCGAGACTCGGGCCGGGCAGCGGCCACCGTCGGGTCCCACAGGACGGTCACCGCTCGGGACAGGCTGGTGAGGGCGAGCAGAGCGCCCCCGCCGCAGAGGATGAAGAAGAGGGCGGCCGGCCCGCCCATGGCCCGCGCCGTGATGGCAGCGATCACCGCCATCCCGAGGACGAGCTGCCAGGCGCCGATCATTCAGCCCACGCCGAAGGCCCACAGGGAGCTCAGCACAGCGAAGATCAGGGAGGCGGTGGCGGCCAGAGGCCGCAGTCGCTGACCGATGCTGGCACGGGTCGTCACGGTGCGCCGGTCGGGCCACACCGCGATGCCGAAACCGAGCATCATGAAGGCGGTCCCCAGCCACACGTAGTTGACGAGGGGGTTCACCTTCACCTGCAGAGCGACGCTCTGCTGCCGGCCGTCGAAGCCCCCCAGCACCAGGTAGAGGTCCTCGCGGAGGCTGGAGAGCTTGTCGACCTCGGTCGTCACCTGGTCCTCGGGCTTTCGGTAGAACCACTTGGCGGGGGCCAGCTTCGCCAGCTTCTCGTCGGTGCCGCGACGGAAGACCGTGAGATCGGCGGTCACCATGTTCTTCTGCCCGTCGTCGGCGAAGCGCAGCCGGTCGAAGCGGATGGTGTAGCTCCTGATGTCGTGGGTCTCGCCGGGCTTCAGCTGCACGTCCTGCTCGGCCTTGAAGGCGTTGCCGGCGAAGCCGACGAACATCATCGCGATGCCAAAGTGAACGACGTAACCGCCGTAGCGGCGCTTCGCGCGCTGCATCATCGTCACCATCGCGAGGGCCGCCGACTCCTCGCTCTTGCGTATCCGGTGTCGAGCGCCCCGCCAGAACTCCTGGGTGATCGTCGCGAAGACGAAGGCGCTCAGGCCGAGGCTGGTCACGGCCCAGCCGTCCCGGAAGCCGGCGATGAGGAGGCCGACGGCGGTGGCCACGCCCAGGCTGCTCGGGAGCGCGAACTGCTGAAGAATGCTGCGTCCGGTCGACTTCCGCCAAGACAGAAGCGGCCCCACCCCGGTCAGAAGCGGCCCCACCCCGGTCAGAAACAGCAGCACCAGGCCAATGGGGACCATCCAAATGTTGAAGAAGGATGGGCCCACGTTGACCGTCTGCCCGCTCACGAACTCGAACAGCGAGGGGAAGAGGGTCGCGAAGGTCACGAAGAAGGCGGCCGCGAGGAGGATCCAGTTGTTGGCCAGGAAGGCAAACTCACGGCTGAGGACGGACTCCAGCTGGTGGGTCGGCTTCAGCCGGGGCAGTCTCCAAATCAGCAGACCGAAGGACACGACAGTGGCGCCCCCGATGAACCAGCCGAACCAGCTCCCGATGTCGGACTGGGCGAAGGCATGGACCGACTGCACGACGCCGGAGCGGGTCATCATGGTGCCCAGCATCGTGAGGAGAAAGGTCAAGATGATGAGGACGAGGTTCCAGGCCTTGTACATCTGCCGTCGTTCCTGGACCTGGATGCTGTGGATGAAGGCGGTGCCGGTCAGCCACGGCATGAAGGCGGCGTTCTCCACCGGATCCCACGCCCAGTATCCGCCCCAGCCCAGCTCTTCGTAGGCCCATAGGCCTCCGAGGATGAGGCCGACCGTGAGAAGTACCCAGGCCACCAGACACCATCGGCGCATGGCGCCGATCCACTCGTAGTCGAGCCGGCCGTGGGCGAGGGCGCCGATGGCGAAGCAGAAGGGGATCGTCCAGCCGATGTAGCCCAGGTAGAGCGTGGGCGGGTGGATGACCATGTACGGGTTCTGAAGGAGTGGGTTCAGGCCCCGTCCGTCGGTCGGCGCCGCGCCGAGGTAGGTCTCGAAGGGGTTGGCGGCGAAGATCATCGTCACCACGAAGAAGCCCGAGACCACCATCAGGGCGGTGATGGTGTAGGGGAGGATGGCCCGATTGCGGGCCCGGTTCTGGTGCACCGCCATCGCAGCCCAGGACGAGAGCACCCAGACCCAAAACAGCAGCGAGCCGTCCTGCCCGCCCCAGAAAGACGTGATCTTGTAGAACAGCGGCATCGAACGGTCGCTGTAGTGGTGGACGTATTTGACCGAGTAGTCCTCGGCCACGAAGAGCTGGATGAGCGCCATCGAGGCGCAGGTCAACAGACCGAAGACGGCGTAGGTGCCGAAGCGCGCGCTCTCGGTCCAGCGCTCGGAGCGGTGCACCGCGCCCGTGACGGAGGCGACGGTGGTGCCGGCGATCGCGATGAGGGCGAGGTAGAGAAGCAGTTCCCCGAAGGCGGCCATGGCTAGTAGGTCCCCGCGTTCTTCTCGCCCGCCTCGTACTTGGACGGGCATTTGGCGACCAGCTCCTGGCCCTCGAAGGTTCCGTTGGCCGCCAGCCGACCGGTCACGATGACCTCGGCGTCGTCCTCGAAGGTATCGGGCACGATGCCGTTGAACATGACCGGCATCGACTCGCCGATCATCTCGGGGCGCTTGGCCATCTCCGGGATGGGCTGGACGCGGAAGTGGTAGTCGAGGGTGCCCGGCCGCTGGGCGATGGTGCCCTTCACGACGTGCCCCCCGATCCGGATCCGCTTGTCCACGAACTCACTCGGCTCGGCGAGGACCTCGTCGACCGGGTGGAAATAAGTGAGGGCGTCGGTCGCAAACAGCGTATCGGCCAGGAGGAACATGGCCGCCCCCGCTATGACGAGGCCGCTCACGATGGCCTTCCATCCCTTCATCGAGAAGGGAGTCTGCCTTCAGGCTTCGGCGGAGCCAAGAAGATTGGGTTGGGCGGCTCCAACGGTTTACGCTCATCCGCATCGTGCAGGCGCGATTCCTGGTCTCAGCCACCGCTCCCAGCCATTTTCCGGAGCCAGGGCCGGTGGAGTTCGCCTTCGTGGGCCGCTCCAACGTCGGAAAGAGCACGCTGCTCAACGCCCTGTGCGGAGCCCGCATCGCCCGGGTCAGCAACACGCCAGGTCGGACCCAGCTGATCAACTTCTTCGAGTTGGACGATGGGAAGCGGACCATCCGCTTGGTGGACCTTCCGGGCTATGGTTACGCCCGGGTTCCCCACCAGGTGAAGGCCGGTTTCGAACGAATCGTCCAGGGCTATCTCGGCTCCGGCCGCGCCGAAGCGGGGCTGGTGCTCGTCGATGCTCGGCGGCCGCCCAGCGAAGACGACCGGGAGGTCCGGGACTACCTGGCGGGCCAAGGGATCGAGCCGTGGGTGGTGGTCACCAAGATGGACAAGCTCTCCAAGGCCCAGAAGAAGCCAGCCTTGTCCGCCGCGAAGGAGGCGCTCGCGGCCGCCGCGCTCTGGCCTACTTCGGCCACCAAACGAGAGGGCATGGACGCGCTCCGAGGGGCGCTCTTCGAGCGCGCCCAGCCCTGAGCCGAAGCGTTCTCAGGCGGCCATCTCGACCTGCTCGACCGCCAGATCTGCGTAGTACTCGGCGAAGAGCTGGCGGGCCTGGCGTCGGGCCTTCTCCCGCTCTCGGTTTCGCTTGGGCCGAGGGCGGTCCTGCAGGGTCTGCCGCCGGACCGAGATGTGGTTGCTGACCGCATCGAGCCAGCTGTCGATGAAGCGCGGAGCGTGGTTCGTCTGCATGCGATTCTCCTCTTCAGAACTCATGCCAAAGCTCGGATGGCCTCCTACGGCGGGATCCGAGGCCGCCTGCGCCGGCCGGCGTCGTCTCTGGTGTACGGTGTGGTGCAGCCGCAACAGCGCGCCGCGTCAGCCCAGTCGAAACGGTTGACCCTCTCGGATGGACGCTCCTAGCGTCCCGCGGCCATGGATGTGTTTGCGGCTTTGGCCTCCAAAAACTACGAACAGCTCTGTTTCTGCCAGGACGCCGATTCAGGCCTGAAGGCCATCATCGCCATCCATGACACCACCCTCGGGCCCGCCCTCGGCGGATGTCGCATGTGGCCCTACCCGACCACCGAGGAAGCGATCCGGGACGTCCTGCGTTTGGCGCGGGGCATGACCTTCAAGAGCGCCGCGGCGGGCTTGAACCTGGGAGGCGGCAAGGCGGTCATCATTGGCGACCCCAAGAAGGACCGCTCCGAGCGGCTCTTCCGCTCTTTCGGGCGCTTCGTCGAGGGGCTCGGGGGCCGCTACATCACGGCCGAAGACTCGGGCACCGACGTCCACGCGATGGAGTGGGTGCGGATGGAGACGAACTGGGTCACCGGCATCAGCCGAGCCTTGGGGGGCTCCGGCGATCCTTCGCCGGTCACGGCTCTGGGGGCCTTCAACGGGATCCGGGCGGCGGCCAAGGTCCGCTGGGGTTCCGAAGACCTGAAGGGTAAGCACGTCGCCATGCAGGGCGTGGGCGCGGTCGGCCGGCACCTCGTCCGCCACCTGTTCGAGCACGGGGCTCGGGTCACGGTATGCGACATCTCCGAAGAGAACATCGCCCGGGTTCAGTCCGACTACCCGATCGAGGTGGTGAAGCCAGAGGCGATCTTCGACGTGGAGGCCGACGTCTTCGCCCCTTGCGCCCTCGGCGGCGTGATCAACGACGACACCGTGGACCGACTGACGGTCGACATCGTGGCCGGGCCGTCGAACAACATCCTGGAGGACGAGGAGAAGCACGGCGCCGCCCTGGAGGCTCGCCACATCCTCTACGCCCCCGACTATGTCATCAACTCGGGCGGGCTCATCAACGTCGCCAACGAGCTGGAGGGCTACAACCAAGAGCGGGCCCTCAAGCATGCAGAAGGCATCTACGACATCATGCTGAAGGTCTTCGCCATCTCGAAGGAGCAGAACATCCCGGTCTATCGCGCCGCCGACGAGCTCGCCCTTCGGCGCATCGCCGACATCGGTCACGTGAAGACCGTCTACACCCCCAGCAGCAACGCCCGCCCCGAACGCCGGCTGCGAGGGATCTGCTAG
>CAYZFR010000211.1:0-5487 GCA_964477875.1 uncultured Myxococcales bacterium
CCCTAGTGGTAGCGGAGACGAACGCGATGGCTTGACGGGGGACATCGAGGCAGGTCGCCGATCGTCTTCCGGCTGGCTTCCGAGCCTCGAGCGCCGGGTTCAGCCGCAGCACCGGGTCTCAACCCCAGCTGTTGCTTCGAAGCGCTCGCCGTCGGGGGCTTCGACGAACACCCGATAGGTGAGCGCCTCTCGAGAGATCGCGTGGGGGCTGCGGCCCGGCTCGAGGATCAGGAGCACGCGCCAAACTGCGAATCGGCCGTCCGGCTGCTCACTCCAACCTCCAACGACACCGAGCAGCCAAGCTTCCGCGATCCGGTCTCCCGAAGAGTCCTCCAACTGAAACCCCAGCGCGACGTCATTCCAGCTCGGGAGCTCGAAGGCGCGAAGAACCGCCGCCGAGGCGGAGAGCCCGCCGAAAACGTGGTAGCCGCCTTGGGGGCCGCGGATCCACTCGAGATGCTCGACCTCATCGATGGGCACGAACCCCTCGATCCCCGTTCCCGGTATCAAGAACGGATCGTCGGGAACGGCAGCATCTTCGACCCACGGTCCGTCGGACAGACCCGCGTCCCGCGCTTCGCCGTCGCTCGTCAGCGGCAAGCCCGAATCCGCGGAGTCGGGCCCACGGTCTGCGGGTCCACAACCCAGCATTGCGAGCACCACCAAAGCGGCGAGTCGACGGACCTCGACCGTCATGGAGCCGGTGCGCCCAATGCGGAGATCGGAACCGCGAAGAGACCCTCATCGGCCGTGAAGAACAGCGAATCGGGGGTGATGGTGAGCTGCTCCGGGATGTAGAGCCTCGCCGTGTCCAGCGGAGCCGATTGCGCTCCCACGCCTCCGGATCGCCCGAGCTGGCCGACCAGCGTTCGCACCTCTCCCGTGCTCGGGTCGACTCGGCGAACGGCGTGACCGAAGCTGTCGGTCACCCACAGGCTATCGTCCGGGCCCCAGACCACGTCCTCCGGGAACGAGAAGGCCGCATCGAAGCGGACGCCGTCGAAGGCTCCGCGCTCGTCGAGACGCCCTGCCACCACGGTGGCGGTCTGGGTCGAGAGGTCGATGTCCCACACGACGTGCCGGGACCCGTCCACCACGTAGAGCGCGGTGCCGTCCGGCCGCGGCGCGATGCCCGCCGGTGAGCCGAACTGAACGGGCTCTCGAAAGCCAGCGGCGTTGACGACCTCGACCGCGAACGTGGTCACGCTGCGGGCCGCGAGGTCCACCTGCCGCAAGCTGGCGTCGCCCGAATCACTCACCCACAGCGCAGTCTCGTCGGCAGAGAAGGCCATTCCCCGCGGAGAGATGAAGGTGGCGGCGTTGAAAGGGCCGTCGGTGCCTTGCTCTTGGTCGGGTTCGGGCAGACGCGTCAGCGTCGTGGAGGTAGCAGTGAGAAGGTCGAGCGCCCGAAGCGTTCCGTTTCCGCCGAAACCCCCGTCGGCGATGTAGAGCGTCTCGCCCGATGGATCGAGGACGAGGTCGGCGATGGAGCCGTAGAGCGTCCCGTCGAACTGGCCGTCCTCGTTGCCGCTTCGCTCCGGGCGGCCCGATATCGTGGAGAGCAGGCCCGACTCGACGTCATACTCGCGAATGACGCCATTCCCGCGGTCGGCGACGTAGATCGTGGCTCCGTCCGACGATGCATCGACGGCTTGCGGCCCGTCGAACCGAGAACGCCCCAGTGGCCCGTCCTCGAATCCGGTTGGACTCTGAGGGCCGAAGACGGTCGCCACCGAGCGTCGAGCCAGGTCGAGCTCGCGCAGGTTGTTGTTTCCGCGATCGAAGTAGAAGAGGCGATTTCCATCGGGATGCGCCACGATTCCGAACGCGACCCCGAAGCGGGCCACGTCGAACGGCCCGTCGGTCGACCCCGAGGCGCCGTTCTCGCCCGCGATGGTCTCGACGGTGACAGGATCGGTGCCCAGGTCGATTCGACGGACGGACCCGTGAAAGCCGGCCACGTAGAGCTGACCGTCGGCATACGTGATGCCCTGCGAAGTCGCGAAGCGAGCGTCTGGACCGGGCCCGTCGACGTTGCCTCGTTCGCCCGGTTCACCTGCGATCGTGACGACGTCGAAGGACGTCATGTCGATCCGGCGGATGGTGCTGTTGAACGTGTCATTGACGTAGAGGAACTGGCCCCCGTCGTCGAACGCGATGCCGCCGGGGCCGCTGAACGTAGCCGCGGTCCCGACCCCGTCGTCGCTGCCCCGCACACCGACCTGTCCGGCCACGGTCTCGACCTGACCGGCCTCCAGGTCGATGCGGCGGATGGTCTGGCTGCCCCGGTCGGAGAGATAGAGGTAGCGCCCGTCAGGGCCCATCGCCGTGCCAATGATCAATCCGAAGCGAGCTTCGGCGAGAGAGCCGTCTTGGTGTCCGCAATCCCCCGGGGTGCCGGCGATCGTGCCAACGAAGCGGTCTTCGAGGGCGACGGTCCTCACCGTGCAATTGAACCCGTCGATGACGTAAAGGAGGCCACGGTCGTCATCCACCGACAGACCGCGGGGGTTCTCGAAGCTCGCCGAATCGCCGGGCCCGTCCGAGATGCCTTCGACGCCGGGCTGACCCGCCAGCGTCAAGACCCTTCGCGACTCCACGCCGTAGCGTCGAACCGTCCCATTGAAGGAATCGACGAAGTAGAGGAAGTCGCCCGAGCGGTCGAGGTCGCCGGTCAAAGCGCCATCCATGCGGACCTCGAGTCCGACGCCGTCCGACGCTCCGACCGACGCCACGCCCGCCACCAGGCGTACGGCCGCAGGCGGCGTCTCGGGCGCGTCGCGAAATACGAAGCGACTCCCGTCCGGGCAATCGGCGGCGATGCCGCCCTCGATGGGGGTCCACGTGCAAGCGTCCGAGGAGACCCCAACGCGAGCCGTGCTCCCATCGGCGCATTGAATCTCGGCAGCACCTTCATCGCCCGGCAGCTGCACCACGGTGCAACCATCCCCATCGGAAACGAGAACGCTCGTTCCGTCGGTGCAGACGATCTGGGCTCCGGCGGCCACCTCTTCGACCCGACACGAGGTCCCGTCGGCGCCATCCCGACCTGCGGCTCCGTCGGCCCCATCGGCTCCGTCGGACCCGCAACCGGCCAGAACCACGAGGATCGCCGGGATGGCCATGCAGAGGGAAGTACTGGGTCTCGTCATGCGGCTGGCCATAATGCAAGTTGCTTGCATTTGCAATAAAGTTGCATTTCCGGTGGCCGGCTGGCACTGAGGACGCATGAAGCGGTCGTCATGGGCAGCGATGGCTCTGGGGCTGGTCTGGGGCGTCGTTGCTTGCGGAGGAGTCGAAGGAACCGGACCCGAAGGAGGTGTCGACGACGTCGCGTTGGATTGCGGGCCTCACGGGCGCCTCGTCGAAGACGTCGCCGAAGGCCCGAGCTGCGATTGCGACGAGGGCCATGCGGTCGAAGACGGGGTCTGCGTCGAGGTCGTCGAAGAGGTCGATCCCGTCGAGCCGACACAGCCGAACTGCGGGCGCCATGGGACCTTCGATGGACGCTCGTGTCGCTGCGACTCGGGGCACACGCAGACGGGGGTGGGGTTGGAGCGGACCTGCGAACCGATCCCCGAGTGTCGGGGCCCCAACGACCCGCACGAACCCAACGACGAGCCATCGCAGGCGGTGGCTCTGACCGAGGTCCCGGCCGAACCGCTGTACGCGTGCCCGGCGGAAGGGGACTGGTTCACGTTCCCGGTTGAGACGGGGGACCGCGTGATCGTGGAGATTCGGTTCGACGCTCAACAGGTCGACCTGGACTTGTTCGCGTTCGGACCGAGCTCGAGAGATGCACGGGCGTTCTCGATCTCCGAATCGAGCAGCGTCGAGCGCGCGGACTTCCAAGCCCGGGCGACCGGGACCGCCGGGGTCCTGGTGTCGGTCTACGGGGTGGGCGAAGGGGCGTACGAACTCGAGGTCGAGATCGAAGCGGGCGAGCTGCCGGAATGCGCACCGTCTGGAGGGTTCTGCCGGTCCTCGGCGGACTGCTGTTCGAGGATATGTCACATCGACCACTGCCATTGAACGGTCATGCGGTCAGGCTCGGCTTCGATCTCGACCGACCGCAACGCGAGCCGTCCGATTTCCCGAAGCGCTCGGTGCTTGCCGATGCGGCGATCCAAAGCTAACACGGGGGGCGCATGCCGATGACCGACCGAAAGGCCCGCGACCTCCTGAACAAGGCGGGACTTCGAGCCACCGCACCCCGCATTGCGGTGCTCCGCACGCTCGGTGCGGTTCGGATTCCGCTTTCTCACTCGGAGGTCGTCGAACGGTTGGGCGACGTAGGCTGGGACCAGGCGACGACCTTCCGCAACCTCGTCAAGCTGCGGGACGCCGGGATCGCGCCGGTCGTCAGTCGAATCGACGGCATCGACCGCTACGCCCTGTCGGACCCGCTCGGCGTCACTCACCAGCATCCGCATTTCCGATGCGACGACTGCGGGCGGATCGCCTGCCTGCCCGTCGACATCATCGCAGCCCCCGCGCCGGACGAAGCGTGGTCTCGGTCCATCCAGAATGCCCAAATTCACCTGCAGGGTGAATGCCCCGACTGCCTGGCGCGCGGTCCCAACCGTCCACCGCGGCCGGACGGGCGGCGCAGTCGTCGATAGCACTCGGGTTCCTCCCCAGCTCAGGGTCGACTCGAATGCTCCGCGTGTCGGTTGACGTGGTTGACGTCTCGAGCGCTTTCGTCCAGTTGCAACCCGCTTGCAATGCAACTCGATTGCAATAACGATTCCGAGTCTCGCCACCTGTTGGCGGCAACAATCCAAGGAGGTTCAACAATGAATTCACGAATCGACACTCTGCCTCGTCTTCACCGGGGCATCCTCTCCGTCGTCGGAGCTGCGGCGCTGCTCATGAGCGCGGCGTGCGGGGGCGAGGCGGGTGACGACCACGACCACGACCACGACCACGATGAGGACCACGACCACGATGAGGACCACGACCACGGCAGCCCTCTCGAAGGAGCCGAAGCGCACATGTGCGGTCATTTCGATAACGGACCGTTCCAGTCCGTCGATGCGGCGGCCGACCAGGCCAACGGCACCGAAGCGACGTTCGTTCACTCGCGAGTCAACGTCGCCCTGCTCGCGGATGGCTCGCAGTACAGCGGATGGATCCACTTCGAACTCCAGGAAGCTGGAGAGTACCTCCTCAGCGTGAGCGAAGACGTTCCCATGGAGCTGATTCACACCGAGCACAACGAGACCGTGTCGTTCGAGATCACCCAGCCCGGCTCCGAATGCTCCTCGATCGCCATGGTCCGCGTCGCGGACCTGGAGACGGGGCGCTACGACGTGAAGTTCGGGCCGACCGACGTTCAAAACGTGGGCTGGGGCTTCCATGAGATGGGCCACAGCCATGGCGAGGATGACCACGACCATGGCGAGGATGACCACGACCATGGCGACGATGATCACGACCATGGCGACGATGACCACGACCATGGCGGCGGATGATTGATGAGGGTAG
>CAYZFR010000211.1:5587-6726 GCA_964477875.1 uncultured Myxococcales bacterium
CACGACCATGGCGACGATGACCACGACCATGGCGGCGGATGATTGATGAGGGTAGGCACGGAGCTGCTGCAGACGCGAACGGCGACTGAAGCAGCCCCGTGCTCTTCCTTGGACGGGCTTGGCCAGCATGGACACTTCTCGCGCGACGTCGAAGGACGCGGCACCCAAGAGGTGGGTGTGGGTTGCAGCTGCCGTGGCCACGGGCTCGGTCGCAGTCGCCGCGCTCTTCATCGTGGTCCAGTCCTCGTCATCATCCGACGAGCCGGGCCCCTCGCAGCCACGGGCCGAGACGTCTCGTGTTGCCGGCCGCGAGTCGCCGGCGACACCGGCGCTGGGGTCCGAAGGGCGGGAGACCGAACCGGTCGCCCGAAGAAGTTTGCTCGCGGAGTTCCGCCGTCGGGGATACGCCGCGGGCCCTGAACCCTCCTCAGCCGAAGCCGCACTCGACGAAGTCGAGATCGACGAAGTCGAGGCTGCGGAGTCCCTCCGCGCATCGGTGATTTCGGCCATCCGTCGCCTCGACCTGTCGCCTGCGGAGCGTCATGAGACCATCATTCGGAGGCTCGAACAGAGCGGCTACTCGTCGGAGCCTTGGACGAGACCCGCTCCGGAGGTCTTCTCGACTTGGGGGGCATCTCTTCCGACGGACCTCGCGCCCCGAATCGGGGAGTCGCGTTGTTTTCGAGCGGGATGTCTCCAACCGGTTTCCTACGAATCCGCGGACGCCTACGAAGCGGCCGCCGAGGTGTTCCGCTCGATGCACGACCCGGAGCTTCCGCACGGCGGACGCATTCTGCTGCCGCCGCGAACGAACGAACACGGCGGAGTCGAGACGGGGTGGATCATGCTGCCCCCGTATCCGAAGAGCTCCTGATTGGGCGCAGACTCTCGCTCGCCTCCCTCGACGATCCGCTTGAAAACGCAAGCCCCTTGCATTTATGTTGTCCTTGGCGACGGTAGGCTGATGAGGTCGGCCGATCTCCGGCGTGCAGAGTCACGATGAGCGCGAAGTCGACCGACAACGAACGCATCCCCGTCACCGTCCTCTCGGGCTTCCTCGGCGCCGGGAAGACCACACTCCTCATCTGGTGGGCGGCGGTTCCACGAGACCACCGGACGCATCCGACGGATCAGCGCCC
>CAYZFR010000212.1:0-6664 GCA_964477875.1 uncultured Myxococcales bacterium
GAAGGTTGGAACGTCCGCTTCATCTATTCCTCCGGGGAACGAGGCTCGTGCCTGGACCCGCCAGGCCTGTCAAGCCGATCCACGAAACCCCCCCGGCCCATGTTGCGATCGCCAGGACCGCTCGCTAGCTTCCGCCCTCCCCGCTCGGCGGGGTGTCTTGCCCATGTACTGGTCCCATCTGCGCCAAGCCCTCCGCGAACGACTCAACGAGCAAGCCTTTGCCACTTGGATCCAGCCCATGAGCGTTCTCGAAGAAAAGGAGACGCTGCTCACCTTGGGCCTGCCCGACGCCTTTGGTCTGGATTGGGTCGAGAACCACTACAGGGACGTGCTCGAGCAAGAGCTCCGTCGCCTCGCCCCCGGCGCCAAGCTGACCCTCCAAGTCGACCACCGCTCAGCCCCCGAAGCTGCCCTCGACCGATCCCTCCCTCCCGATGCCCCGTCGATGCCAGAGGCCTTTAAGCGGATCTCCGAGCGCTACACCTTCAACAACTTCGTCACCGGCCCTTCCAACCAGCTCGCAGCCGCCGCCGCGCAGACCGTCGCCACAAACCCCGGCCGGGCCTACAATCCTCTGTTCGTCTTCGGCCGGGTGGGTCTAGGAAAGACCCACCTCATTCAAGCCATCGGCCACACCATTCTTCAGGCCCGGCCGGGGGCCGTCGTCCGCTATCTGACCACCGAGCAGTTCGTGAACGACGTCGTCACAGGCATCCAGAACAAGCGCATGCACGAGATCCGAAGCCTCTACCGCGCCTGCGACGTCCTGCTCATCGACGACATCCAGTTCATCGCCGGCAAAGAGGCCTGCCAGGACGAGTTCTTCCACACCTTCAACACGCTTCACGCCGCCGAGAAGCAGGTCGTCGTGACTAGCGACAAGCTTCCCCACGAGATCCAGGACCTGGAGGACCGGATCCGGTCTCGCTTCCAGTGGGGGCTCATCGTCGACCTGCAGCCACCCGAGCTGGAGACCCGCATGGCGATCGTCCGGAGCAAGGCCGAGTCTGATGGAATCCCCCTCGACGACGAGGTCGCCCTCTTCATCGCCCAGTCCGTCCGCTCCAATGTTCGAGAACTAGAGGGCTGTTTGATTCGGGTTTCTGCGTATGCATCTCTGACGCGTCAGCCCATGAGCATCGAGCTGGCCAAAAACGTTCTCCGGGATATCCTGCCCGGCAAAAGCCAGCTCACGTGCGAAACGATCCTCAAGGCGACGGCCCGCCACTTCGACGTCAAGGTCACGGAGCTCAAGTCCTCGAAACGCGCCCGGGCGATCTCCCTCCCCAGGCAGATCGCGATGTATCTGTGCCGCAAGCACACCAGCGCCTCGTATCCCGAGATCGGCCGCGCCCTCGGCGGCCGGGACCACACCACGGCCATCAACGCCGTCCGCCGCATCGAAGCCCGGGGCCAAGAACCCGAAGTCCACCGCCATCTAGAGGAGATCGAACATGCGTTGCTCGATCGTTAGCCCAACATCTTGCGCTCCGGCTATTTCTCACCCCAAGATGTTGTGGATGAATCCGTGGACAACCCGAGCGCCTCCCGGTCCTTGCCCGGCTCCACAGTTTCTCCCCCGCCGGACCACCGCTGATCTGTGCGCTCACTCTTCGAGTGCTTTCGGGGAGATGGGGCCTTTGTCCACAGATTCACAGGCCCTACTACGACTACGAGATCTTTAAAGATCCCCTCATCAGGACCACGACCATGCGAATCACTCTGAGAGTTCCCGACCTGGCCAAAGCGCTCCAGCGCGTCCAGGGCATCGTCGAGAAAAAGACGACCATGCCCATCCTCGCCAACGCCTTGCTCGAGAGCACGCCCGACGGACAGCTCCGGGTCTCGGCCACCGATCTGGAGATCGGACTCACGGGCATCTACCCAGCCGAGGTCGAAGGCGAAGGCGGCATGACCCTCGGCGCCAAAGCCCTCTACGACATCGTCCGCTCTCTCCCAGAGTCCGAAGTGACCCTCGAGCAAACGGCCAACCAGTCGGTCGAAGTCCGCTGCGGCAAGGTCAACTACCGCCTAAACGGGCTGTCAGCAGACGCGTTTCCCGCCCTACCGCGCTTCGAAGAGGTGCCCTTCTTCCCCCTCGACGGACAGAGCTTCTCGGAGATGCTGGAGAAGACGCTCTACGCCGTGTCCACCGATGAGACCCGCTACAACCTCACCGGCGTCTACTGCGAGCGCACCAGCGAAGGCCAAGGCCTGCGGATGGTCGCCACCGATGGACATCGCCTCGCCATGGTCGAGCGTCCAACCGAGGTCGAGCCGGTCATGAGCGAGGGCGTGATCATCCCCCGCAAGGGTCTGCAGGAGCTCCGCAAAATCCTCGACGAGGGCGACCTGCCGGGGCGTCTCGGCTTTGTGGAGAACAGCGCCGTTTTCGAGAAGGGCTCGCTCCTGCTGACGATGCGACTGGTCGACGGTCGCTTCCCCGACTACCAGCAGGTGCTCCCGAAGGAAGGGGACCTCACGCGAACCATGAAGGCGTCCCGTACCGCCTTCATGCAGGCTCTCAAGCGGGTCTCTCTGCTGGCGCCGGACAAGGCCCAAGGCGTGCAACTCGACCTCAAGACCAACGTCCTTGCCCTCCGCGCCAACAACCCGGACATGGGCGACGCGGTGGAGGAGCTCGACGTGGATTACGAAGGTGAGGCGCTCAAGATCGGCTTCAACTATCGCTACCTCCTCGACATCCTGAACAGCTTGAAGACGGACGAGGTGGTGCTGCAGCTCAAGGACGAAATGAACCCCGGAGTCCTGCACGCCGCCGGCGCCGACGACCACAGCGCGGTCGTGATGCCGATGCGCATGTGAAGCAGTGCGGATCGTCGCCGGGCGGATCGCCCACTTTCGAAACTTGAGCGCCGTCCACCTCCAGCCATCGGCGCACTTCAACGCCTTCTTGGGACGCAATGGCCAGGGCAAGACGAACCTTCTGGAGGCTTTGTTTTTCCTCTCCGCGCTCCGCCCCCTCCGCTCGGTGCCGCGGCGGGCGCTCCTGCAGCACGGTGTGGAAGAGAGCCGGATCCAGCTCGACGTCTACCGGGAGCGAACCGGGCTCACCCACCGGCTCGAAGTTCGATTCCGAGCAGGGAGTCGCAGGCTCCTCAAGGACGAAGCCTCTGCCAAGACGACCGATTTCCTCGGTCACCTGGTCATGGTCGCCTTCACGCCCGACGACCTGGAGCTCAGCAAAGGGGCGCCGGAGCAGCGCCGGCGTTTCCTCGACCGGGCGGTGCTGAACGTAGCGCCCAGCTACCTGGAACACGCCCTGCGTTACCAAAAGGCCATGAAGGAGCGGAACAGGCTCCTCGCCGATGGAGCCTCCGAAGCCTCCCTGCTCGCCTACGATCAGGTGCTTGCGAAGGACGGCCTGGAGCTGGCTCAGCGTCGAGCCCGCTTCGTCGAGGACTGGGGGCCAGAGATGATCGCGGCCTTCGGACGGATCGCCGAGCCGGCCCCCCGGGCCAGCGTCCATCTGCAGACCGAGGTCGAGCTAGCCGGAGGTTTGGAGGCCTACTTGAGCCGCTTGGCCCGAGATCGGGGGCGGGATCGGGCGCGGAAGAAGACCAGCTTCGGACCGCATCGCGACGACCTGGCCATCACCCTCGATGACGCCCCGGCTCGAGAGCGGGCCTCTCAGGGCCAGCACCGGGCCCTCGCTCTGGCCATGAAGCTGGCTGAGCTTCGGCACACGTCGAGTCGACTCGGTGAAGCCCCGGTCCTCCTCCTGGACGACATGTCTTCCGAGCTCGATGAAGACCGGCAGCAAAACCTGTTTGCCGCCGTGCGTGCCCTCAATGGGCAAGTCATGTTGACGAGCACGAGCACGGCCGAGGGCGTCGCCCACACCCTCGGACCCCAGGCCGAGCTGAAGGTCCACGACGTGGCGGGTGGAGCGATCGAGGTCCGGGACCGCCGAGACTCCATCTCATCTTGACCCTCCTTCGCCGGGCCCCGAACGTCGACGCGTGGCCGACCGCCGGATCGACGACAAGCTGGCCCACATTCAGGCCGCCCTGGACGGGGGTAGCGAGGTCCCGGGGGACCGGCGTGGAGCCCTGACGCTGCAGGGGCTGCGCTTTTTGCCCCGCGCCCTGCCCGAGGTCGACCTGGCGGCGGTCGAGCTCGAGACCCGCTTCGTCGGAAAGCCGATCGCGGCGCCGATCATGATCGCCCCCATGACCGGCGGCCTGGCCGAGGGCGGAGCCCTCAATCGACGGATGGCCGCGGTGGCGGAACGGCTTCGGCTTCCGTTCGGCGTTGGATCCCAGCGGGTCGCGATCGAGAGACCCGATCGAGCGTCCCTGTTCGAAGTGCGCAGCGTCGCGCCCACCATTCCTCTGATGGCCAACCTCGGGGCCATCCAGCTCAAGCTCGGCTACGGCGTCCAAGAAGCGCGGCGGGCGGTCGACATGATCGGCGCCGACGGACTCTACCTGCACCTCAACGCCATGCAGGAGGTGGTTCAGGAAGGCGGCGACACCGAGTGGTCGGGCGTGCTGTCGGCGATCGAGGCGCTGTGCAACGCCTGGGCGAGGGAAGGCCGGGACGTTCCGGTCTTTGCCCGAGAGGTGGGCTTCGGGCTTCCCGCCGACGACGCGCGCCGTCTGGTGGAAGCTGGTATCCAGGGACTCGACTGCGCGGGGGGCGGCGGCACCAGCTGGTCCCTGGTCGAGGGCCGAGTCGCCCAGTCCGAGGGACATCGCCGGATGGGGGACGTCTTGGCCGCTTGGGGACTGACCACGCCCGAGGCGATCCTCGAGGTCCGGAAGGTTCATGCGCGCATTCCGCTCGTCGCGTCGGGCGGGATTCGCAGTGGACTCGACGTGGCCAAGTGCATAGCCCTGGGCGCCGACGTGGCGGGAATGGCATCACCGGTTCTCAGCGCCGCCCACGAGAGTGAGGAAGCCGTTCAGCGCCTTCTGGAGGGGATCATCGCCGAGCTGCGAGCTGTGCTCTTCGGGGTAGGCGCGCCGAGCCTGGAGGCTTTTCGAAGCGAACCTCGCCTCCTGTGGAGCCCCTGATGTTCGAAGGACTGACCGACGCCGACTTCGAGGCCTTCGCGCGAAAGAAGTGGGGCTCGAACCTGTACACCCTCGAGCGCCGAGCCGCTCGAGACAAGCTCCTCGCCATCGGCGAGGCTCTCGGCGCCCTGGACGACATGGACGGTCTGGAGCTGACGTCCACCGAGGATGCGCCCTCGGTCGCCAACGGTCGAAAAGTTAGATCCATCGCGGCCGTGTTCGTCCGCGGGGCCGAGGATCGGCGGCGTGTGCCCAAGCGCGACAAGACCGATCTCAGCGATGGGCTCGGCTTGTTCCAGATCGCGCTCCACCAGCAGCACGCCCAGCTCTTCATCGAGGTGGATGAGGAAGGGCTGGGGGCTGGGTTTCGCATTCCGATCGCGGCCCGGGTCGACCGCACCAACCTGGCCGAGAAGCTCAGCCTCGACTGGGCTCGGGAAGAGCTCCTCGCCCACGCTGAAAAGGTCCCGGGTCCGGCCGAGCTGTGCTGGGGCGCTGAGCGTCCGCCTCTGGACGAGGCGAGCCTGGTTCGCATCGCCGGCGAGATCGAGGGGGTCCCGAACGAGTTCTCGGTCGCACGTCGTTGGCCTCGCGCCCGAGACGTGCTCGGCAGCGACGCCCTCTTGGACGAACTGGTGCCCTTCTTTCGGAGCGTGGCCAACTGCTTTCACTTCTTGGTCTGGAGCCCAGACAATGACTACGGGCCGCTGCAGACCGTTCTCGAGGAGAGCCAGGAGAAAGCGGAGGCGAAGAAGCGTCCGGGCATCCTCCCTGGGGATAGGGTCACGATTCTGACCGGGCTCTTCTCGGGCAGAGCCGGCTACCTGTCGGAGGTGGACGGCAAGGGCCGGGCGAAGGTGATGGTGGGTCCGGTCAGCGTCACCGTAGATCTTGGAGACCTGCGGGTCCAATGACCCTGCGACGCAGCCCTCGGCCTCGGTCTGAAGAACGGCCCCTGACCTTCCGGGCCAAGCTCCTGCGCAGCCTCGGCCCAGGACTTCTCGGCGGGGCCCTGGGCTGGGCCTACTGGTACTACGGCCACCCCGAGCTCCGAGACGACCGCTGGTTGATGAACATGTACGGCTGCCTGGGAGCGGTCCTCGGGATCATGAGTCTCCGGGTAGCGGCGCTGCTCCGGGCGATGTTCAACGACTTCTTCGGGTCCGGCTGACCGAAATTTTGACCCGCTTCTCGGCCTCTCGCAGGGTCCGGAGCGATGCCTGGCTCGGGTTCGGCGCGACCGCGGATTCCCCTTCATCCTCGGCTCTCCTTTTCCGTTCGGCTGCACACCGAGCTCGGACCCATGCGGGGGGTGGCCCGCAATCTCTCCGAGCATGGGATCTTGATCCAAGCCACCGAGCTGCCCCCGCTCGGCAGCCGGCTGGAGGTTGGCATCGAGGGTGTTCGCTCCGAGGATGAGGCCTTCTTCCTCCTGGGTGACGTGCGCCACCACATGCACCTGGCTCATGGCTGTCCCAGCCGGCCCTCGGGCTGGCGCGCCTTCGGCGTTCGCTTTCTGGAGGTGCCGAGGCGCTTTCGTCGCTGGCCTTTGGACGGTCCCCCTCGGTGGCACTAGGGGGGTGCTGAAGAACGGATTTATTCGTCTGGGTAGGCAGGCTTTTCGT
>CAYZFR010000213.1:0-6632 GCA_964477875.1 uncultured Myxococcales bacterium
CCTACTATTCACTCGGGCTTTCTTCTGATCGGCCCGATACTATAGCGCGGTGTCTGCTGTGTCAACAAGCACGAATACAGTCCCAACCCTAACGGAAAGTCCACCCATGAGACCCGGTGTACTCGCGCGTCCCGAGATTAATTTCAACCGAGAAATGTCGCTCAGAATCGAGTAAAAAAGTGTTTGACAGATCGGGAAAGTGCCCTCACTATGGTTGTTAGTAATCGTTTGTGATGTTTTACGATCGGTAATGGTTGATGGAGGGCGATTTGCTCGCGGTCGAACGGGTTCGATATATACAATCCCGAATTGAGCGTGACTCGGCTGTGAAAGTCGACGAATTGGCAAAAGAGTTGCGTGTGAGTCCGATTACGATTCGCCGTGATCTCAAGACGCTGGAAGAGCGGGGTAAGCTGACACGTACCTACGGCGGGGCGGTCAGTCCCGACGGTATGACCCTCAACTATGAAGAACGATATGACGACAAGGCAATTCACAATCACGGCGCTAAAACAGCGATGGCACGGCGCTGCCTGGAACTGATCCCCGACGGTGCATCGGTCATTCTTGACGCCGGTACATCAACGTTTGAGGTTGCGCGGCTTCTAAAAACGAAACGCAACATCACGGTGGCAACATTTGATCTTCGCATCGCCGCTGAGTTGTACCAGGCGGGGATTCATACTTTTGTAGCTGGTGGTGAAGTACAGAACAGTACCGGGTCGATGTTTGGCCCCGCGGCGGAGCGCTTTGTGTCACAAATGCGTCTGGATATCGCTGTACTGGGTGTTGCAGGTATCTCTTCGGACGGCGTCCTTTATACGCCGACGGTTGGCAAGGCGGCACTTAAACAGCAGGTGATGCGCTCGGCGAGCATCCGGGTTCTATTGGCGGATGCAATGAAATTTGAGGTGTCCAGCTTCTGGGAGATCTGTTCGCTCGGCGAATTTGACTCCATCGTGACCGACTTCAAACTGGCCGATGAAGAGTGGGACGCTCGGGGGGTAGACCCGGCGCGCGTTGAGCGAGTTTCTCCCGATTCGTTGAGTGGTGATAACGGATTTGATACTGATTAAGGCCGGGGATGTCCCGGATAATTGGAAGAACTACCGCATAGCGGTATACAAAACAAGGAGGTCAGTAATGACTGCAAGAAAGGGTTTGGTAATTTTCGCTGCGTTTCTGCTTGTTACAAGTATGGTATTCGCATCAGGACAGCAGGAGGGCGACGGCGCTGAAGAGGTCAAGACGATCCGCGTTTCTCATACGCTGGCACCGGAAAGCCACTACCACCAGGGGCTGCTTCACTGGAAAGAATTGGTAGAAGAGCGCACTGATGGGTCGGTCATGATTGAGGTGTTTCACAGTGCACAGCTTGGAAGTGAACGCGATGTGGTTGAGGGAGTTTCCCTTGGTACCATTGAGGCAACTCTGACTTCCACCGGTCCGCTCCCGAACTTCACGAACGCGTTTATGGTGTTTGACCTGCCGTTTATCGTTCAGGATCGTGAGAAAGCGTATGAATGGATGGACGGCCCCGCCGGGCAGGAAATCCTTGCGTCGCTTGAAGGTTCCGGGATAAAGGGACTTGGTATTTGGGAAAACGGGTTTCGTAACCTGACTAATTCGGAGCGTCCTGTCGATTCTCCAGAAGACATGCAGGGTCTCAAGATCCGTTTGATGGAAAACCCGATTCACGTTGCCACGTTTGAAACGCTGGGTGCCCGGGCGGTTCCGATGCCGTTTGGTGAGCTCTTCACCGCGCTGCAACAGGGTACAGTGGACGGTCAGGAAAATCCGTTGGTTATCATCGATACGAGTAAGTTCTACGAGGTTCAGGATTACCTGTCTCTTACCGGGCACTTCTACTCTCCGGCGGTTCTGTTGATCAACCTCGATTTCTGGAACAACTCACTCACTGCTTTAGAGCGCGAGATCGTGGCGGAGGCCGAAGCGGAAGCTAGGACTTGGGAGCGGAACTTCAGCAAACAGGGAGAGCAGGAACTTCGGGCGGCTCTCCGAGAACAGGGTATGGAAATCAGTGAAGTCGATCCTCTCGAATGGTTTGAGGCGGTACAGCCCGTGTATGTCCAGTTCGCGGACCGGGTCGATCAGGATATGGTCGAAAGCTTTGTCGCTGCCCAACAGTAGGTCAGCGTAGCGAATAATGTCTCGCGGCCCGCCCGGGGATGGACGGGCCGTTTCCTTTCGAAAGCAGGTGGTATATGTCATTTCTGAAGAAGCTTGACCGATTCGAGGAGGGAGCACTCCTGGTGCTTTTTCCGGCGATGGTTGTGGTTGTGTTTGTTGCAACTGTTGCGCGGTACCTCAACCTTTTTCCGATGTTCTGGGGCGAAGAACTGGCGCGGTACATTATGGTTTACCTTGCCTATACCGGTGCTGGTATCGCGATGAAAACCGGCTCGCACATAAGTGTTAGTTTCATCGTCGATCGAATCAAGAATCCGAAGATCCGTCTCGTATTTGACGTGATGCGTCTTCTTGTAATGCTGTTTTTCACGGGCTCTATTGTGATGATGATGCTCAATATCATACAGCGGCTTATTGCGATGAACCAAACGTCGCCGGCGCTGTTCATTCCGATCTGGATCATGTACGCCGCGGTCCCGTACGGAATGATTCTGGTCAGTATTCGCGCGATTCAGGGGTTTGTATTTGCACAGCGCGCGCTTCGAGCTGAGCTTCATGAGGGGGGGGGCTGATATGGGTCTTGCAATGTTTGGATCACTTATCGGTCTGATTCTCGTCAATATTCCCGTTGGTGTGGCAATTGGACTCGCAGCAATGATTGGCATAACCACCAGCGTGTTGCCGATGCAGCCGGTGGTAGTGGCACAACGAATGTTCACAGCTGTCGACTCGTTCCCGTTTATGGCGATTCCGTTTTTCATGCTCGCCGGCGGGATTATGGGCAAGGGGGGGATCTCCAAACGCCTTATTGAACTTGCCTCCGCATTGATCGGGAGTTTTCGCGGCGGACTCGGTCTCATCACGATCGTGGCCAGTGCCTTCTTCGGTGCGATCAGTGGCTCCAACCCAGCGACTGTCGCGGCGATCGGTGGGATTATGGTTCCAGCAATGATCAGCAAAGGTTATCCGGCGCCGTTCTCGGCGTCGATTGCGGCTGCGGGAGGGACCCTTGGCGTTGTTATTCCTCCCTCCATCCCGATGATCACATTCGGAGTTGTCGCCGGCGTCTCTATTGGGGACATGTTTATAGCCGGTATTGGTCCGGGAATCCTGCTTGCGCTCCTTCTATCGATGGTCGTGGTATTCAAAGCCCACAAATTGGGAATCCCGACCGAGGAACGGTCATCGTTTCGACATGTTTTGACCGCGCTCAAAAACTCGATTCTGGCGATCATCATGCCGCTCATCATTCTTGGCGGTATCTATGGTGGAATCTTCACTCCTACCGAAGCGGGTGCGGTTGCTGTCGTGTACAGTCTGGTCGTCTCGGTATTCGTCTATCACGAGCTCAAATTACGTGAGCTCAAAGACGTCATTATCAACGCGGGGATCAGCAGCGCAGTCGTATTTTTCGTTATTGCGACAAGCCAGTCGTTCTCATGGTTGATAACCGTCGCCCGAATTTCCGAGCAGATTACCGGTACGATGCTGAGCCTTTCCCAGAATCCGTTCGTTATCATCACGCTCACAAATATTCTACTGCTCTTCCTGGGGATTTTCCTGGAAACTCAGGCAATTATCCTTCTGGTCGCGCCGATTCTGTTACCTCTACTGACAAATATCGGGATGGACCCGATTTTGATTGGTACGATTATGGTCGTAAACACCTCCGTCGGTATGATTACGCCTCCGATGGCGGTCAATCTGTTCGTTGCCGCTGGATTAGTGAAAGAGTACAACGTCACGATGGAAAAAATCGCGGCCAAGATCGTCCCGTTCCTGCTTGCTGAGATAGTTGGTGTGCTCATGGTGAGCAATATCCCGGCAATAAGTCTGGGCCTCTTGCGACTGTTGCAAGGGGGGTGATATGGGGGATAGTAGCGCGGTGTCGATCGCCGCAATATCGGATGACCTGACCGGAACGATGGGGCTTGCAATTCTCATCGCAAATGAAAATATCCCGGTACGGGCGCTTACGGGTGTGGATGACCGATACGATCCTGCGATGGATACCGGACGGGCCGTGGTGCTCAACACGGAGACGCGAGCGGTCGACGAGGCGTCCGCTCGCGAGACCGTAGCCAAGGTTGTTCAACAGTTTTCTCAGGATACAATCATTGCAAAGCGTTTTGACACAACTCTCAGAGGTCATCTTGGCGCAGAACTCGCCGCGATTATGGAACTCCGGCCAAACGCCGCTGCTGTCGTCGTTTCCTCCTATCCGGACAGCGGACGGTTGTGCATCGGCGGGTACCAACAACTTCGGGGTGTCCCAATAGAACGAACTGAGGTTGCCACTGACCCGCGATGGCCAATCACAAACAGCTACGTTCCAGATTATTTTGCCAAAGCGGGACCGGTTACGTATATTCCACTCAACGAGGTGACTGCCGGAGAAGAGGCGCTCAGGTCCCGCCTGAGCGAGGTGCTCAAACCGGGGGCTATTGCGGTCCTGGATGCCTTCAGCGACGCAGATATAGCGACGATCGCACGCGCTACACTGGCGGTCCCGACACCGTTAGTTTATGCGGCCCCGGGCGTCTTCATCGGCGCTGTTTTGGGTCTCCGCTACCAGCGTGCGCGTCATCGACTGACGGTGGTTGCCAACGGAAGTACCACGCTGCAGACACGCGAGCAGGTGAGTGTACTGGAACAGAAGTACGCGGTCAGTTATCTTGACATCCCGATCGACGCGGTTGCCGCGGGGGCGAGCGCGTCGGTGGTTCGAGACTATCTCGACCGGTGGGACAGCTCGAAATCGGATGTCCTCGTCGCGCGCCCGGAATGGACACGGGCGGACCGCGCGTTACAGCCTCGGATCGTTCAGGCGATCGCAGAGAGCGTTGCGTACATCATCAATCACGTTTCGGATGAGATCGCCGGGTTGATTCTTTCCGGCGGAGAGACGGCGACCGCGGTACTTGATCGTCTTGGGGCGCGCAGTATCGCCCCGGAGGTAGAGTTTGGATCGCTCGTCATGGGCGGCATCATGCTCGACGGAATGCTCGCGGAGAAAAAAATTGTAACCAAGGGTGGACTGGTCGGAGACCGGTCCATCTTCTTGAAAACACTTACATGGTTTCTGAAGGAGAACAACTCATGAACAACAAACCGGTTTTGGCGATCACCCTCGGTGATCCCGCAAGCATAGGTCCAGAGATTACGCTGAAGAGCTTCACGATGGACGATTTCTGGAGCCGCGGAATACCGGTGGTATGTGGCGACCTGGCCGTGATGGAAGCGGTCCGTGACGCGTTGGACATTCCGGTTGCGATCGTTCCGGTGAAAGACGTGGCCGAGGCAAAGGCGCTGCCGCCGAAACACGGTGACCGGCCGACCGTTCCGGTACTGGACCAGAAGGTTGTTGCTGATGTTGCCGACCTTGAGGTTGGTGCGGTTACGGCGCTCGCCGGGAACGCCGCGGTGGCGTATATTCAGGCTGCCGTTGATTTGTGCACCTCCGGCCAGGCGGACGGCGTTGCCACTGCGCCGATTAACAAGGAGGCGCTGCGGGAGGCCAAGCAGAACTACATCGGCCACACCGAAATGATTTCCGAGATGTCCAACGGGAAAAAGGGAATTACGATGTTCCAGGTGGACAAAATGAAGATCTTTTTCCACAGCCGCCACGTCAGCCTGCGACAGGCGATCGACCTAATAAAGACAGATGCTCTTGTTGACTCGATCGAGGTCGCGCAGAAATGCCTGGCGTCGGTGGATATTCACTCACCGCGGCTGGCGGTGGCGGGGCTCAATCCCCACTCGTCCGACGGCGGGCTCTTCGGGGACGAGGAAGCGAAAGAAATGAAACCGGCGATCGAAGCCGCAGCGGCGAAAGGTATCACCGTGGTTGGACCGGTACCGGCGGACAGTGTGTTTCATCAGGCTGCCGAGGGCCGCTATGACGCAGTTCTCTCTCTGTTTCATGACCAGGGTCATATCGCCGCCAAGTGCTACGACTTCTATCGGGTGGTGAGTGTCACATTTGGTTATCCATTTATCCGCACCAGCGTTGACCACGGTACCGCGATGGATATCGCCTGGAAAGGTATCGCCAACCCCGTCAGCATGCGTGAAGCGGTGATCGCCGGATTCGATCTGGCGCCGAAGTACCAATCGGTATACGACATGCCGTAAATATTACTCAAGTAGTAACTAACGGGAGGCGGGCGGCGTAAGACCGCCCACCGTTGGGCCTGCAGCGCGTGGTCCGTGGGATACTGTCAAGTTAACTCGAGAATCGGCTTGTCGAGAATGAGAGCAGCGCTATTGCCGTGTTGGACCAGTATCTTAGTCACATGGAAATGGTAAACACGATTTGTATCCGGATCAAGAAATTGATCTTAAGAAAATAGTCGGTTCTTTTCGGTTTCCCGTACCAATTACCTCAGAGCGAGCCTTCTTCATTAGGAATTCTGCCGACTTCTGCGAGCGCTACGATGAGAAGTACGCCGCCACCTACGGCAGGTACCGCCTTGAGC
>CAYZFR010000214.1:0-6610 GCA_964477875.1 uncultured Myxococcales bacterium
CCGAGATCGGCGCCCCCGGTGACGTCGAGCCCGCAACTCCGATTGCGGAGCCCGCCCCCCCTCCGGCCGGAGGCGGCGCGGCCGGAGGCGGAGGTGCGGAGCCGCCAGCGCAGCCGCCTCTCCCGCCCGAGCCCGTGTGCGAAGCGCTGCCCGGCGTCGTGACCGCGGCGAGCAAAGTGAAGGGCTTCCTCACCGGCCTGGCCCTCACCTCCGAAGAGATCGCCCAGCTCCAAGATGGCGCCGAGCTCGAGACCCTCATCGGCGGATGGCAGGCCATGCCGGAGGCCCGTCCGAAGCGAGAGCGGTTCCTGGCTACGGCCCTGCAGCAAGACCAGTTCTCGCGGGACGCGCTGGAGGACCTCTTCGACGAGGGCAATTTCAACCTCTACCAGCAGTACGATCGGATGCTGGTGGAGAATCTCCGCGAGAGCTTCACCCGGACCGCGCTCCACATCGTGGAGGAGGGGCTGCCCTTCGACCGGATCGCCTCGACCCAGACCTTCATGATGACGACCGCGATGATGGAGCTGCTCGCCTTTTGGGACGTCTACGTCCTCGACGACGAAGGCGAGCGGAGCTACCGGGGCGTTCCAGACTTCGACGCGGCGACCTTCCACGCCGAACGTGACATCCCTGTCGTAAACAGCTTCGACCCCGACCACCCCGACTTCATGCACTTCAGCTACCCCGAGCTGGCGGAAGACTGCCCGAACCGTCCCTCGGTCGAGGTGACGAACCGCAATCGCCACATGGCCGTCTTCCGCTACCTCTTCGGTCGCCCGACTGGAAACCGGTGCTTGGGCAACGACACCACGCCTTGGATCCGAGAGTCGGACTTCTCGGACTGGCGCCTGGTGACGATTCGGCGCCCGACCGGCGACGAGCCGGTCGACAGCTGGCTCGACCTCCCGGCGATGCGCCAGCGAAGCACCCTGGTCCTCGATACCCCCCGAGTCGGCTTCTTCACTACGCCGGCCTTCACTGGCACCTGGCTCACGAACGACAGCAACAGCTTCCGGCTCAATCTCAACCAGGCCCTCATCGTCGCCCTCGGCCAGAGCTTTGAGGAGGAGGACGTCATCATTCCGGCCTTCGACGACGCGCTGGACGACGAGCACGCCAACCCAAGCACGAGCTGCTACGGCTGCCACTCTCGCCTCGATCCGATGCGGCAGTTCTTCCGGCAGTCCTATTCGGTCTTCAACGGCCACCAGACCAACCCCGCCGTCATCTCCGCCAACGCCGAGTTCCTCTTCTCCGGCGTCCGTGAGACCGGCGTGGGGGTCGAGGCCCTGGGCCGCATCCTGGCCGGCCACCCGGATCTGCCCAGGGCCTGGGTTCAAAAGCTATGCACCCACGTCAACGGGCACGCCTGCCCGGACGGAGATGCCTTCGAGGCAGTGGAGACGGCGTTCGTCGAATCCGGCCTCGACTTCCTGACCATGGAGCGGACGCTGCTCGCTTCACCCCTCGTGACGGGGACCGAGTGCATCGAGGGAGGCACCGGCGCCGAGGTGGGCATCACACGGGCGCGCCATCTTTGCAGCATCCTCGGCAATCGACTCGACTTCCCCCGCGCCTGCACCTTCAACCGGCGGGTTCGCGACCTGATCCCCAGCATCCCCGACGACGCCTTCAGCCGAGCAGCGGTGGAGCCGGTCGTGATCACCGAGGACGACATCTTCATCCGGTCGGCGGAGGAGAAGATCTGCGAGGAGCTGGCCCGCGACCGGGTCGGCGAGGACGAGTTCCCGATCGGGGAGCCGCAGGTCACGCTGCAGCGCATAGTCGAAGGTCTGATGGGCCTGGCACCAAATCATCCTCAGCACGACGCGATGCTCGGTCACCTTCAGGCGCACTTCGACCTCGCCAAGGCGCGTCTGGAGACGACGAACGACAACGACTACCGGAATCGAAGGGAGGCGCTCCGCTCGAGCTTCATGCTCGGCTGCCTGTCTCCCTTCGTGGTCGGGATGGGGATCTGAAATGGGCACGCGTAGAGACTTCCTTCAGAGCTCGCTATTTGGCGCCGGCGCCGTGGGTCTACGATCCCTGGCTACCGGGCTTCCCATCTCCATGTTCCTGCGACCGCCTTCTGCCTGGGCCCAGACCGCCTCCGACGCGAAGATGCTCATCCTGGTGGCCAGCCAGGCCGGTGACCCCATCAACGCCAACTGCCCCGGCGCATACGTGGACGGCATCGTCCACCCGACCGGCGAGGACTTCCTGCCCACCGAGCTCCGGCTCGGCGATCAGACCCACGTCGGGGCCAGGGCCTGGACCCAGCTGCCGCAGCGGATCCTGGATCGGACCTGCTTCATCCACCACGGCACCTACACCAACGCTCACGGCAATCATTCGAAGGTCATGCAGCTGATGGGGGCGGTGCGACGGAACGAGATGATGATCTCGGCCTTCGCCAAGCGCCTGCGACCTGCCTTCGAGTCGGTGCAGACCGAGCCGGTCAACGTCGGGGCGCCGCTGCTGTCCTTCGAAGGACGTCGGCTCGCCGTTCTGCGCCCCCAGTCGGTCAAGGCAGCCCTGGCGTCCAATGACGACGCGCTCGCGTCGTTGCGAGATCTTCGAGACGCCGAGCTCGACGCCATGTACGCTTCCCTCAAAAAGGAGGGTACGCCGCAGCAAATCCGGATGCTGGACCGCTTCGCCCAGACCCGCACCGAAGCGCGGAACATCTCCGAGGCTCTGCTCGACCGTTTGGACGGGATCAGCGGCAACGGCGACGCCGATCAGGTGACGGCGGCGGCGGTCCTGGCCGCGATGAACGTCTCGCCGGCCCTCGCTCTCAACATCCGCTTCGGCCGAGACAACCACAACGACGGAGACCTCGCCGACGAGGTCGAGCAGACGGTCGCCGGCGTGGGCCACCTGGCGAACCTGCATCAGGAACTCGAAGCCCTGGGCTTGGCGGACCGTGTCGTGGTCGCCACCCTGAACGTCTTCGGGCGCACGCTGTCCAAGAAGGGCACGGAGGGCCGAGACCACAACGCCCACCACCACGTCATGGTGCTGTCCGGGCCCGGAGTCCGAGCCGGCGTGGTCGGTGGCGTTCAGCCCCGAGGCAGGGACTGGGGCTCGACCGGGATCGAGTCCGCGACCGGCGTCGGCACCGACGAGGGCGACATCCCGTACGAGAAGACGCTGGAGTCCGTCGGCAAGACCGTCGGCAAGCTCTTGGGTGTCCCTGACGAAGCCCTCGACGAGGACATCGACGGCGGCAAGGTCATCTCGGCTGCCCTTGCATAGAAGCCATCCTTCGGTCGACCTTCTCGCCAGCGCGGCCGCAGACCCCATCACGACGAGTCGTGCTTGGACTTGCCTCGCTCGGCGGGACTGTGGATGTTCCGAGCATGTTGCGTGCCGCCCTCCTGGGCTCTCTCCTCGCGGGCGCGACCCCTGACAGCCTGGATGCCCAGCTCCGCGAGCTCCGGGACACGGCTCGGCAGGGCCGCTTGGCCTACGAGCTGGTCGAATCCTTGACCACCGAGGTCGGGGCCCGCCTGGCGGGCACGCCCGCTGAAGCCCGAGCCCGCGCCTGGGCGGTGAAGACCTTCGAGCGCCTCGGCTTCGAGCCTCGCATCGAGGCCGCCACGGTCCAGGGATGGGAGCGGGGTCTGGAGCGAGCCCGGATCACCGCCCCCTATCCCCAAGGCCTCGAGCTGACCGCCCTCGGCCTCAGCGTGCCCACCCCAGAGGGCGGGCTGAAGGCGCCGGTGCTCCGGGTCGAGAGCCTCGACGAGCTCGAGGCCCGCTCGGCGTCCCAGGTAAAGGACAAGATCGTCTTCATCGACCGAGCCATGCCTCGAACCCAGGACGGCTCGGGCTACGGAGCGGTGGTCCGGATCCGCAGCCGGGGGCCGAGCGCCGCCGCTCGAAAGGGCGCCGCGGCGGTGGTCATCCGCTCGGTCGGCACCGACCATCACCGCTTTCCCCATACCGGAATGCTTCGCTACGCCGACGACGCCCCCGCCATACCGGCCGCCGCCCTGTCCGTCCCCGACGCCGACCAGCTGACCCGGATACTGGCGCGCGCGGACTCGGTGGAGCTCCAGCTGGAGCTTCGGCCCCGTCGGACCGGCCCCCAACCTACCGGCAACGTCATCGCCGAGCTGAAGGGCCGGACGCGACCGGAGGAGATTGTCCTCATCGGCGCCCACCTCGACTCTTGGGATCTCGGGACGGGAGCGGTGGACGACGGGGCCGGGGTCGGCATCGTCATGGCCACCTTGAAGCTGCTGCAGCAGATGCCCCAGCGTCCCGAGCGAACCGTTCGGGTGGTGCTGTTCGGCGCCGAGGAGGTCGGGCTCGTGGGCGCCAAGGCCTACGTAGAGGCCCACGCCGACACCCTGGACCGGCACGTCCTCGCCGCCGAATCCGACTTCGGAGCCGGGCGCATCTACGCGCTGTCGGCCAACGTGGGCGAAGCGGCCTGGCCCAAGATCGAGGACCTTCAGCGCAGAGTCCGGGGGCTCCAGGTCATCCTGGGCGAGAACGGCGTCGGCCCGGGACCGGACATCTACCCCCTGCGGGCCCAGGGCGTCCCGTCCTTGGTGCCGAAGCAGGACGGCCGAGACTACTTCGACGTCCACCACACCGCCGACGACACCATCGACCGGATCGATCCCGAGGCCTTGAACCAAAACGTCGCCGTCTACGCGACGCTGGTGTGGGCGGTGGCCAACACCGAAGGAAGCTACCGGCCGATCCCCGAGGACCGATGACCAAGGCCCTTCTCCTGCTCCATTTCGGGCTCGCCGTCCCCCTGGTCGGTGCCGCCGTGCACAACGGCATGGTCTCCTTCCGGCGGCTGAGGGGCCGGCGGATCGCGGAAAGACTGGTATGCAGCTACGCCCGAGTCTCAGCCCTCCTCTGCTTGGGGACGGTGCTGCTCGGCGCTCTGTTGTACCCGAGCTTTCGGACGGACGTCCGCCCCCAGTTCGATATGGAGTTGCCGCTGGCCACCTTGCTCTTCGAGATAAAGGAGCACGTGGCCCTCACCACCACCGCGCTCCTCGTCACCCAGGCCGGCCTCCGAAGGGGCCCGGCGCTGGGGGGGCGCCTCGCTGACTGGCTGGGCCTGACGGCGGCCGGCGGCGTCCTGTTCGCCGGCGCGGTCGGCGCCTGGCTCGTGACCCTCGACGCACCGTGAACTGGCGCTTTGGCCTCATCCTCTTCTGCCTCATCCATGGGGTGCTGCTGTTGGTGCCGGCATGGGCCCCCGGGTACGCCCCGTTATCCGGCGCGTGGGGCTGGGGTATTCCGGCTAGCGAGATACAGATGCATTGGTACGGTCAGGCCCTCGGAGCCGGCCTAGCGTTCTTCCTGGGCACACGCCTGAAGATGCGCTGCCGGGAAGCCTGGGTGGGCGTGGCCGTGCTCTTCGACCTGGCCGTCGTGGCCGGCACCCAAATCGCCCACCTCGCCGCCGTGACTTCTTGACGCAAGGCGTCAGGGCGTTAGACTGGTCTTAACACGTCGCGTCATCGGGCGCGACCGAGGAGATAGCCATGGAGAACATCGACACGCGCAACGAGACAAACACCCCCCAGCCCACCCCGATCGAGGTGACCCGGGTCGAGGTCGATCTGCACCGCAAGGACCTGGAGAGCCAGCTTTCGACCTTCCGGCGCAAGGGCCGGGACTACGCCCAAGAGCTGTGGCAGGACGGCCGCGGCGTCGTTCGAACCGGCGGGCAGTTCCTGAAGGCCTGGTTCGCCGTGACCAAGAAGCAGGCCCGACGCCGGCTGAAGCTCGCCGCCTGAGCGCGGTCGCGTTACAGATCAGCCGTGGTCCTGGCGCGCGTGACGGCTCGAGTCGACATCGAGATCCCCGGGCGTTGGAGCGCGGACGCGCGCTCCCCGCTCCTCGAACAAGCCGAGAAGTTAGCCGAGGCGAGCTTCGAAGGACCATCCAGCCGCCTGAGCGACGTCTTCGAGCGGGCGGCGCCCAACCTCGACATGTCGGAGCGAGAGATCGACCAGGTTCGCAGCCACGGAGCGGTGCTGCGACTTCAGCTCGAGGTCGGCCGCCGGCAGCCGGAGGCGGCACGGACCCTCCTGAAGGGTGTCGGCAAGCTGTTGGAGACGCCGGGCGGCCTCGCCGTGCACGTGGCCAGCAGCGGCAAGGCCCACGCCGCCCGGGCCTGGCGCAGCATGAGCGCTGGCCACCCCTTCGACCTATTCCGAGCCTTCGTGGTTTTGGGCCACCGGGACCGGTACCGCTCGTGGGGAATGAAGAGCTTCGGCCTCCCGGACGTGGTCCTCGAAGGCGATCTCTTCCCTCAGGAGGCGTCGGCGCTCATGCAGACGCTCCTGGTAGAGCAGATCGAACAGCCGGGCGAGCTGCCCTCCGAGTGGCAGCTGGGTGAGGCTATCGGTCCCACGGTGGGTGTTCGCTGGACCATGGCCCGCCCCGAGGACAACCCGTTCGGTCTGCACGTCCTTCAGCCCGTGTGACGTTCTTGGGACGTCTCGAGCAGGGGGGTCGACAAATGCTCGGCACTGTTCGAATCGGCGGCCATGAAGAGTCAGATCATGCGGATGGCGTTGGGCATCGCCCTCGCCGCCTGCGGTAGCGAAAGTGGAAACGACGG
>CAYZFR010000215.1:0-6557 GCA_964477875.1 uncultured Myxococcales bacterium
AGCGCGAGGACGAAGCTGCCGAGCATGCTCGCCTCCTCACTGCGCCAGCTGGCGCTCTTCCTCTTCGCGGAGGTCGTCGAAAGACCGCTCGGCGGCCTTGCGCACGGCTTCCTTCGTCTTGGCGTTCAGCTCCCTCGCCTTCTCGATTTGACCGAGGAAGGCCTCCATGTCCAAGCGCGCGAGGCTGTAGATCGTGCCTTCGACCGGGTGGATCCAATGGTCGACGATCTCGACCCCGTTCAGGGTGTTGGCCGAGAAGGTCTTGATGGCTTGCTCCACACGCTGCTCCTCCGAGCTCGCGCTGAAGTCGCCGGCCGTCGTCGAGGCCTGATAGTCCTTCATGAGTGAGGCCGAGTAGGTCTCGAAGACCTTCGAGATCTCCTGCCGGGCCCTGTTGTCGGCCGTCGAGCGGGCCAGGGAGTGATTGCGGATCCCCGAGGCCGAGCCGACGCCGAAGAAGACCTTGTCCTTCCCGTCCTCCAGGCCCGAGCCCTTATTGACCCACTCTGGGTATTCGACGACGGCACCGTTGGGGGTGAGCTGCCCCTTGGCCGTCTTGGCCCCGCCGCCGCAGGCGGCGTTCCCCAAGCTGAGCGCTCCGATGATGAACCAGTGTTTCTTCATTGCCTTGCCTCCGGGCCCACGGCCCGACCTCCCCGTTGTTCCAGATTCGGGGCCTGCGGCAAAGCCCGGCGCCCATTATGGGCGCCCTCACGTGGCCGACTTTCATTCCGCGTCGGCGGAGGCGCTTTCGAAGTCGTAGTCCACGAACTCGATGAAGGCCATGGGAGCAGCGTCTCCGGGCCGGGGAGCGAGCTTGACGACCCGGGTGTAGCCCCCGTTTCGCTCCTTGAAGCGCTCCGCCAGGTCACCGAAAAGGGCCTCCACTACCCGCGCCTGCCGAACCGGCCCGGTGGGGCCACGCCGGATGTGCTTGCCCGGACCTCCGAGAAGGCCGAAGGCCTGGCGCCGCGACGCGTCGCCGCCCTTCTTCCCCATCGTCACCAGGCGTTCGGCGACCCGACGGAGTTCCTTGGCTTTGGGCTCGGTGGTCCGAATCCGACCGTTCTCCACCAGGGCCATGGCCAAGTTGGCGAACAGGGCTTTCCGATGGCTCCGGTTCCGACCCAACTTTCGAAATGCTTTACGGTGCCGCACGTTCTATCGCTCCTTACTTTTTGAGGTCCTTCGGAGGCCAGTTGTCCAGCTTCATTCCGAGCGACAACCCCATCTCCGCCAGGATCTCCTTGATTTCCTTCAGCGACTTGCGGCCGAAGTTCTTGGTCTTCAGCATCTCGCTCTCTGTCTTCTGCACCAGGTCGCCGATGTACTTGATGTTCGCGTTGGCCAGGCAGTTCGCCGAGCGCACGGACAGCTCCAGCTCGTCGACGGTACGGAGGAGGTTCTCGTTGAACTTCTCTTCCGGCTGGGGCTCGACGATGATCTCGGGCTCCTGATCCTCTTCGAAGTTGATGAAGATCGAGAGCTGGTCTTTAATGATCTTCGCCGCGAACGCGATCGCATCCTCGGGCGAGACCGAACCATCGGTCCAGGTCTCCAAGGTCAGCTTGTCGTAATCGGTTCGCTGACCGACGCGGGCGTTGGTGACGTGGTAGTTCACCTTCTTCACGGGGGAGAAGATGGCGTCGATCGGAATGGCATCCACCGGCATGGTGGGGGTCTTGTTGCCGTCGGCCTGCACGTAGCCCCGTCCTTTCCGGCAGGTCATCTCCATCTTCAGATGACCGTCCTCGCCTACGGTGGCGATCACGAGATCTTGGTTCAGGATGGAGACGCCCTCCGAAGTCTCGATGTCCGAGGCGTGCACCTGGCAGGGCCCCTTCTTGTCGATGCGGAGGGTGCGCTGTTCGAAGGTCTCCATCTTGATGAGGACGTCCTTCACGTTGAGGATGATGTCGGCGACGTCCTCGGTGATGCCCGGCAGCGAGGTGAACTCGTGCAGAGCGCCTTCGATGCGGACGGAGGTCACGGCCGCGCCCTGAAGAGAGCTCAGGAGAACCCTCCTCAGGGAGTTGCCGATGGTCATACCAAAGCCGCGCTCGAGCGGCTCGGCGAAGAAGCGACCGTAGGTCAGCGTGCTCGCGTCCTTGTCGATGACCAAACGCTTGGGCTTGATCAGGTCTCGCCAGTTTCTGTGAATGTCTCTTTGCATGATGTCCTCGCCACCTCTCGCCGGTCGGGCCGGCGAACCACTGCTGAGGCTCTCCTAGTCTCGTCCAATCAGACGCGCCGGCGCTTGGGTGGCCGGCAACCGTTGTGGGGAAGCGGGGTCACGTCCTTGACCAGACTGACCTTCAAACCGGCCGCGGCCACGGCCCGCAAGGCCGCCTCTCGGCCCGAGCCCGGGCCCTTCACCAAGACGACGGCCGACTTCATCCCGTTGTCCATGGCCCGGCGTGCGGCCTCGTCGGCCGCCACCTGAGCGGCGAACGGGGTCGACTTCCGAGATCCCTTGAAGCCCTTCGAGCCCGCCGAGCACCAGGACACCACGTTCCCCCCCATGTCGGTGAAGGTGACGAGGGTGTTGTTGAACGAGGCCTGAATGTGGGCCACCCCGTTCGGGACGTTCTTCTTGGCCTTCTTCTTCTGGCCGCCTTTGGGATTCGCCATCGCTGCTACTTCTTCTTGATCCCGCCCTTACGAGGGCCCTTTCGCGTCCGAGCGTTCGTGTGGGTGCGCTGACCGCGCACCGGAAGACCACGGCGATGCCGAATGCCGCGGTGGCAGCCCAAATCCATGAGCCGCTTGATGTTCATCGAGATATCCCGGCGGAGATCACCCTCGACCCGGAGGCTGTCGTCGATGACGGTGCGGATCCGCGCCAGCGCATCCTCGTCGACCTCGTCGGTCCGGGCGTCGGCCGAGACCTCGGCCTGCTCCAGGATGCTCAACGACGTGGTGCGGCCGATGCCGTAAATGTAGGTGAGGGCCACGCCCATCTTCTTGTTCTTCGGAAGGTCGACGCCTGCAATACGTGCCATGAGTCTCTCTCAGCCCTGCCGCTGCTTGTGGCTGGGGTTGTCTTTGCAGATCACGCGCACCACGCCCTTGCGCCGCACGATCTTGCAGCTGGAGCACATCTGCTTTACTGAAGTCCGAACTTTCATCTCTTGCTCCTACCCGATCTTGACCGGGTCGCGCGGCTTATCATGGGCCACCCTAATTGGGAAACGCTTTTCCATCATTGGCCCACCTCCTGCACGATGGCTTCGAAGACCGCCTCCGGCGCCCGGTCCCCATCGACCCGGCGGACCAGCCCCTGGGCTTCATAGTAGGGAATCACAGCTGCGGTCTGGGCCTCATAGGCATCCAGGCGGACATTCACCTTGGACTCGGTGTCGTCCTTCCGCTGGTAGATCTGGTTGGACCCGCAAGTTCTGCAAGAGCCGTCGCTCGGGGGCGGGTCGAAGGTCACGTGGTAGACGGTCCCGCAGTTGGCGCAGCAACGCCGCCCGGTGATGCGGTCGACGATGGCCCCCCGCGGCACCTCGATCGCCACCACCCGGTTCAGCGGTCGGTCCGTCTCCTCCAGCAGCGCATCCAGAGCCTCGGCCTGAGGCACGGTTCGGGGGAAGCCGTCCAAAATGAAACCAGGCTGGGCGTCCGGCTGAGCCAGCCGCTTGTGGATGAGGTCGATGATCAGCTGGTCGGGCACCAGCTCGCCGCTGTCCATGAAGCCCTTCGCCTTGCGCCCAAGCTCGGTCCCATCCCGCACCGCTGCGCGGAGAATGTCTCCGGTCGAGACCTGGGGCACCCCATACTTCTGGACCAGCTTCTTGGCCTGGGTTCCCTTCCCGCTTCCGGGGGCCCCGACCAGGATCAGGTTCTTTGCGCTCACGCCGGAGACCTCCGCCGGCGGACGCTAGCGCCCGCCTCGTACAGGCCTTCGTAGCTGCGGGTGATGAGGTGGGACTCGATCTGATTCACGGTGTCGAGCGCCACGCCCACCACGATCAGCAGCGCCGTCCCGCCGAAGTAGAAGGGCAAGTTCGGGTAGGCCGCCAGCAGCGCGTTGGGCAGCACGCACACCGAGGCCAAGTACAGCGCCGCACCGGCCGTGAGCCGGGTGAGCACCCGTTCGATGTGTTCAGCGGTCTTCTGGCCGGGCCGGATGCCCGGGATGTAGCCGCCGAACTTCTTGAGATTGTCGGCGACGTCGACCGGATTGAAGACCACCGCCGTGTAGAAGAAGGTGAAGAAGATGATGAGCCCGGCGTAGACCAGGTTATAGCCCAGCTCGGTCGGCAGCAGCGAACCCTGTAGCTGCTTGGCAAGCGCCGAGTCCGGGAAGAACTGAAGCGCAGTAGCCGGGAAGAGCAGCAGGGACGAGGCGAAAATCGGTGGGATGACGTTGGCCGTGTTGACCTTGAGCGGGAGGTGCGTGGACTGACCTCCGACTACCTTCCGACCGACCACGCGCTTGTTGTACAGCACCGGAATCCGGCGCTGCCCCCGCTCCACGAACACCACGAAGGCCGTCGCCGCCAGGACCACCACCGCGACCACGAGGAGCGTGACCGGCTGCAGGGTGCCGCTTTGAGCCTGCTGGAACGCCCGGCCCAGCCCCTGCGGGAGGCCGGCGATGATGCCGGCGAAGATGATCAGCGACATGCCGTTTCCGATGCCGCGCTCGGTGATCTGCTCACCCAGCCACATGATGAAGGCGGTGCCAGCGGTGAGCGAAAGGACCGCGACGATTTTGAAACTCAGCCCGGGGTCCACGACCACGTCCTGTCCGTTGATGTTCTGGCCCTCGAGATTGGAGGCGATCACGGTGCCCTGGACCGTCGCCAGGATGATGGTCAGATAGCGAGTGTACTGGGTGATCTTCTTGCGGCCCTGCTCACCCTCTTTGGACAGCCGCTCCAGACTCGGCACCACCACGGTGAGCAGCTGCAGGATGATGCTCGAAGAGATGTAGGGCATGATGCCCAAGGAAAAGACCGATGCCTGCTCCAAAGCGCCGCCAACGAACATGTTGAACATGCCGATCAGGTTGCCGCTCTGGTCCGAGATGACCTGCTGAACGACGGCCCGGTCCACGCCGGGAACGGAGACGAAGATGCCCAGGCGGTAGACGGCGAGCATGGCCAGCGTGAAGAGGACGCGCTGGCGAAGCTCGGGCACCTTTCCGATGTTTGCGAATGAGGTCATGGCTCGGTCCTTTCCTGGGTCAGGCTTTACTGTCGCGCTTGGAGGGTCGCTTCCACTTGGGGCGGTCTTCGATCATCTCGACCGTCCCGCCCGCGCCCTCGACGATACTCTTGGCGCCGGCCGAGATCCGGTTCACGACCACGGTCAGCTTCTTGTCGAGCTTCCCGTTCCCGATCACCTTGATCCCATCGAAGCGTCCACCGACCAGGCCCGCGCCCCGAAGAGCGGCTTCGTCGACGCGGTCGCCGTCCTCGAAACGGTCGAGGTCGACGACGCGGACCTCGTGGAACTCCTTCGCGAAGGGGTTCTTGAAGCCGCGTTTGGGGAGCCGGCGCCAGATCGGCATCTGCCCGCCTTCGAAGCCGGGACGAACGCCACCCGACTTCCGCGCCTTCTGACCCTTCATGCCTCGGCCCGCCGTCTTGCCGTTGCCGGAGGCCATGCCGCGACCCTTGTGCTTGGCCTTCTTGGTCGCTCCCGCCGGCGGCGAGAGTCGGCTCAGTTCACCGCTCACGATGCACTCCCTTCGGCGGCCCGCTGCGCCCGCAGACGGGCCGAGTCGCGCAGACTGTCGTCTCCGTCGAAACGCTCGACCTCCAGCATGTGCTGGACCTTCATCACCATGCCGCGGATCGGCACCGTGTCCTGGAGAACCTTCTCCTGCTGGATCTTCCGGAGCCCCAGGCCCTGCAAGGTGCGCTTTTGGCGCTCCGTACACTTGCTGAGGCTGCGGACCAGCTTCACTTTGATCAGACTCGCCACGATCGCTCTCCTCAGTTGCTCAGTCCGGTCGGAACTTTGATCTTCAGCCGGACGGGCTCCAGCTCCTCCGAGGCTATGCCCCGGCGCTCGGATTGCTCTTTGGTGGTCGACAGCGCCCGCAGGCCCGCCACCGCAGCATTCACCACGTTGTGCTTGTTCGAGGTGCCGAGGCACTTCGTCAGCACATCCTGGACACCCGCCGACTCCAGGACCGCCCGGACCGGACCGCCCGCGATGACGCCCGTACCCGGACGAGCGGGCCGCATCACCACCACGCCGGCGCCGAGACGGCCGACGATCTCGTGGGGAATGGTCCGACCCACCAGAGGCACCCGGAACAGGCTCTTCTCCGCCTGATCCTTACCTTTTCGGATGGCCTCCGGAACCTCGTTTGCCTTACCCAGGCCCACCCCGACGTGACCTTCACCGTCGCCCACGACCACGAGAGCCGAGAAGCTGAAACGCCGCCCGCCCTTCACGACCTTGGCGACGCGGTTGATGTGGATGACCCGGTCCACGAGCTCGAGCTCGCGGGGGTTGATGATCTCTCTACGCGGCATGTCGATGCTCCTGCCTCAAAAGGCCAGGCCGCCCTCCCGAGCGCCCTTGGCGAGGGCGGC
>CAYZFR010000216.1:0-6429 GCA_964477875.1 uncultured Myxococcales bacterium
GCGGGGCCCCGCCGCGCCGGCCGCGCCGGCTCCTCCCGCCGCTGCGGCGCCCGTCTCGACCAGCCCGCCCTCGAGCTCCGGCGGCGACGGCGAGTCCCGGGGACAGGTGGTGAGCTCCCCCTTCGTCGGCACGTTCTATCGCTCGCCTTCACCCGAGGCGCCACCTTTCACCGAGGTCGGCCAACGTGTCGGCAAGGGACAGACCCTCTGCATCATCGAGGCGATGAAGCTGATGAACGAGATCCCGTCGGAATACGACGGCGTGGTGACCAAAGTCCTCGTCAGCGACGGGGACGTCGTTCAGTACGGTGACGCGCTCTTTGAGATAGGCCCCGGATGAGCCGGGCCTTCAAGAAGATCCTCGTCGCCAACCGGGGGGAGATCGCGCTTCGGGTCATCCGGGCGGCGCGGGAGCTGGACATCGAAACGGTGGCGGTACACAGCACCGCCGACGCCGAGTCTCTGCACGTCAAGTTCGCCGACGAGGCGGTGTGCATCGGCCCCCCCTCCCCAACCGCCAGCTACCTCAACGTCCCCGCCATCATCTCGGCGGCCGAGGTGAGCGGGGCCGACGCCATCCATCCGGGCTACGGCTTTCTCTCGGAAAACGCCCAGTTCGCAGAGACCTGCGCGCGGAGCGGCTTTCATTTCATCGGGCCCAAGGCGGAGAGCATTCGGATGATGGGGGACAAGATCCGTGCGCGAAAGGCCATGGCCGGCGTGGGGCTGTTCGGCCTGCCCGGCAGCCCCGACCCCCTGGAGTCGGGCGAAGAGGCGATGGCGGTGGCGCAGGAGATCGGCTTTCCGCTCATCATCAAGGCCGCCGCTGGCGGCGGCGGTCGCGGCATGAAGATCGTCCGCGAAGCCGACAAGCTCGGCCCCATGCTCGATCTCGCCCGCCGGGAGGCCGAGTCCTCCTTCGGCAGCGGCGCCGTGTACGTCGAACGCTTCGTCACCCACCCCCGCCACATCGAGTTTCAGATCGTCGCCGACGACTTCGGGAACGTCGTCCACCTGGCCGAGCGCGAGTGCTCGGTCCAGCGCCGCTATCAGAAGCTGATCGAGGAGTCGCCATCGCCCGCCCTCACGCCTGAGAAGCGGGCCGAGGTCGGTGACCGGGTGGTCAAGGCGATCAAGAAGCTGGGCTACACGAACGTGGGGACGATCGAGTTTCTCATGGACGGTGAGGAGCTGTACTTCATGGAGATGAACACTCGCATTCAGGTCGAGCACCCGGTGACCGAGATGATGGTGCGGCGAGATCTGGTGCGGCTTCAGATCCAGCTCGCCGAGGGCCACCCGCTGCCGTTCACCCAAGACGATGTCGAGCTGCGGGGCCACGCCATCGAATGCCGGATTAACGCCGAAGATCCCGTCAGCTTCGCCCCCTCTCCTGGCGTGATCAGCGCCTACCACGTCCCCGGCGGCACCGGCGTCCGAGTCGACTCCCACGTCACCACCGGCACCACCGTCGCACCCCACTACGACAGTCTCATCGCCAAGCTGATCGTCCACGACTTGGACCGAGAACACGCGCTCCGCCGAATGAAGACGGCGCTGCGCGAGTACGTGGTGGAGGGCATCAAGACCAACATCCCGTTTCACCGTCGGGTCCTGGACCATCAGGGCTTCGCGGCCGGCGAGTACGACACGACCCTCGTGCAGACCATCCTCGCCGGTTGATCACCGTCGCCCACATCATCACCCGACTCGATCTGGGAGGCGCGCAGCAGAACACCCTCGACACCTGCGTCGGGCTCGACCGCCGGCGTTTCCGTGTGTGCCTGCTGTACGGCCCGGGCGGCCTCCTGGACGATCGCCTCCACGCTCTGACGCCGCAGGAGCGAAGACCGATCCCCAGCCTCGGTCGGACCATCGCCCTCGAAGACGACCTCTCCGCCCTCCTCGAGATCCGCCGGGCGCTGGCCGAGCTGGGCCCTTGCATCGTCCACACCCACAGCAGCAAGGCTGGGATCCTCGGCCGAGCCGCGGCTCGAAGCCTCGGTCTTCGAGGCGTCGCTCATTCGATCCATGGCTTCGGCTTTCACGCCGAACAGCCGGCCTGGAAGCGTCGCGCCTTCGTGGAGGCCGAGCGCCGCGCCGCTCGATGGACCCGGGCCTTCCTGTCCGTTTCCCGAGCCAACCTCGCCGAGGCTCAGGCTCGAGGCATCATCGGCCCCGAGCACCTGGTCCGCATCGTTCGTTCGGGCATGGACCTGTCGCCCTTCGCCGACGCCGATGCCGAGCGAGCCGAAGCCCGGGCCGCGTTGAAGGCTCCAAACGGCCCGCTGTTCCTCAGCGTGGCCAACCTCAAGCCCCAGAAGGCCCCTCTGGATCTCGTGGCTGCCTTCGATCTCGTTCGGCAGCGGCGACCCGACGCCGAGTTGTGGTTCGTGGGCGAGGGCCCTCTTCGCGGCGCAGTACAAGCCGAGCTCGCCCGCCGGAAGCTGAACGGCTTTCGGTTGCTCGGGTGGAGGCGAGACGTCCCTCGGCTCATGGCGGCCTGCGACGTGGTGGTCTTGGCCTCCATCTTCGAAGGCCTCCCACGGAGCGCCGTGCAGGCCGTTCGTGCCCGCCGGCCCTTCGTGGGGACCCGGGTCGACGGAACGGCCGAGATCATCCAAGACGGCGGCAACGGCTTCTTGGTCGAGCCGCGTTCCCCTGCCGCTCTGGCCCGGGCCATGCTCCGAGCTTTGGACGAACGACCTATCGACCCGGACCCCGAGGCCCGCTGCCGGCCTTGGTCCGTCCATGCCCTGATCGAGGCCCAGGAATCGGCCTACGAAGAGATCGCGGTCTCGACGCCCGGCGTCCGGCATGACTAAGGACGCCTGCGTGCCCTCCTTGGTCGGACCGAGACTCTGGCAGATACGCTGGGTGCAGGACCTCGTCGGTCTGCTCGGCCTGATCTTCGGGCTGTGGCTGCTGGTCCAGATGCAGGCCGCGGTCATCCCGGTGCTGGTCGCCTTCGTCCTCGCCTACGTGCTCGAGCCTTTGATCCAGCAGGTCGAGAGCCGCTTCCACTGGCGACGTCTCTGGATCGTTCTCACCCTCATGCTGCTCATGACGCTGGGCTTCGTCGGCCTCGGGCTCCTCTTGGCGCCCACCATCGTCGAGGAAGCCAAGCAGCTCTTCTCTCGCCTTCCCGAATACATGGAGGCCGTGCGCGTTCGTCTCGGCGTACGCATCCCCGAGTTCAAGGACCTGGTGAAGCGTATCTCGGAGCTCCCCGCCGCGTCCTTCGAGAGCGGTTTCGGCAGCGCCGGAAAGGTCGTAGGCACCCTGACCCAAATCCTGGGCATCACGCTCTCCCTCGTCACCGCGTCGGTGCTGACCACGATCATCTTCGCCTTCTTCGCGCTGCGCTTCCCGAGCCTCCCATCGCTGGAAGAATACCTGCCCGCGAGCCAGCGAGCGGGCTTGCTTCATCGATTTCGCCAAGTTGAGCACATCTTCTCGGCCTTTTTCCGGGGGCAGCTGGTGGTCGCCGGCTTCACGACCACGGTCTTCAGCGTCGGCTTCGCCATCTCGGGCGTCCCCTATTGGTCGGTGGCGGCCTTGGTGGGCGGCGTGTTCAGCATCGTTCCCTATGGACAGGGACTGGGCTGGGTGCTGGCGGTACTGTTCAACGCGCTGGAGGCGTCGGAGCCCGTGAACTGGCTCGCCATCCTCGTCCCCCCCACGATCGTCTATATGATCATGCAAAGCCTGGAGACCTTCGTCATCACGCCGATCGTCCAGGGGAGTTCGACCAAGCTCCACCCGATCGTGGTCATCCTGGCCGTCGTTGCCGGCGGCAGCCTCGGCGGCATCGTCGGCGCCTTCCTCGCCATCCCGCTGGCGGCGATCGGCAAGACCTTCCTGCTGGAGCTGTTCTTGCCCTGGCTCAAGGACTGGGCGGCCAAGAGCTAGGGTGCTGAGCCCGGCCTCGGGCGGGTTTCGTCGAGCGCCTTCGTACCGCGGAGGGAGGTCCCTTCCATGGTGGCGTGCTTTCTCAGGAGTTTGGCGACCCGCGGATCGTCCAGGTCCTGCCATACCGGGTCGAGTCGGAGGCGCTTTCCCACCCTCCCCTCGCCGGCGGGGATGCTTTCGAGAAGCTCCAAGCCGCCCGACACGTCCTTCTCCAGCACGTGGAGCGTCGCCAGCTCGGCCGTCGTGTCCCAAGAGTCGGGGTCGAGGGCGAGCGCTTTCTCGAGGGCGGTTCGAGCGGGCCCATACATCCGGACCGCCGACAGGGCGAGCCCGTAGTTGTGCCAGGCCGCAGGCGCTTCGGGATAGGCCCGCGTCAAGCGCTCGAAGTGGGCAAGAGCTTCCTGCATGCGTTCTTGCCGGGCCAGCGCTATGCCGTAGTCGATGGCCTCGCCAAGGCTCGCAAAGCTGGGCTCGGCCGCCTCCGCATCTGGCGCGGACTTCGATTTGGACGGCGAGGTCTCGGCGGCGCGCATCGAGCCGCGGACCGCCGCGACGACGCCGTAGCCGAGCCCACCCACGAGTATGATCAAGGCGAGACCGCCTGCGATGGGATGATTCTTCATGACTTCCTCCTCTCGCTCCGGTCGAGCTTGGAGAGCTTGTAGCGAAACTGTCGAAAGCTGACTCCGAGCAGCTCGGCGGCCTTGGTCTTCACGCCGTCCGCCTTTTCGAGAGCTTTCTGAATGAGGCCGTACTCGAAGTCCTCGACCAGGCGCTCCATGTCGACCCCTTCGTCGGGAAAAGCGGCGTCATGGGCTACCCGGCGCACCGGCTCGGGCCGAGAGCCCACGCCTCGGATCTCCTTCGGCAGCTGTTCGACGCCGATGGACGTCCCACGGGTGAGCGCTACGCCGCGTTCGATGACGTTTTCGAGCTGCCGGACGTTGCCCGGGAAGTCGAAGTCCAGAAGGCGCTTCATGGCCTCGGGTTCGATGGAATCGACGTCTCGGTGAAAAGCGCGAGCGTACTTGCGAAGGAAGTGCTGGGCGAGGAGGGGGAGGTCCTCGGATCGACGGCGAAGAGGCGGTAGATCGATCTGGACGACGTTGAGACGAAAGAAAAGGTCCTCTCTGAACCGCCCAGCCTCCGCCTCGGCCTCCAAGTCCTTGTTCGTGGCAGCCACGACGCGGACGTCCACCGACTGCTCGTCCACCGCACCCACCTTCTTGATCCGATGCTCCTGGAGCACTCGCAGCAGCTTCGGCTGAAGGGAGAACGGCAGCTCCCCGACCTCGTCCAAGAAGATCGTCCCTCCGGAAGCCGCCTCGAACAGACCGAGCTTGTCGAACTCGGCCCCGGTGAAGGCGCCCTTGACGTGGCCAAAGAGCTCGGATTCGATCAGGTGCTCGGGGACGGCGCCGCAATTGACGGGCACGAAGGGACCTTCCCGGACGCTGCTCGCCTCGTGGAGGGCTCGAGCGACCCGCTCCTTGCCGGTGCCGCTCTCACCGGTGACCAGAGTCGTGACCTGGAGCGGCGCCACTCGCTCGACGAGATCGAGCACCTCTCGCATTTCGGCGCTTCGCCCGATGATCCCCGCGCTGCCCTCCCCGATCAGCGCCCGCCGGAGCTGCTCGTTCTCGGCCTGAAGCGCTCGCTTGGTGATCGCCTGACGGGCAAGAACACGAATATCGCTGGCGAGATGCGGTCCTTTCTCGAGGTAGAAGCTCGCGCCCTGAGCGACGGCGGCCTGGGCCTTCTCTCGACTCCCGAAAGCGGTCATCACGATGATCTCTGGGCCGGGCTCTCGGTTCCGAGCCGCCTTGACCACCTCCAGCCCCTCGTCCTCGTGAGGTGAGAGCTTCAAGTCCGTGATGACGAGGTCGAAGAAGCCCCGAGTCAGCGCCTGCTCCGCCTCCTCGAGACTGGAGGCCAGCGTCGCGTCGTGTCCGAGGCCCTCGACCAAGGCCTCCACCGCCTCCCGAATCCCGCGTTCGTCGTCGACGACCAGCACCCGACCCATGTCAGGCCACCGCCTCCGGAAGCGGCAGGTTCGAGGTCACGACACCGAAGCGAATGGTCACCGTTGTCCCCTGCTGGGGCCGAGTGTCGACGAAGAGGCTGCCGCCGTGGGCCTCTACGATGGAGTTACTGATGGCGAGCCCGAGCCCCGAGCCCTTCTCCTTGGTCGTGAAGAATGGGTCGAAGACCCGTGGGAGCACGTCCTCCGGAATGCCGTCACCGTCGTCGGTGACGGCAATGAAGGCTCCCTCGCCGTCCTCTCCGGTGACGACCCGAACCACGCCGCCGCCCTTCATCCGCAGCGCGTCCCGGGCGTTGCGAAGGAGGTTCCACAGCACCTGGCGGATCAGATCCTCGTCGACCCGAATCTCGATGGGCTCCAGCCCGCGCTCGACTCGGATCCCGTCCGGAAGCTCGTTCTCGTACATCTCGAGAACCGCGCTCACCAGGCTCTTCCCGTCGATGTCCGCCACCTCGAGCCTGCGAGGGCGCGCC
>CAYZFR010000217.1:0-6404 GCA_964477875.1 uncultured Myxococcales bacterium
CCACGCCGAGGCCGCTCCCGAGCGCGCCGACGCCCAGGGCGGCCCACCCAGCCGTCCGCAGACCGGCGCCTGGCCGCCGCCGGGGAGCCGCCGGCGACGAGAGCGATGGACGGGGCTGCAAGTCGATGGACAGCTCTTCCGGCCGACCCGCGCGCAGATGGATCTGACGGCGCTCGCCGTCGTACCCTTCGGCATCGAGCGAGAGCGCGTGGGGGCCGGGTCGAAGTCGAAGCGTCGCCGGCGTCGTTCCGCGGTTCTCGTCGTCGACCTGCAGCGCGGCCCCGCTGGGCGTCGAGCTCACGCTCAGCGGCGTCAGGCATCGGGCCCTCACCTTCTCGACCCGAGCCTCCGCGGTCGACTTCACTTCGCAGTCGGCGCAGGCCTCGAAGAATTCGTCGAAGGCGGCCAAGGACTCGGCGCAGTGGCCGGGCCATTGATCGTAGACGACGGCGATGTTGAACAGAAAGTTCGGGTGGGGCACCGCATCGTGAGCGCGGCGAAGCAGAGCAACGCCCTCGGCGTAGCTCCCCTCTGCGATCTTCTGAAAAGCCTGATCCTTCGAGGACCGGGCTTTCGCCTTGTCTTGCTCCGAGGGCGTGGCGGAGACGGCCACGGCGATAGCGAGATGTATGAAACTCATGATCAGGAACGCCGGCGAAACTCGGCCGCCGAGAGGTCGAACTCCGCCATCATCCGATACACACTTTGCCGCGTGACGGCGAGCGCGCGGGCCACGTCGGCCACTCGTCCTCGATAGCTGCTCAGCAACGCCTCCAGCTCCTCTCGACTCGGCTTCGCCGGCGGAGGGGGATGTTCCGCCGCGACGGACGCCTCGGCGGGCGCGGGCTCTACCTGGATGCCGGCCGGCAACAGCTCCACGCCGATGCGTACGCTCGTGGAGACGGCGACGAGGCGCTGAGCGAGAAGCTCGAGCTCCCGAATGTTTCGAGGCCAGGCGTACAAGAGCAGGCGCTCGGCGGCGAAGGTGTCCAAGGTCAACCCGGGCGCGAACGCCTCGAAGAGCGGGAGGATCTCGACGCGGCGCTCCGCGAGTCCGGGGAGCTCGACCTCCAGGCCGGCGAGGCGGGCGTAGAGGTCCTGGCGGAAGGTCTTGGCTCGACAAGCCGCTTGCAGATCGACGTGGGTGGCGGCCACGAACCGGACGTCCACCGGCAACTCGCGGTCCGAGCCCACCGGCCGCACCCGGCGCTCCTGCACCACCCGAAGCAGGGTGCTCTGCTGCTCCAGAGGCAGCTCGGCGATCTCGTCCAGGAACAGCGTCCCCCCCTCGGCGGAAGCCACCAAACCGGTCCGGTCGCGCTTCGCCTCGGAGAAGGCGCCCCGGACATGACCGAAGAGCTCGCTCCCGATGAGCTCCGGAGTGATGGCAGCGCAGTTGACGGGCACGAGGGGGCCGGCCCGCTCGCTCACCTCATGGACGCGCTGGGCCAAGCGCTCCTTGCCGGCGCCGGTCGGTCCCCTAAGCAGAACAGGAAGCCCGGTCGGACCCGCACGATCCACGAGCAGCTCCGCCCACGCCCGGGTCAGAGATACGGTGACGGGGGGCTGCAGCTCCGCGGCCTCGGGAACCCGCAGCTCCTCCAGCACGAAGAGGTTGGCCCCGATCCGGACGACCGTGCCCGCGTCGAGGACCGCCTCTTCGGCCCTTTGGCCGTCCACGAAGATCCCGTTCTTGCTCTCCAGGTCTCGGATCCGAAAGCAGTCGTAGCTCGGCCAATATTCGAGCTCGGCGTGGCAGCGACTGGCCGTCTCGTCCTCGAGCCGTAGGCCCTCGGCCCCGGGGTCTCGACCGACGACGAGGCGGGTGTTCGGCAGCGGAACTTCGCCCCCGGGACCGCCGGGGCCGTGGACGTGGACCCAGCGTCGTCGCACCGGGCCCTGATCCGCCCCTAGGGCAGAGGGGAAGGTGGCGGTGGGGGGCGAGCGGACCACCGCTCGAAGGTGGCGATGCCGCCCGGAATTGTCCACCAAACGTCCCGAGCGTGTAGTCTGGCCGCGGTGCAGAGCCAGCCCACCGACGCCGCCATCGGCGCCGTCTACGACGGTCGGTACCGGATCGATGCCCTCCTCGGCCGAGGCGGAATGGGAGCCGTGTACCGGGCGCACCAGCTGGCGGTGGGCAGGGACGTCGCCGTCAAGATCCTGCACCCGACTCTGTCCGCCGACGCCGCCACCGTGGATCGCTTCGAGAACGAGGCCCGCGTGATCGCGGGGCTTCGGCATCCGAACACGATCAAGCTCGTCGACGTCGGTCGACTGCCGGACGGGCGGGTCTTCATCGTGACCGAGCTGGTCGAGGGTCGGACGCTGGACGACCTCATGGCCGACGGGATCTCGCTCGAGTCGGCGATCGCCATCTTGGTCCAGGTCTGCGACGCGCTGAGCGAGGCCCATCAACGGGGCGTAGTGCACCGTGACCTGAAGCCCGGCAACGTGATGGTCGAGCGGATCGGTGCCCGGGAGGTGGCCAAGGTTTTGGACTTTGGGATCGCCAAGCTTGCCGCTCAACCGAAGGTGACGGCGACCGGCGCCATCTTCGGGACGCCGGCCTACATGTCGCCCGAGCAAGCAAAGGGCGAGCCGGTCGACGCCCGCACCGACGTCTACGCCTTGGGCATCATGCTCTACCAGATCGTGGCCGGGCGCCTGCCCTTCGAGTCGACCAGCCCCGGGGCGCTCATGGTCCGCCACATCACCGAAGAGCCCCCGCCCCCCTCGGACCTGATCGCTCACACGGACCGCCCCCTACCGCCGCTGCTGGAGGATCTGATCCTGCAGATGCTGGAGAAGGACCCCGACGACCGGCCCCAGAGTCTGGAAGCGGTCCGAGCTCGACTCCAAGACCCGGCCGTCATGTCCGCACGGGAGCGGGCGCCGAAGGAGGACCCGGCAGCGGAGAAGGTCACGGACGACTGGTCCCCCACCTCGGCGGCCTTGCCGCGCGATGCCCCCACCGCCGCCCTGTCCGACACCATGGCCGGCGATACCCATCAACATTCGCAAGTTTCCTTGCGGAGGCGGGGCGGTCTTTGGATTGGGGTGGCCTTGCTCGCCCTCGCCCTCGGCGGCTGGCTGACCTGGACCCGGTTCGAGGACGGTCCGGGCGTGGACGCCCTTCCCTTGACGGCGGAGCCCGATGGACGAGCGCCGGCCCCGTCCCCGCAGAAGCTCGTCGCGCCCGCCGCTTTGAGACCGATCGAGGGCGACAACGGTCCGCCACCGCAAGCGAAGGAAACCTCCGGGCCCTTCCCCGTCGCCGATACGAACGGAGCGGGTGCTCGATCCGGAGAAACTCCGCCCAAAGAGGCCGCCCCCCCGCCAAAAAGCCGCCGGCGCCCCGCAAGATCCAGGCTACGCAGCGCGCCCGAGCCGAAGGCGGCCGCGCAGGACGAGACGCACTCGGCGCCTTCGCCGGCCTCGACCGAGCCGAAGTCGGCGCCAAAGCCCGAGCCAACGCCCGAGCCCGAGCCAACGCCCGAGCCCACGAAACAACCATCGACGCCGGTCCCGCCCGGCCTCCAAGACGTCGAGCTCTGAGCGCCTCGTCCACTCCCTAAAAGTGTCCCGAAGTGTCCATATCCGTCCGCGGACGCACCGCTGGTGTCGAAAGTCCGCTTTCGAGGCCGCTCGCGCCCTCCGGCGGCTGGCACGGGAGTCGCAACCTAGGGGCCCGAACCCATTGACGCTCCCGGCACCCAGTGCCGGAAGTGAAAGGAACCCGCCATGCAACCAAAAGACCCCTCTCGCCTCTCTTCTCGCACCCTGCCAAGCAGCGCCCTGTGCGGAGGCCTCTTCGTCCTCCTCGCCGGCGCCGGATCGGCAGCCTGCCTTCCCGACTTTCCCGAGGACTGCTTCTCGGACCCCTCCCGCCCCGAGTGCGAAGACTCGACCGGCAACGGCGGGGGCACGAACACCGGCGTCGCCAAGGTCCTCGAGGACCTCGGCGTCATGCAGAGCTCGGAGCCTCGCGTGGACGGGGACGGCAACCCGCTGCCCGACGATTATACGCCCTTGGGGAGCCGGCGAACCATCAACCGATTCTCCGAGATCCTCTTCTTCGGCGCACAGCTCGAGGACGCCGACCTGGATGGCATGGGGCGGATGCCGGTCCTGGACATCGACCCCGGCCAGAACAACACCTTCTCCTGGTCCTTGCTCTCGGACCCGACCTCCGCCAGCACGCCTTGGCTCCAGGACGATCGCAACACGCCCCGCCGGGCGGTCGAAGGGGACTTCGACGGCGACGGCCAGGACGAGGTCGCCATCGCCTACCAGATCTCCAACGAGCCGATGCGCCTGCTCATCATGGATGGGGGCCCCTCCTACGCCTTCGGCGAGCCCATCGTCGTCGACACCAACACCTGGCAGCAGGTCTTCCTGGAGTCGGGCGACTTCGATGGTGACGGCAGCGTCGACCTCGTGATCGGGCTGGTAGGGGAGACGGAGGCCAAACTCGTGACCTTCTTGAACGGCGAAGACGGCCTTCGCCCCGACGGCACCTCCCGTTCTCTCCAGCGCCCGGGGAGCTTGCACCTGTCGATGGACAGCGGAAATCTGGACGGCGACCGGGGCCTGGAGCTGGCAGTCGTGGCCAACAATAACGAAGGCGAATCGGCCCGATACTACATCTACGACGACGCCAACCGAGGCTTCGAGCTGGTCGCCTCCGACATCACCGCCATCAACACCGGCGACCGGGTGGAGACCGCGGTCATTGCCGACATCGCCCTCGGCGACGTGGACGGCGACGGCTTGGACGAGGTGGTCTTGGGCGGCTTGGATCGAACCGGAACCGTTCGGCAAGACGAGCCGCGCTACCTGGTCCAGGTCTGGGACGACCTCGACCACGACTTGATGCAGCTGGCCGGCTTGGACGTATCCTCGCGCGCAGGAAGACTGAAGCCCACCTCCTCGGGCGCGAATCAGACGCTGTCCTTTCTGCACGTGCTCACGGCCGACGTGGACGGAGACGGGGCCAAGGAGATCGTGACGAACCAGTTCCTGTACGAAGACCTGCGACAGTCCCCGGGCGCCCTCGTCCCCCTCGACCTCGGCGACGGGCCGATCGAGATCCCGCTCAAGGACCTCTTCACCGAGGGCAACTCCGGCGACGACTACGACTTCAACTGGCGGAGCAGCGACATGGCGGCCGCCGACGTCACCTCGGACAAGCGAGAGAACATCGTCCTCTACGCCCAGCGTCTGTCGACCAGCGGTGAGGGACAAGAGCTACAGGTTTGGGGCATCGACGGCATCGACGGCTGGAAGGAGATGCTGGACCTGGAGACGACCTTCGCCAACCCGATCAACAATGGGGAGGAAATCCGACCTCAGATCATCCTCGCCGACACCGAGGTCGACAACGAGTCCATGGCATTGGAGTACTCGGAAGGCAGCTACCGCTACGTCTTCACCGAGCCAGTGGTCCTCGCCGCCCTCGCCGCCCCGCCCTGCTCTACCCAACTCGGCCAGGACGTGGGCTCTTCTTGCCGGACCGCCTTCGGCCAGGCGGTGAGCGAAACACAGGAGCGGGAGAACAGCTGGTCGGTCACCGCGGGCGTGAGCGCGGGCTTTCAGACCGACTTCCCCTTCGTCGGAGGTGCCGAGGCCGTCCTGAGCACGCGGGCCACCGTGGAGCAGACGACCTCGAACGCCTACGAGCTGCGGACGAGCGTTCTGCGAGAGACGGGCTCGCTCGAGGACTCGGTCATCTTCACCACCGTCCCCCTGGACATCTACACCTACACGGTGCTCTCCCACCCGAACCCGGAGCTGGTCGGCGAACAGATCGAAGTGCGTCTGCCCCGAGAGCCGATCACGGTCCTGGTCGAGACCGCGGTCTACAACGCGGCGCTGGAAGCGGAAGGCGTGCGGATCGACGACGACATCTTCACCCACGTCGCCGGCGACCCCTCGACCTATCGAAGCCGAAGCGAGAAGAACGCGATTCTGAACCGGTCTCCCGGCTTGGAGTCGGACGAAGTCGACGTTGGTCAGGGGACCGGCCAGACGGTGGTGAGCATCACCGAGTTCAACTCGTCGACGATGGGCACCGCCTACGACTTCGAGGCCTCTTTGGACGTCAAGGTGACAGCGGGTCCGGCCATCGCCGGTTACTCGGTCGGCGGCGGCTTGGGCTCGGCGCTCCGCGTCACCCGAGGCGACGAGACCATCTACCAAGGTGCGGTCGGCAACCTCTCCAGCGAGTTCTTCCCGCAGGAGACCTACGCCTGGGGCTTGTTCGCGTACATCTACAGTGATCCCGCCACCGGCCAGACCTTCGAAGTCCTCGATTACTGGGTCGAATGACCGGACGCGGCCCTAGTGTGGTGCTGAAAAACGGCTTCACCCGTCTGGCTGGCGGTCTTTCCGTGGAACGCTCC
>CAYZFR010000218.1:0-6379 GCA_964477875.1 uncultured Myxococcales bacterium
TCGAGGGGCTTTTTAGCCCGCCTGTCCTGAAGCATCGAGCCAAGGGCGTTCGGGTCGGCGGACTGGAAGCCGGCGATGATCTCCTCCTCGGTCGTCGGCGGAAGCGCCGTGCCCGCGGCGGCAGCTACGGTCAGACACTCCCTCACCAGGGCGCGGGAGAGGGCTTCGATCGCAGGTTCACGAAAGACGGCCGCCGGCCGGTCGGTCAGCGCGGGCACCGCGCCGCTGATCACGTTGACGGCTAGCTTGCGCCACATGATCGCGTCGAAGTCGCCCCGCGCTTCGATATCGGTCAGCACCTCGGTGGGCGCCAAGTAATCGAGCACCCTTCGCCCACCCGGATCGTCCGGCACCCGCAGAGCGCCGGAACGCGAAGCCTCGACATCACCGGGTCGAAGGCGCTTGGCGGGGACGTCGATGATTCCCGGAACCACCGTCACCCCCTCGGGGACGAAGGGCGCCATCAAGGCCCGGTGTTCGACGCCATTTTGCACCACGAGGACCAAGGTTTCGGGCCCGACCAGCGACCGAAACCACGCTTCGGCTGAAGCGGTCTGGTGGGCCTTGGTCGCCACGACCATGAAGTCGACCGCTTCCCGTGCGGCGGAAGACTCGACGATGTCGAAGCCGGTCCATTGGTGCCGACCTTCCGGGCGCCGAATGACGAGCTCTTCGAACGCTTGGCGAACCGCCAAGATGGGCCGATGCCCCGCCTGCATCAGACTCGAAGCCACGATGCTCCCTATCGCGCCTACGCCGACGACCGCCGTCGATGCTCCCTGCCGCTGCTTCGACATCACTTCCAACCAGCACTCGGGGAGGTCGGGACTGGATGGGGTCGCACCCGGAAGGAGTCGAACCTACGACCTCCGGATTCGTAGTCCGGCGCTCTATCCAGCTGAGCTACGGGTGCGTGGGCTGTGGGTGATTCCACGCTGGCCTCAGGCTGTCAAAGAGTCTTTTGGGATTGGGACGCGATCTGGGCTCGGGCCGCTTTGAGGTCTTCCAGCTCCTTCTTGGCGCTGACCTCACCGGTCTGAAGCCGGAGCTGCTTGAGGCGACCCTCCAGGGATTGACCCTGAAGCTCTTTGTTCAGGTCGGCTTCGGCGGCCAGGGTGTCGATGTGGTGTCGCACATTCTCGAGCGCCTTCACCTCGGCGTCCACCGAGATCCCCTCCAGCTGCTCCTGCACCTGGATGCGGGCCTGGGCGCTCTCCATCTTGGCCAGCATTCGGTCTTTCTCGGCTCGGAGCCTGTCGATCTCGCTCTGCACGTCGAGGAGAGAGGCCTTGGCGTCCTGGGCGTCCTGCTTGGCCTGGTCCAGCTCGGCGGCGAGCTCGCTCACTTCGCTCTCCAGGGCGTTCTTCTTGCTGATCAGCACCAGGGCCAAGTCGTCCTGCGCTTGGTCCATCGCCGTGTCCAGGTCGGCCCGGACCTGGGCGAGCTCCTTGGACTTGGTCTGGAGTCGGCCGTCGATGTCCTCCCGGCGCCGGATGATGGAGGCGGTCGCCTTCTTGAGCGTCCCGTACTTCTCAATCATCGAGTTGATCGAGTTCTCGTACGCGATTTCGGGGTGGTTCTTCTCCAGGTCACCGATCCAAAGGGACAGAAAACCGGACCACATGTTGGAGAGTCGGGAAAAGAAGCCTACCCGCGCCATGGGGAGGAGCTACGCACCGGCCGGCAGTGGGTCAAGCTGGCGCATTCGACAGCGCCCCGAAACCGCTGCTAACTTGCACACCGACACATGAACATCACGTGTCCGTCCTGTAACTCCCGCTACGCCGTCGACGACAGCCGCGTCCCTGAACAGGGCGTCTCGATTCGTTGTCCTTCGTGCAAACACAAATTCGTCGTGAAGCCGGAGCGCGACGCACCGGTCTCGCTGCCCCCGAGCGAGGCGCCCCGTCCTCCCCGTCGAGATGACGCCGTCGCCCTGCCCGGGGCCCGGAGCTCGGCCCCGCCGGGGCGCAGCACCCGCTCCAAGCCCGAAGACGCCGGCAGCATCCCGCTCCCAGGGGCGCCCGCGGCGCCAAAGCCGGCGCCCCCTCCCCCGAGCTCCCCGGCCGAGCCGGACTTAGACGAGCTCTCCTTCCCGAGCGTCTCTGGTCCTGGGTCGAGCGCCGAGCCGTTCGAAGACAGCCTCGACCTCGGGCTGGAGGACGAAGCTCCCCCTCGGGCCCCACCTCGGCCGGCTGGCCCCCAGGGCTTCGAGCCTCCGGATGACCTGCCGGGCTTGCCCGGCGGCGCGCCGCGCAGCCAAGAGTCCGAGCCCGAGCTGCCGGACCTGCCCGGACTCCCCGAGGCCCGAGGCGCGTCGGCCTCTTCCTTCGAGCATCCCGACTTGCCGGGCTTACCCGAGTCGCCGCCGGACCTCCCAGGCCTGCCCTCCGCGGACCGCAAGGATCTTCCCGGTTTGCCCGAGAGCGGCCGCGCAGCCAGCCAAGAGATCCTCGGCTTCATCGACGAACAGGCGGCCGGCGTCGAGACCGGCGCCGGCCCCGGCGGCGGCGAGTTCAAGATCCGACGGCGGAGCGGCAGGCTCGAAGGTCCCTTCGGCAGCGAGCGCATTCTCGCCATGATCCGGGCCGGCCAGCTGACCGGCGGTGAAGACCTGAGCACCGACGGCGTGAGCTGGCGGGCCCTGACCAGCGTGCCCCAGTTCAACGAAGAGCTGACCCGAGCCAGCGAGGTAGGGAGCTATGGCGAAGTCGACCTCGGCGCCGGGGGGCAGGACGGCGTCGCCCCGGTCGGCCTCGACCTCCCAGGCCCCTCCGGCCTTCCAGACCGCGCCGCCGGCAGGGCCAGCGACAGCGGACTGACCGGAGACTTCGGGAGCCTGAGCCTGGACACCGGGCCCTTGGGCGAGAGCCCAGAGGCCGCGGCACTGGACGAGGTCGATGCGATGATGGACGGCCTCGGCGACCCGAACTCGGGCACCGAGCCTCTCGGGGACGAGGCCGAGAGCGTCTTTGGACGGCCCGCCGAGGGGGCTCCCCTGGGTGGCGGTGGCGGCACCGAAGGCGGCACGCAGGACGCGGCGCGCGAGGTCCTAGAGGTCGGCGAGATCCCGGAGCTGCCGCCGATCTGGAAGACCTATCGCAAGCAGATCATCGCCTTCTCGGCCCTCGCCTTGGTCATCCTGAGCGGCGTCTACACCCAGCTCTTCACGCCCTACGGCGCCTTCGGTATCCCGGGAGCGGTGGAATGGGCGCTGAAGGAGCCCCCGCCGCCGGCCCCACCGCCCCCGCCGCCGCCTGCACCGCCCAAAGTCGAAGCCGAGGCCCTCGCGAGCCTCCTCCGGGAAGGCGGCTATGAGAGCCTCCGTGCCATGATCGCCAACGCGCAGGCAGCCGCCCCCACCCCGGAAACCCGCCTGCTCCTCGCCAAGGCGGCGGTTCACGGAGCGCTCCGCTTCCCCGAGGCAGAAGACTTCGGGGTCGCGTTCGCCGAGAAGGCCGTCGCTGGCCTGGAGGGCCAAGAAAGTCTGGACGCCACGCTGGCTCGGGCTGGCCTCGCGCTGGCAGGCGGAGACCCGGCGGCTGCGCTCGAGGCTCTTCCCCCTCAGGGCGGCGACGCCGCCGAAGCCCACTGGCTGCGGGGTCTAGCCCACGAGAGGGCAGATCGCCCCGAAGCGGCGGCCGAGGCCTTCGACGGCGCCCTGGTCGCCGACGCCGGCTACGCCCCCGCCGCGGCTGGGCTGGGAAGAGTGGCCCTCCAGCGCGAGGACCAAGCTGCTGCCGCCCACTGGCTCCTGCGGGCGCACAGCCTCGCACCCAAGCTCGGACCGACGGGTCTGCTAGCTGCGGACACTCTGGACGCGGCGGATCGAGGAGGCGAGGCCGCCCTGGTCCGGCTGGCGGTGGCCCGAAACGCCGACGGTCTGGCTCCGGGCCGGCGCGCTCCGCTGTTGGCCCGGGTGGCGGCCGAGCACGACGACCAGGGACGGATCGAAGAGGTCGCCGATCTCGCCATCGAGGCGGCTCGGCTCGCCCCCGCCGACCCCGCCATCGGCGCCTTGGCCGCGGCGGCCGAGATCGCGACCGGAAAGGCCGGCGCCGCCCTGAGCCGGATAGAGGGCCACCTGAAGCGGGCGCCGGAGAGCGTCAGCGCTCTGGTGGCCCGAGCTCGCGCCCACATGGCGCTGCAGGACGTCGCCAAGGCCTTCCTGGACTTGGAGACTGCCCGAGAGCTGTCGCCCCGCTCGGCCGAGGTCGCGCTCTGGGAGGCGCGCTTCAACGTCCAGCTCGGAAAGTTCTCCGACGCCAGGGGTGCCTTCCGGCTCGCCGTCCAGCGGTCCAAGGACGACATGACGGCTCGGATCAGCCTCGGCCGCCTGGAGCTATCGCGCGGCGACGTGGAGCGAGCCTTCGAGCTGGCTCGCGAAGCGGTGCAGGTGGAGCCCAAGAATCCCGGCGCTCGTCTGCTGCTGGCAGATTGCCTCGCCGAGCGCGGTCAGCTGGAAAAGGCGCTGGAGTCCTACGCGAAAGCGGCGAGCGAGGCCCCCGGCCGCCTCGCCGCCCGCCTCGGCCAGGCGAATATGCTCCGGGCCCAGGCCGAGCGCATGGTCCGCCCACCCGAGAGCGAAGCCCTGGGCGCCGCCTTCGCCCACTACATCCAGGTCTGGAGCCAAGCGCCCGAGAACCCGAAGGTCCTCTTCGAGCTCGGTCGCGCGCTGGAGTTGGAAGGCCAGCTCGGCAACGCGCTGTCGCTGTACCAAGAAGCAGCGGCCCTGGACGCCGAGGACGTCCGGCCTCATCTCCGGATGACCGCTGCCTTCATGGAGCAAGCTGCGCCCGACCTCGCCGCTGCCGAGGCCTCGCTGAAGACGGCCCAGTCCATCGAGCGACGGCAGGGCCTCAATGTGCCCGAAGTTCGGTTTTGGGAAGCCCGGCTCGCCCTCGCCCACGGCCGAGCCAACGAAGCCGTCAGCAGCATGCGGGAGGCGGTCGAGGCCGAGCCAAAGAACAGCCTGTACCACTACTGGCTGGGCAAGAGCCTGGAACGAGACAACTCGCTGTACGAGGCCGTCGCCGCCTACGAGGAGGCCGTGCGCCTCAACAGCCGGTTCGCCGCTGCCCAGCGGGCGCTAGGCTGGACCTCCCTCGAACAGCACCGCTTCAAGGTCGCCCGGCGTTGGTTCAACGCCTACCGGAAGAACGAGCCCACGGATGGCTCGATCTACATCGACATCGGAACGAGCTTCACTCAGCAGAACAAGGACGGGCCGGCGCTACGGGCGTTCCAGCGGGCCCTCGACTTCGAACCCGACAGCACCAAGGCGCTGATCGAAGTCGGCAACATCTTCTCCCGGCGCGGGCAGGAGCGGAAGGCGCGCCGGATGTATGAGCGCGTGGTGGAGGTCGAGCCCGACAACCCGGAGGCAGTCTGCCTGCTGGGGATCAGCCTAGCGACCCGAAGGGTCTCGCCCGAGAGCAAGCAATACCTCGAGCGCTGCAAGTCGATGAAAGACGCCCCCCAAGATCTCCGGGAGGCAGCCGAGGACATCCTCCTCACGCCACGCTGAGACCTCACGAGGCGAGAACGCTTGCGGTCCCGGCGCCGATTCCGTATGACGCCAGCCCCACATCGCCGATGTAGCTCAGTTGGTAGAGCAACGGTTTCGTAAACCGTAGGTCGCTGGTTCGAGTCCAGTCGTCGGCTTGCCCCTCATCGAGGGTGCTTGCTCTGATCACGGCCTTCCGGCAGGTTTCCGGGGTGCGTCCGCTCATCATCGCCGAGGCCGCCAATCCGGAGTGGTCCAGCGTTCCTCTGGTGGGCTGGAGTCAGGCCGAGGCCCTGCTCCGTCGCACCGACGCCCACTTGGTCACGCAGGTTCGCAACCGGGACGCGATCCTCCGAAGCGGCCTCGAACCAGCGCGTGTGACCTTCATCGACACCGAGCGCTTGGCAGCGCCGGCCTGGCGCTTCTCGGAGCGTCTCGCTGGGACGAAGGGGAAGGCGTGGACGGTCATTACGGCGATTCAGTCCCTGACCTACCCCTTCTTCGAGTGGATGGTCGAACGACGCTTCGGGACGGCCTTAGAGCGAGGAGACTTCGATCTCGTCCACCGCCTCACGCCGCTCAGCCCGACCGCGCCCAGCCCCATCTCCCGCACCTGCGCCCGCCTCGGCATCCCGTTTATCCTCGGTCCTTTGAACGGTGGCACGCCCTGGCCTCCCGAGCACCCCGAGCTGATGGGCCAGGAGCGAGAGTGGTTGACGAAGGTCCGGAGCCTCTACCGGCACATGCCCGGCGCACGCAGCACTCGCGTCCGGGCGGCCGCGATCATCCTCGCCTCCAGGGCGGCCTTCGACGACGAAGATCCTCGACTCGCCGACCGCTGCTTCTACATGCCAGAGAACGGCATCGATCCGA
>CAYZFR010000219.1:0-6312 GCA_964477875.1 uncultured Myxococcales bacterium
CCAGGCCCGATACGAGCGGTACCAGGGTACCGCGGGTACGCCGGGCGCCTTCGACATCTGGCGCTTCTCGGTCGAGAAGCTGGAGAACAACCGAGCGCTCTACCGGACCTTCCAGGACCGCTGAGTGAGAGCCAATAGGAGAATGATGGTGAATGACATCGCACGAATCGCACCTCTCGCCCTGATCGGGCTGGTGGCCTGCGGCAACGACGTTCAGACGATCGATCGCACGCAGCCGAATGCGATCGACAAGCAGATGCTGGAGGGCATCTGGTACCACCGCGCGACCATCGTAGAGTCCGGCGCCGAGGCGCTCGGCGTCGAAGGCATCGCGGGCAACATGGAGAAGATCCGCTGGGACATTCAGGAGAACCGGCTGATCGCCTACCGCAGCTACGAGCAGGTCCCCTTCGCCGAGGGGCTGACCGACGAGGGCCGTGACTTCTTCGGTTCACCGGTGGCGGCCTTCGAGATCTCGTCGCACTTCGACATTCAGCGGGAGTACAACAGCACCACCGGCGTTCAGTCGAATGTGCTGTCCGAGAACACCACCGACCGTCCTTGGCATCAGCGTCGATTCATCCGAGTCGACTGGAGCCAGAACACGATCGGGCAGCCCACTTTGTTTGGGCCGGGCTCCTTGAACGGCATCCTGAGTGGCTTCGCCGAGACAGGGTTCTTCGTGCAGGGCGACGACGCGCAAAACCCCGACCGCCCTGTCATCACCCAGGACTACTTCGACGTCACCAACCGCTACGCGCTCGAGCCTTCGCCGAACTTCTGCCTGTTCCAGCTGCTGTTCAACTCGGTGCCGCGCTGTGGCATCGCGGAGGTGAAGACGCGGCTGGCCTTCCGGAAGGTCGACCCCACCGACGACTACGAGGCGCTCTACTACCCCGACCGCCTCGAGTATCGGGATGACGACGGCAACCCCCTCATCCTCGACGACCGCGACATCGACTGTGATGCCATCGATGCGCCGGCACGCTGCGAGTTCCGTGGCTACAACTTCGACGGCCGCTTTGGAAACTTCCGAATCAACCGGGTCGCCTTCGATCGCGAGCGCTTCCAGACCCGCGCTGGGCGGGTGTTCCTGGCTGGTCGCTTCGATATTTGGCAGGACAGCTTCGATGCCTCGGGCGCCGTCATCCCTTACCAGGAGCGCGAGCCTCAGCCCATCGTCTATTACACGAACGTCTTGACCCCGGACAACATCCTCCCCGCCGCCGACAGGATGGCCTCCTCCTGGGCCCAGCCCTTCAACGAAGCGGTGGCCTACCGCATGGGCTATCGGAACGAAGCCGGAAACCTCCCCGACCTCGAAGCGTGGCAGGCAGACATGTGTCGCGACGCCGGAATCGACGTCGACACCGATCCCGATCGATGCACCTCCGACGTCTACGACATGTTCCAGCACCGGGTGAACGACTGCAGCAAGGCGAACGTCATCGAGTACGCCGATGAAAATGAAATGACCGCGATCATCGACGAGATCGCAGGCGGCAACGAGCGGATCCTACCCGGCAACATCGAGAAGATCTGCGCCGCGCTTCAGTTCGAAGGCCTGCAGCGGGGCATGACTCTGGACCCCGTGGTGGCGGAGCGGACCGGTCGTCCGATGGCCTTCACCTGGCAGCGCCTCGGTGACCTCCGCTACAACTTCAACAACTACGTGGTGCAGCTCTCGAACGGCCCCTGGGGGGTGGCTCAGTTTGGCCAGGACCCCGAGACCGGAGAGTTCGTTTCCAACATCGCCAACTACTTCGGCGATGCGGGCGACCGTATCTCCCAGAGCGGCGTGGACATCATCCAGTGGCTGAACGGAGACCTTCGGGCCGAGGACATCCTGCGCGGCAACGTGACGCGCGAATTCACGACCCGGGTCCCTCGCGACTTCCACGTCAGCCAGGAGATGAAGGACGCCTTGGGCACCGACGCTCGAGCCTCGGGCCGCGTGAACGGCGGCGCTGCCGCGGGTGGTGGTGCCGACGGTGACGGCAGCAGCTCGGGCCGTATCCTCAGCGACAAGGAGAAGTACGAAGCCATGTTCGCCCACACCGACCTGGAGCGGGAGTTCCTGCTCAGCGAGGACATGGTGCGGATGCTGGCTGGACCCGGCCTCTACCAGCCCGACAACGGGATCAACCTCCCCGGGGGTGGGCTGTTCGGGAACCAAAACGGCGTCGTCCCCGGCCAGATCAGCGAGGAGGCCCTGGAGGCCGCATCCCCGGTCAACTGGCTGTTCGACATGGAGAACAACCCGGTCGAGCAGGCGCTCTACGAGCTGGGTTCGAACGGCTTCGACATGGCAGAGTTCTTCGACCCCAACGTTTCACCCCTCGCAAGCGAACTGAAAGGCGCTCCCCGGGACGAGATCTTCGATTTCCTCCAGACCTCGCTCTACGAGGCGGTTCAGGGCCACGAGGTCGGCCACGCCATCGGCCTCCGCCACAACTTCGAGGCTTCGATGGACCCGCTGAACTATCGGCCCGAGTTCTGGGAGGACTTCTACACCCAGGGTGACGACGGACGCCCTTCGCCCCGGCAGCCCATCCGCACCAACGAGTACAAGTACGCGTCCATCATGGACTATGGCTTCGACTTCACCATCAACGGCTGGCACGGCATCGGCAGCTACGACGCCGCCGCCATCCGCTTCATGTACGGTCAGCTGGTCGACGTGTGGGACGACACCAAGGTCAACATCCCGGACGCCCGGCAGTACGGCAGCTACACGCAGCGATGTGGTAAGGTCGACGACAACCCCGACTTCGGCGACGAAGGTGGCGACTTCGCCCGTTTCTTCTACCTCGAAGATCCGGAGAGCATCCCGCGCCTGCTGAGCTTCACGCCCGACGACTACGCGAACGAAGACGTCGCGCAGGACCCGGCGCTCCAGGAGCTCTGCCGCAACGGTGAGATCGACACCAACACCGACGACCGCTGCGACACGGTTCTCGACCGCGAGTTCCGCAACTTGGCGGCGGCCCAGGAAGCCAACGCCGATTCGTTGGGCTTTCCGAACGTATGCATCATCTTCGGTGACGACAGTCAAAATGTCCGAGAGGTGATCGACGACGTCGAAGAGCCTCGTACTGAGCTGATCTACGGCGCCCGCGTGATGGCGACGGTCGAAGAGATGATCCAGCAGGAAACGGGGGCCTTCGCCGGCAGCCCCGAGGTCGACGACCCGGACACGGAAATCACGGGCGACCGCGACGGCACCTGCACCGGTGACGGGGTGGGGGTCATCGGCGACGAGTCCCGGAACTGCATCGACGACGACGGGGACGGCGTGCCCGACGACAAGGGCTACGACTACGCGTCCTGGAAGCACGAGGTGCCGTACCGCTACTGCTCGGACCTGTTCGCGGGCTTCTCCAACCCCTTCTGCCAGCGCTGGGACACCGGCTGGGACTTCCAGGAGTCGGTCGAGAGCCAGATCATGCGCTACGACCGCGACTACCTGTGGCGGGCCTTCCAGAGAGACCGGAGCAACTTCGGCAATCCCTTGCCGATGCTGATCCGGCTCGTGTTCCGGCGCTTCAAGCTGTTCTCGGACGTCTATCAGTACTTCGTGTTCACGAGCACGGCCGACGACACCATCGGCCGGTTCAACGACTGGGAAGAGGCAGCCTACTTGGGCGCCAACTTCCTGGAGCGCGTGCTGCAGACGCCAGAGCCCGGCACCTACTGCCTCGGGACCGACAACGTGTATCGAAACCAGCGGAGCCTGCCCGAGGGAGAGACCTGCAACGAACCCTACGAGGTTGGACTGGGCTTCGGCGAAGGCAAGTTCCTCGAGGACTCGTGGAACGACGAGTACTACTTCAACACCACAGTACTCGGGTCCTTCTGGGACAAGTGGGCGGCGATGTTCGTGATGACGCGGTCCTCGGGATTCTTCGCCTTCGACCTGTCGCAGATCTTCGACCGGCGTGCCTTCCAGCTGCCTTACCTGCGAACCTGGCAGGACCCCTTTCTGCAGCGCTTCTCGTCCCTCATTCGAGAAGATTGGGAGGGCTATCGCTCGCGCATCGTCCCCGAGGATCCCCTGGATCCGAGCTCGGAGAAGATGGTCCGGTACACGCCGTTCTTCGATGAGATCTTCGACGACGACCAAGGTGAGCTGGCTGGAAGTTCGGTTCGTAAGTGGCTTCGAGGCGAGAACACCCAGATTCCGACCGACTTCCCCACCATCGAACCCTCATGGTCCTACGACCTGAGATTGTGGGCGCTCACCTTTGCCCTCTCGAACTGGAGCAGCTTGTTCGACTACTCGGTCGAATACTTCCGGCTGGCGAAGGTCACGATTCCGGGTCTTCCGGACGAGACCGAGTTCGACGAGGACATCGAGACGGTCAGCTTCATCGACCCGGAGACGCGGCTGGAATACCTCGCCCCCAAGATCGAGCCCTTCCGGGAGCCCAACGTCACCGGCCTCATCACCCGCTCGTACTACGGAAACGACAACCTCCGTCGCCAGGAAGAGTTCCACGAGTGGAGCGTTGGCGCGGAGCTCCTCGCCGACCTTCAGCGGATGAAGGAGCAAGAGTACGAGCCGCTTCGTGAAGCCTGCGTCAACTCGGCGCCCAACGTACCGCCGGACTTGGCGACCACGCCGGAGTGCACCGCCTTCGGGCGGGTTCGCAACGAGCTCGCCGACGAAGTCGGCTTCGTGAACATGCTTCGCAAGTTCTCGGTTCGCGCCGAGAGCATCTACTGAGACGGAGCCTGTCTTCCGTTCCCCGGCCGCTCCGAGGCCGGGGGACGGTCCCTTCTACCTCTCGACGACGATGGCCCGATGATATCGGCCCCAGTCGGAGCCGCCCTCGGGCAGGTCGAAGTCGTTTGGGACGGGTTTCCAAGCTATCGACGTGCCCAGGCGTCGCGCCGCTTCTTCCCAGGTCTTTCGGAGGACACGGTCGGCAAGCTCTGGCGCGTGGCTGCTGAAGTAGATCCGTCGGGCCGACCGAAGTGCGTGGAAGGCCAAGGTGTGGAGATCCAGGGCGAGCTTGAAGCTCTTGCGCTTGGCTCGGCCAAAGGCGGGCGGGTCTAGGATCACGGCCGTCCAAGCGTCGTCGGGGCTGCGGCGGAGTACCGTGAGCGCGTCGTCGACGAACCATCGATGGGCGTCGGCCTCCAATCCGGAGTGGGTGAAGTTATCGCGTGCCCACGCATGGGCTCTCCGCGAAGCGTCGACCGAGGTGACTCGAGCCCCTGAAAGCGCGGCCCGGATCGATGCGGTCCCCGTGTAGCTGAATAGGCTGAGGACCTCGCCTCGGAGGTGGTCCTGGGTGATCCGGTTTCGTAGAGCCCGGCCTTCGACGAAGATCCCAGTCTGGTAGCCATCATCCAGCTTCACGGTGATCCGTGCTGGGCCTTCGACGAGAGGCAGCGTCTCGGGGATGGGACCTCGGAGGACGCGGCTTTGGTGACCCTCTCGAATCTTGAGAACGGCCGGGCCATCCGTGATCTTCATGACCCGGTCGATGAAGTTGGCCTGCGCGCGGACGGATGTCTCGTCGGGCGCGCGGAAGATCAGTGCGCTCGCCAAGCGATCGACGGCCCAGTGGGGGGGGGCCCCATCGATTTCGCCGTGGAGGATCCGGTAGCCCTCCAGTCGTCCGGCTCGCTGCGCCCGTCGCGCAATGTGGTCGCGCATCATCGAAGTCAGAGGGGTGTCCACGTCCCGGCGGGCATCGTCACCTCCGGATGCACCGGTGGTCGAGATCTCGTACCCGAGCACGTGCACGTCGCGCAGGGCAGCGCTCGGGGATCTCGACCGTCGGCAGAAGACCGGAGGACGGTCGGGGGAGGGCCCGTTGACCGGCTCCATGTGCCCTTGAGTCCGAGCCACGCCTCGGGGTAAGTGACATATCGTGGGACAGGCCGAGCTCGAACGGGAGGCGCTCGCGCAGCTGAAGGCCGGGGACCTCCAGGGTGCCCGGGGTACGCTGACGGCGCTCCTTCAGCAGCGTCCCGAAGATCCACGACTTCGGCAGCGGATCGCCCAAATAGACGCCCACCTGACCAAGAAAAACCAGACCGAAGGGCGCATGATGGAACGCCCGCTCGACTTCGCTCGGGCCTACGTCAAGGCAGGACGACACGCCGAGGCCCTGCGCCTGCTTCGCTCCGCCATGGCCAGGGCCCCGCAAGACGAGGCGCTCCGCAAGATGGCCATGGAGGTGGTCCGGGCGCTCAAGAGCCAGCAGAGCGGTCAATCCACGCCCGATGTCGAGCCGACGCAGACCCTCGACGTCCGCGCGCAGGCCCGGCCGCCCGAAGCGCGCCGGGCCGAGGAGGCGC
>CAYZFR010000220.1:0-6177 GCA_964477875.1 uncultured Myxococcales bacterium
CCAACCCACCTGAGCCCGATGAGGCCAAGAAGTTCGGTCGTGCGTTCCCCGATTAGGGATTAGGAGGGTGGGCGGAAGCGGCGGCGGATGTTTCCGCTGTGGCGGGCGAGGATGAGTAGGGCGATGACGGTGGCGAGGACCCGAACGCCGGTCTCGTGGGGCTGGGCCCAGAGGTAGGCGACCAGGGCGCCGGCCCCCAACAGGGAGCCGAAGCCGACCGCCCCCACCGCCATCCAGCCCACCAAGAACGCGAAGGCGGCGACGCCGAGCCCTACTGGCGCCAAGACCCCGAAGACACCGGCCGAGGTCGCCACGCCCCTTCCACCCCGAAAGCCGAGGAAGGGCGAAAACACGTGACCCGCGATCGACGCAAAGCCCACCGCCGGCGCCCAATCCGGATCCGTCTCCAAGGCCAACAGGCATGGCAAGGCTCCTTTCGCCGCGTCGAGGACGAAGACCAGCACCCCCCACGCCCAGCCGACTACGCGGCCGACGTTGGTGGCGCCGGTGTTGCCGCTGCCCGATTTTCGGAGGTCGTGCCCTTTGGAGCGGGCGACGAGAACACCGAAAGGCAGCCCGCCCAACAGGTAGGCGCCGATGACCAGAGCGTAGACCGGGACCACACCCGATCGCTACGCGAGGAAGACGAGCGGGAACAGCCCCAGGATCCCTAAAGTGACGGCGAGGCAGGCGCCCGCTTCGAGCCGAGTGAGGCCCCCCCGCAGCTGAAGGGCGACCGAGAGCGCACGGATGACGCACACGAAGGCGAGGACCGGTCCCAGAAAAGGCAGCACGCCGAGAAGCAGCGGCGCCGACGCGAAGGCGAGCAGCCGGAGGACGGACCGGATTCGCACCCGCCGGGCGCCGAAGCTCCGGGCAAGCAGGAAGCTCAGGCCGCCGACCGCCGCCATCCCCAGACCCACCGCGAGGGTGAGGCCGAGGCTCAGCTCCACCCAGGCCAAAGGAGCGGAGACGGTGGTCCCTCCCGCGACCATCATCATGAACATGAAGCCGTGCACCATACCGGTGCCGAAGGCGCCGAGGACTGGGATCCAACCCACACCGTCGGGCTGGTCGAGGGCGACCCGGGCGAAGAAGCTGGAGGGGCTGAGCACCACCTCCCTCAAGGTCATCACCCAACGTTGCCCAGGGGACAGGAAGAGGTCGTCCCATGGCACGGGCGGCGTCGGTACGAAGACCGGCTGTCCAGGTTGGCGGGTGCGTGTCGAAGCGGGCGCGGTCATGGGCTCGAGCTCCCATCGTACCATCGGCCCGGGGGCAGCGTTCTGGAGGAGAAGCTTCAAATCGAGTTTCGGGGCATCATTCGCGAAACAGCGAAAGCTGTTCACCCGAACGAGGTGCCAGCCCACTGACCGAAACCCCCAACAGGCGAACCGAGCGCCGGCCCGCGTCGGTTTCGTCCAGCAACCGGAGCGCGACCCGCGTGATCTCGCCCTCATCGAAGACATGGGCCCGGGTGCGGGACCGGGTCACGGTCTGAAAATTCGCATAACGCACCTTGAGAACCACCGTGCGGCCCTCGAGGCTTCGCTTCGCCAGCGCCTGCGACACCTCTTTGGCCAGCCCGCGGAGGACCGCCTCGATCTCGTCCCGCCGTCGCAGATCTTGGGGAAAAGTGCGCTCGGCGCCGCGACTCTTCGGTGGACGGTCGGGGACGACGGGCCGGTCGTCTCGGCCGTGGGCGAGCTCGAGCAGGGCGGCGCCATGCCGGCCAAAGAGCTGCACCATGCCCTCTCCTCGCGCTCGAACGTCAGCGATGGTCTTCAGCCCCGCTTCTTCGAGCCGCTGGGCCGTCTTCGGTCCGACCCCCCACAGGCGGCGCACCGACAGTTCGGCGATGAGGGCTGAGACCTCGACCTCACGGACGACGACCAACCCGTCGGGCTTGTCCAGGTCGCTGGCCAGCTTGGCGACGAACTTGTTCGGACCGACCCCGGCCGAGGCGGTGAGCCGGGTCTCGTCCCGGATCCTTCGCTTGAGCTGTCGGGCGATGCGCTCCGGCGCTTCGACTCGCTCGCTCACGTCGAGGAAGGCCTCGTCGAGAGAGAGCGGCTCCACCAGGTCGGTCACCTCCAGGAACAGGCGGCGGATCGCCCGGCTGACCGCTGTGTACTTGGAGAAGTCCGGCCGCACGAAGACCGCCTCGGGGCAGAGGCGAGCCGCCCGGGCGCAGGGCATCGCCGAGCGCACCCCGAAGCGCCGAGCCTCGTAGGAAGCGGCCGCCACCACGCCTCGGCCTTCGGGGCGGCCCCCCACCACCACCGGTCGCCCCCGAAGCTCGGGCCGGTCGCGCTGCTCCACCGACGCATAGAAAGCGTCCATGTCCACGTGGATGATGGCGCGACCGACCACGACGGCAGAGGAAAGACTCTTGCCTCGCAAAGCAAGATGACCGAGCTCTGAAGGGTGGCGTCGCCGAAGTCCTCCCCCACCCTGACGCAACACATCCTGAGAAAGCAGACCCAGCACCCCGAGGCTCGTGGGCAGCTGAGCGCACTCCTCACCCAGATCGGCGTGGCCGGAAAGCTCATTCAGGCCCAGGTTCGGAGGGCGGGGCTGATCGAGGTCTGGGGCAAGACGGGCGACACCAACATTCAGGGAGAGTCGGTGCAGATCCTCGACCGCTTGGCTCAGGACGATCTCGTCGACGTCCTGCGCCGCTCGGGCTGCGTGGCCGCCATGGCCTCGGAGGAAGAGCACGACATCATCGAGGTTCGGGGCGACGACGCCGGGGACTACGTGGTGCTCTTCGACCCCCTCGACGGCTCATCCAACATCGACTGCAACGTCAGCATCGGCACCATCTTTTCGATCTATCGGCGCAAGGACCCGAACGAGGTCTTCCGGACCGACGTCCTTCGCCCAGGCCGAGAGCAGGTTGCGGCAGGCTACATCGTGTACGGCTCCTCGACCGTCCTCGTGTACTCGGACGGCCAGGGCGTCGACTGCTTCACCCTCGACCCGGGCGCCGGCGAGTACTTCCTCACCCGGGCCGACATCCAGATGCCCGACAAGACCTCGGTCCTGTCCTTCAACGACTGCAATCGACCGTACTGGCCGGCCTGGATGCAGCCCCTCGTGGACGAGATCATCGGCCGCAACGACGACAACAAGCGCAGGGTGAGCGGACGCCACATCGGCTCCCTGGTGGCCGACTTCCACCGCAACCTCATCTACGGCGGGCTCTACCTCTACCCCGCCGACCGCCGCTCGCCGAACGGCAAGCTCCGGGTGCTCTACGAATGCAATCCCCTCGCCTTCATCGCCGAGGCGGCGGGGGGCGCCGCCTCCAGCGGAACCGGTCGCATCCTCGACATCGAGCCCCAGGGCCTCCACGATCGGACCGGTCTCATCGTGGGCACCAAGGCCGATGTCGAGCTGGCCGAGCGCCTCGCACAGCAGGCAGGTGGCTGAGCTCGGTCTTCCGCCGCGCAGCGAGGCCGAGCTCTGGGCCCGGGCCGAAGCCCTGGCGTCCATGCCCTTAGGCGAGCTGGCGGACCGGGTGGGCTGCCGTCTCCCCCTCGACACCTCCCGGGACAAGGGCTTCGTGGGCACCCTGGTCGAGCGCGCCCTGGGAGCCACCGCCGAAAACCGCTCCGTTCCCGACTTCGAGCGGCTCGGCGTGGAGCTGAAAACGGTCCCGGTACAGAGCGAACGGCCCATGGGGTCGACTTTCGTTTGCACCGCCACGCCCCGGGAGGCGGAAACCCGCAACTGGGCCGAGTCCGCGCTCCACCACAAGACGCGACGTATCCTCTGGATCCCCGTCGAGGCGGACCCGAGCCTACCCCTACCGACCCGACGTGTAGGCGCCCCCCTCCTGTGGAGCCCCAGTCCGGAGGAGGACGAGCGCCTCCGCCAGGACTGGAGCCGGCTGGCCCGAGGCTCCTGGGAAGGCGTCACGGGTCGGGAGGGAGAGGTGGTTCAGCTCCGACCCAAAGCCGCCCACGCCCGAGCCCGCCGGGCCGACGACGAAGCCCCGCGGGGCTGGTACTTCCGGCGCCGCTTCGTCGTGGCCCTGTTCGAGGCGGCGTTCGCGCCGGTCGAACCCGCGGGGGGTCTCGAATCGTGACCTGACCTCGGGCTCGTGTTTGGATGCTGGGGGATGTCTTCGCGTCGCGCGATCCTCAAGGTCCGAGCCGAATCCGGCTGCCCCATCTTTCAGGCGGGTGATCACATGGTCCTCGACCTGCCGGGGGTGGACGTCGGCGCGTCGGCAGGAATCTGCGCCCTCGCGATCGCGAAGTTCCTGGCCGACGTGGACGCGAGCGGCTGCGACACCACCGAGTCTCCGCTGGAGAAAGGCGAGTTCCGCTGCCCTCGAAGCCGCCTCCCGGTGATCTTCGACGTGGAGGCCATGCCCGAAATGCAGGAGCCTGAAAGGCGGATCAGCAACCTGCGGGACGACATCCCCGCCGCCGTGAAGCACCTGCGTAGCATCCCGATCTTCCGGGCCCTCCCCGCGAGCTTCCTCGCCCAGCTCGCCCACCGCATTCGAGTCGAAGACTACGGCATGGGCGAGACCATCCTTCAGAAAGGGCACCTCGCTCCCGCCTTCTTCGTCGTCGTCTCCGGCAACGCCGAGGTGGTGGCCTTTGCCGAGGAAGAGGTCTCAGCCGTCGTCCGCGCGCTGAAGGAGAAGGACTGCTTCGGCGAAATGTCCTTGCTCACCGGCGCGCCCGCAGCGGCGAGCGTTGTGTCGACCTCGGACCTGCGGGTCTACTCGATCTCGAAGGAGGACTTCGACCAGATGCTCCGCGAGAACCCCTTCATGGCCAGCCGCTTCACGCGACTGATGGCCTCTCGCCTTCTGGCCGCCAACTTCCTCCTCGTGAAGGAAGGTTCGAAGTCCTTCTCCGGCAAGCTGTCCGTCATGAGCCTGCCAACCGTGGTCCAGGTGCTCAGCGAGTCGAGCCGCTCCGGCACCCTAGTCCTCGAGGCCTACGACGGGAAAAAGGGGAAGATCGGCTTCTCCGAGGGCCGCATCTTCGAGGCCGGCCTCGGTTCGCTGGAGGGCGAGGAGGCCTTTTATGAGCTCCTGCGCTGGCGGAACGGCGACTTCTGGCTCGATCCTCGGGCCATCCCGAGCGAAGACCAGATCAAAACCGGCGTGATGGGCCTGATGCTGGAGGGCATGCGGCGCATGGACGAGTCCTCCCGCGACGGCCTCGCCGTATCGTGAGTCCATCGGCGCCAGCGCGGCTGTCTCTCGCCCGACGGCCTACCCCAGTCGAGTCCTTCACGATCGGCGATGGCGTCCGGGTCCTCATCAAGCGGGATGATCTCACCGGCGTGGCGCTGAGCGGCAACAAGGTCCGAAAGCTCGACTACCTTCTCGCCGCCGCCCGCGGTGCGTCCCGGGTCGTGACCTGCGGCGGGGTCAACTCCAACCACGCCCGGGCCACCGCGGTGGCCTGCGCTCAGCTCGGCCTGCCGTGCCGGCTCGTCCTGCGCGGCGAGGACCGCCGGCCGCCGACCGGGAATCTGCTCCTGAGTCGCTTCGTCGGAGCCAGCATCCGCTTCATTGCGGCCGAGGAGTGGAAGCGCGTGAACGAGATCATGGCCGAAGAGGCTGGCACCGACGGCTACGTGATCCCCGAGGGCGGCTCGAACGGCCTCGGCTGCCTGGGCTACGTGGACGCGGCGGAAGAGCTCTTGGAGGAGCTGGGCGATCGCGTCGGCCGCATCGTCCACGCCGTGGGCAGCGGCGGCACCACCGCCGGCCTCGCCCTCGGCCTGGCCCGAGCGGGCCGCACCGACGTCGAGGTGGTCGGCGTATGCGTGTGCGACGATGGTCCGAGCTTCGACCGGCGCATCCGCAGCATCCTCGACGACGCGGTGGACCGGGGCCATGCCGGCGAGGCCGAAGCCAGCGCAGCTCGATGGCGGATCCAGGAGGGCTTCGTAGGGCCGGGCTACGCCGAGACCGACGAGGCGGCCATGGCCGAGCTTCGCAGCCTGGCCCGGCACGGACTCATCTTGGACCCGGTCTACTCGGGGAAGGCCTTCCGGGCCCTGCCCCGACTCGGCCCCACCGAGGGCGAGACCGTCTTCATCCACACCGGCGGGATCTTCGAGCTGTTCGCCTTCGCGGACCAGATCTAGTGTCCTGAGTCAGTAGAAACTTGAAAAGGAAGGCCGAGTCGAGCTTCGTCC
>CAYZFR010000221.1:0-6165 GCA_964477875.1 uncultured Myxococcales bacterium
ATGCCAGCGGGAACGTCATCCGCAAGCTGTTGAGTTCCGGCCTGTACCATCTGGTCATGAAACTACCGGTTGGTTGCATGCAATCGTGGTACTGGGACACGACGAAATCGGGTCGTTCCTCCTGGGGTCGGAACAGCGAGACGCCGTCCGCTCCCGGGTCTGCGGGAGTCCCCGCCCATTCCAGCAGGGTCGGATACAAGTCCAGCAGGGAAACCAGATCCTCGCGCACCTGTCCTCCGGTCATTCCGGGACCGGCCATGATCAACGGAACCCGTACGGACGCTTCGTACATGCATGACTTTCGCCATTGCCCGTGCTCCATTTGCATATCGCCGTGGTCGCTGAAGAAAACCACTAGCGTGGAATCGGCCAGACCGGACGACTCCAACTGGTCGAGCACCAGACCAACCTGGTGGTCAACCTCAGCAATCATCGCGTAATAATGGTGGCGGATATCGCATAATGTTTCGGTATCCACAGGCTCGTCACATCGTTTGGCGCGTTGCATAAAGTGCATGGCCGGGTGGTTTTCCTCGCAAGGCGGTGGCGGGGAAATCCTGTCCCTTTTGATCATATCGCGGTAAAATGGGCTGGTTGTATAGCCAGCCATGGGGTGTGGATTGAGATAGCCCAGAGACAGGAAGAAAGGCTTGTCCCCGGGGCGGCGTCGCGCCAGCCATTCCAAGGCGTTTTCCGTGTGGGGCCAGTCGTCGTCGCGCACGCGTTCCTTTTTGTCCTGCAGCAGTTTCGCCATCGGCGGGGAGCCACGGAGCAGACATACGCCGCTCGAACGAGTCCAGGCCATGAGACGGTTCCCCATGGAATGTTGATCTTGGAAGCGATCGTCCCGTCCGATCGTGGTGGTGGTATAGCCCGCCTCGTTGAGCCGGGGCAGAAAGGTATGCTCGTCGGATTCCAGACCCCCGCCGTTATTCCATACTCGCAGTCGATGACTGTAACGGCCAGTCCAAGTGGCCGCGCGTGACGGCACGCAGACGGTCGAAGGCGTATACGCGTTGGTGAACCGAATTCCGCGCGCCGCCAAGCGGTCAAGATTTGGTGTGTGGGCGGCCGGATGTCCGGCGCACCCCATGACCCGCCCGTCCATGCTATCACAATGAATGAAACAGATGTTTTTCATGTTCAAGACCCTTGCGGCATTTTCGAAGGAATCGAGTTACTCGATTGAATTGATTTTCTTCGGATGGTTCTCATTTTATTCCCAAGGTTTAGCCCGCTTGCACAATTGCACGGGGAAACCCCATGGATCCCGAAGCATCACCAAAAGGTCTCCCGCCGCGGTAGTGGTCGGGCCAGCCTGAGAGGTCGCTCCGACTTTTAACAGCCTTTCCCTGTCCATTTCCGGATCGGCGGAGACAAACGCCAAATGCACGACCAATGGATCCTGCCGCGGATAATCCGGTATCGAGGCGTTTTCGTTGTGGTAAACCTCCAACAGCACCGCGCCGTCCGAGGCACCCAGAAAATGGGTAAAGGTAGGTGCGCCCATTGCACGCAGGGTTTTCATGCCCAAGTGTTCGCCATACCATTTGGCGAAGGCTGTGGGATCAGGAACTTGAAAAGCAAAATGTTCAATTTTCATAACGGACCTCTCTTTTACGACTCACTCATCGCGGCCGCTCGTTCGGGGGTGAGCGCCGATTCGGGTGTTTCACCACATGCGAAACGTTCGATCTCATCGGCCAATGTTTGCCAGCGTTGCTCGAACTCAATCGGATTGTTGGCGCGGTGTGGGGTCATCAAAACGCGGTCGTTGCCGCGTAACGGACTGTCTGCCGACAGCGGCTCCTCCTCGAATACGTCCAAAGCAAGGTAAATCGCTCGTTCCCGCACGGCGGCGACCATTTCGGCTTCGTTCACCATCTTGCCGCGGGCGATGTTAACGAACAGGGCGTTCTCTTGCATCAAATCAAAGTGCTTACGGCGGATCAAGTGATGCGTGGCGGGGTTGTAGCCACCCGCGAGCACGACAACTTCACAGGACTGGAAGATGTCATCCAACTCCCGCTTGCGTAAACCGGCAGCTTGCGCCTCGACTGCGGACAAATGATTGGATTGAATTGACAGGTCGTCCGTGAAATTGCGTAGCAGGTCAATAATACCTTTGCCAATGCGACCATACCCGATCACGCCAACGGAACGCCCTTGCAACATGCGGGTACGCGGAATTTTCATGCGCGGCCAAGCTTCGCCTGAACGCATGTAATGGTGGTAATTGTGCGTTTGCAGCAGCGAGGAGAGGATCAGAGCCAAGGTGTATTCAGCCATCGGCTTGACTCGGGAGGCGCCGGTATGGATCACCGTCAGGCCTTTTTCCAGCGCGTAAGTGTCGTCCACGTTCTGCCGCACGCCGCCATAGGTGGCTCCCACCAATCGCAGGTTGGGCGCTGCGTCCATCACCTCGCGTGTGATCATCGGGTCTGGTGTGTACGGGACAATTATGCCGATGACGTCGTCGACCTGCCGGGCCAGCTCACTAGGGTCGGCGGTTTCGACTTCCACCACTTCGCACACCGCGGTCATACGCGCGCGGGCCTGCTCGTCGGCGATTTTGCAAGTAAACAATATTTTCGGTTTCATAACAACTCCTTGTGGGTTATAAGGGTTATAATTAACGCTTTCCGGGTTCATACTGGATAGGGCGAGCCGGCCTCCGCCGCATAGTCAGGCAGGCCGATGGTTGGTGGCACGTCACGGATATCCAGCAGATAGAGGTGGTTGGATTCGGTGGCCGGACTCTCCGCCTCCTGTGCCAGCCAGTCCTGGTTGCTGTGATACATCACTTTGCTGCCTTGACTGACAAACCAAGCGCGTGCGCTACTATGAAACCAAACATTCGTCGCCTGCCCGATCACCGTCTCTGATCCGTCGCGTCGATCCCAGATACAGATGTCCGCTGGATCACTCAGATTTCTCAGCCGGGTATAGAGCAAACGTTGCCCGTCCGGATGAACAGGTGATCCAGTGAAGTACGTATGAATGCGATGGCATTCATCTTCCGGCGTCAGTAATGTTTTCATCGAGTCCTTCATGTGCGACTTATCTTCCCTAGTTACATTGAATTAGCGTTTTCATGCCATCGGAACCATTATCCAGCGCGGCAAAAGCCTGGCCGATCTGATCCAGGGGATAGACAGCTGTTATCATGCGCTCCACCGGGAAGGTCTTGTTGGCCATGAGATCGAGGGCATGTTCGTAATCCTCCGGCTCGTACACCCGCGCCCCGATCATCTTCAGCTCCTTCCAGAAGAAGTGGAACAAATTGATCTCGACGGGTTGGGGGTAAATGGCCACCACGACCATGCGGCCACGGATGGCCAGCAGGTCGGTCATCCCCAAGGCGGCGGCTTTCGCGCCGGACACTTCAAATACAATATCCGCGCCGCTGCTACCACTCCGCTCGCGGCACAAGGCTGGCAGGTCGACCTCGCTTGGATTCACCGCCTCCAGGCCGAGATCGCGGGCAAAGTCCAGTCGGGCTGCATTGACTTCCGACAGGATCACGCGCGCCCCAACGGCTTGGGCGACAAGTGCCGCCAAAATGCCGATGGGCCCGCCTCCAATCACAACCGCCAGTTCATCCGGCTTGACAGCGCCCATGTGAACATCATGGCACGCCACGGCGAGCGGTTCGGTCAACGCCGCCGTCTTGAGATCGAGACCTTCAGGAACACGGTGCAACGCAAAAGCGGGAACAACCCATGATTGCTGCAAAGCGCCGGGAGAATCAATGCCAATAAATTTCAGTTTCGCGCAGACATGGCTGAAGCCCCGGTCGGCGGGAGTCTCCCCACGGTTGTCGAGAGGACGCACCACAACCCGATCACCGGGTTGCCAGTCGCTGACACCCGGGCCGACTGCTTCGACGATACCCGAAGCCTCATGCCCGATGGTTTGCGGCATGGCGACGCGCTTGTCCATGGCACCATGGTGAATATGCACATCCGTTCCGCAAATGCCGCAATAGGCCACCTGTAGACGCACTTCCCCCTCGCCGGGGGCACGAGGCTCGATTTCTTTAACCGTAAAATTACGATTGCCTTGATAAAAACTGGCTTTCATTTTTGTTTTCCTTCAATTGTTGTTATCTTGAATTCTAGCGCCCCATCCAGCCGCCATCGACGAGATAGGTCGCGCCGTTTACATATTGAGCCGCATCCGAAGCCAGAAACACCGTTACGCCTTTGAAGTCCTCGGGCTGCCCCCATCGCCCCGCCGGAATCCGAGACAGAATCGCTTTGCTGCGCTCGGGATCGTCCTGCAACGCTTGGGTGTTGTCGGTGGCGATGTAACCAGGCGCAATGGCGTTGACGTTCACGCCCTGTCCGGCCCACTCGTTGGACAACGCCATTACCAATTGCCCGATACCCCCTTTGCTCGCGGCATAGCCCGGCACGGTAATCCCGCCTTGGAAGGTAAGCAGGCTGGCGGTGAAGATGATGTTGCCAGATTTACGCGCAACCATCTCTTTGCCGATTTCGCGGCTCAGAATGAATTGGGCGGACAGATTTACCTCCAGCACTTTGTCCCAATACTCATCCGGGTGCTCGGCGGCCGGCTTGCGTAGGATGGTGCCAGCGTTGTTGATCAGAATGTCAATGCGGGGATGATCAGCCTTTACCTGTTTAATAAAGGCGTACAAAGCCTTGCGCTCGGAAAAATCACAGGCATATGCGCTGAAAGAGCGCCCGGTGGCAACTATTTCCTTTTCCACGGCGCTGCCGCTGGTTTCAAGACTTGCGCTCACACCAATAATATCCGCGCCGGCTTCGGCAAGACCGACGGCCATCGCGCGTCCGATGCCGCGCTTGCATCCGGTGACCAAGGCGGTTTTACCGGTTAGATCAAACATTTGGTTTTCCTGCATGGGATTTCCTCCTGGTAAGCTATTTCTTTAAAAATGCAAAAGATTCAAAACTGACCTCGTGCATTACCACATGATCGGGCAACGAGAGTGTGAAGGCAATGACTGCTGCCACATCGTCCACCCTCAGGAATTTCTCCCGTGGCACGGGACGATTGCCCCAAAAACCTTGGGTGTCGACCGGCCCCGGCTTGAACGCTGTGACGCGCACATTCCTTGGCATCGCCTGCAACGCCAGTCCCTGGCCGAACATCGAGACGGCAGCCTTGGCGGCGCAGTAAACGGGAGCGTTCGGATTGGCGCGGGTCGCCGCCTGTGAGCTGATGAAGGCCAGCAGCGGATTTCGCTCTGCGACAGTCAGCGGAAGAAAATACTTGGCGCACAGGAATAATCCCTTGAGGTTAACATCCACAATCCGGTCATAATCGGCCTCGGCCATATCCGGTACCGGTGAAGCCACCGATAGCCCTGGCAGATAGAGCAGAATATCTGCTTGCGTCCGTTCCGACCTCACGCGTTCAAAAAACGCGGAAACCTTCGATTCGACCGTTACGTCCAGTACTCCGGTCATGACCGATGTCGCCGCGCTTTGGCTGGCCAGTTTCGCAACGGGCTCCAGCGCAGATGCGTCCATGTCGCCCAATACAAGACTCGCGCCTTGTGTGGCCAGCTTTTTCACCACAGCTTGTCCAAAGCCGCCTGCTGCTCCAATGATTACGATGTTTTTATCGTTCAACTGTGTCATGTTGTTTTCCTTTGTTTTTGTGGATTGATTTGTTGAAAGAAGATGAGAATTTCCACCAAGTCGATTGTTTTGAGCTTTTTCAAAAATACCCCCCCCGGGCGACAATCTCGACGGCGGACATGCCTTCGTTGATCCATCGCTTCAACTCGGATTCGCCGTGGGCAATTTCCTCGGCCCGCTCGAGTACCGGCAAAACAAGCTGGCGCGGCACACACAGGGCGCCGTCAATGTCCGCGAAAATCAAGTCTCCTGGATTCACAATAACATCGCCCATCAGTATGGGGGTCTGCCAGGAGCTGATACGGAACCGCCCCAACATGCCATTGGAACTGCGGTAGCGAATCCAAAGCGGGAATCCCAGCTTGAGCACTTGGTCGGTGTCGCGGACACCTCCGTCCACCGCCGCACCACGACAATGCTTGCGCTGGGCAGCCATGGTCATGCACTCACCCCAGTGCGCAGATTCACGATCAAGTGAGGTGTCCCACACCACGAAGGAGTTCTCCTGGATATCATCGAGCATTTTGGCACGCTC
>CAYZFR010000222.1:0-6067 GCA_964477875.1 uncultured Myxococcales bacterium
GCGAGGCTCGTCTCGCCGGCTCGCCACTGAAGAAGCGCGCTCTGCGGCCCCGCCACGTTGTCGAAGACCAGCGCTCCGGTCGCGAAATGGGCCGCTACCTGCCAAGGCCCCACCGCGCGCGCCACCCTCAAGGTCCCATCCTCGATCGAGGTATCGGGCCCTTCCGGCGGCTCGAAGGCTTCGCCGCTGCGAGCCTCCACCGCCCCGGCTCGGGTGACGACGACTCCGCTCACCCCTGGCAGTCCGAGCTCGACCTCGGCCACCGCCGCCTCCGGCCTCAGCTCTTGGCCGGCGAGACGCGCTGCCACCAGACTCGCGAGATCCTCTCGGGCCTCGACGAAGTCCCGCACCGCCGAGGCGCCGCTGTCCCCCACCGCCATCGCCAGGTCGGCGGCGGCCGCGATGCGGGGGGCGCGAAGCTCCGGCTCGATCCAGGCGCTGACCCCGCGGTGGGCCACGCCGAAGAGGATTGCCAGGGCGACGGTTCCCAATGAGAAGGATATCCAGCGCAAGCTTCGAGCTCCGTGTGCGAGGCCGCAGGGCCGGCTCCCGAACACTTGCAGGAGTCGGGCCCGACGTCGAGTCAGCTCTGAATCGAGAAGCGCAGCCGCGCCCGAGCGGTGAAGTACTCTTCGCTGATGGCGAAGGCGAGCAGCTCACGAACCTCGGGGATGCTGCCGATCGTCTCCGCCGCCTGGGCCGGGTCCCGGAATACGGGACGAACGTCCGGGTGACGCTTCGCGATGGCACGAACCGCCGTCTCGATGTCGTTCGACATGACGAGGCCGGCCCGGTTGGCGGAATGAACCGCTGCCGCTCGATACTGGTCGAGGTCCGTCTTGCGAGCGAACAGGCTCGCCCCCGCCTCTTGGATCTGACGGCGGCCAGAGGCCGTCAGGCCCTTCGACAAGCGACGCTGCATCTCGTCGAGCGCCCCCGCGTCGACCTGGGGACGAAGACTCGAGCCCGAGAGGACGGCCACCGCCCACAGGAGCGCCTCCAGCTCCCGAGAGCTGAACTGGTCGTGGAGCTGATGTCCGCCCTTCAAGCGCTCCAGCTGCCGAGCCATTTGGAAGCGCTGATCGGCGTCCTGCAGGCGCCGGCCGAACTGCGATCCCATCACCAAGGCGGCCGGTTTCTCGTTCTCGAGGAAGAGCTCCAGGTCGCTCTGCTGCGTCACCCAAAGCTCGAAGGCCGGCACCTGAAAGACCTCCGCGATCTCGTCGGCGAGCCGGCGCATCGGCAGATCCGACTTCGGGCCGTGGCGGTCGCTGCGCGGGTTCATCGCGTACTTGCCGAGGTCGGACGCGAAGGCCTTGCCGAGCTCTGAGCTCAGCACTTCCATGACCTGCCGGACCGGTCCTCGTTCGGCCGGATGGACGACCAGACGACCGTGCTCCTTCGCGGACAGCGTTCCGTCGGGCGAACGCGCGACCCGAGCCTTGTGCTCGTCGAAGAAGAAGAGCTCCTCGTCGTCGGCGGCCCGCAGATAGACCAGGAGCTGCGCCACCACGAAGGCCTTGTCGTACTGGTTGGACTTCACGAAGAGCTGATGCATCTGGTGATAGCTCTCGAAACGAAAGGGGTCGTTCCACAGCAGCCGCCGGTGCGCGTCGACGGCTTGAGGGTAGGAGTCGGGGCTCTTGGAGTACAGCGCAGCCAGGCGCTCCAGGGCCACGTCGTCCCGCGGATTGGCCTCCAGGACCGACTGCAGGGCGTGGATGGCGCGCCCGTCGTCGCCGATCTTCTTCTCGAAGACGTCGGCCACCTTCATGTGAAGAGGGATGGCTTTTGGCTTCTCGTGCGGCTCCAATGAGCGAACGTACAGGCCCGTCGCCTCGGCGAGCGCGTCCCAGTCCTCACGGGACTCATGGAGGGCGCACAGCCGAAGGATGGCATCCTGATGGGATGGCTCCAGCTCCAAGAGCTTCTCGTAGGCGAGGATCGCGTTGTCGGGCTGCCGGACCCCGTCTTCGTAGAGCCGGCCAAGCTGGAGCAAGGAGCGGGTCTTCTCTTCGTGGTCAGGCGTCACGTCGGCCAGCCGCAGGAGGACATTGATCGCCGAAGCGTGGTCCTGGGCCGAGGTATAGACGGCGCTCAGACGACGGAGGCAGTCGACGTCTCGAGGGTCGGACTGCAGCGCGGCCTGGAAAGACTGCACCGCCTTCACCAAGTCGGGCCGGTGCTCCTGGTAGATGATGCCCAAGCTCTTGAAGGAGCGCAGGAGAATCTGCGGATCCTTGCTCACGGCGAGGGTGCGGTGGAGGACGTCGATCGCCTGATCCCAGAGCCCTCGGGCGAAGAGGAGCGGCCCGAGACGGACCAGGGCGGTGGCGTTCATGCTCTCCCGCTCCAGGACCTGCTGATACAGCGCGACCGCCCGGTCCTCGTCGCCGAGCTTGTCCTGGGCCACCAAGCCCGCGTCGGCCAGCAAGTGAGCTTGCTGAGCAGGATCGGGGATGGCCTGCGCCCGCTTCTCGTACAGGCGGACGGTGGCGACATGCTCGCCCCGCTCCAGATGGATGGCCTCCAGGCGCCGAAAGGCCGGCTCGTGCTCCGGCGACCGGTTCAGGACGGCTTGGAAGGCCTCCACCGCCGCCGCTTCGTCCTGGAACTGGTCCTGGTGGATGCGCCCCGCCTCGAAGAGGAGGTCGCGGCCGTGCTCGGCGTCGGCGGTCGCCTTCCCCTCGGCCTCGATGCAGCGGAGGGCTGTGCGCGGATCGTCGTCCCGCTCGGCGACTCGACGCCGAGCCCGAAGCGCCGGGAGGTAGGCGGCATGGGCTTCGATGGACTGATCGTAGAGCTCTTTGGCGAGCTCGAGCTGCCGAGCCTTGGTCTCCGCCGTCTCGCCGGCCTTGAAAAACAGCTGGGCTCGATGGACCGGGTCGTCCACCACCATCGCCTCCCGCCGGTAGAACTGGGCCAGCGCCTCGGCGTCGCCCGAACGGACGTAGGCGAGCTCCATCGCACGCAGCGCGACCGGATGGTCCGGCACCCGCTGCAGCGCAGCCCGGTAGTGAGAGGCGCCGGACTGCGGCGGATCCAGCAGGCGCTCCTTGATCTGAGCGAGCTGGAGCTGACGAGCCGCGTACTGCCGGGGGTCGGTGTCTCGCTGGGCCAGCTGCTCGATCACCTCTACCGCTCGCGGATAGTCGCGGCGCGCGATGCTCACCCGCTCCAGCTGGGCGAGGATGCCGATGCTGTCGGGATGCAGCTGACTCGCCTTCTCGAGGTGCTCGGCCGCCGAGTCCAGGTTATGGAGCCGGTCGCCCGCCACCTCGGCGCAGCGGACGAGGATCGCCGCCCGCGAGGCATCGTCACGGGCGTGGTCGAAGGCCGTCTTGAGGGCTCGGCTGAGGGCGTTCCACATGCCCTCCGCCGAGTAGATCCGAATCAAGGCGCGAACGGAGGCGTCGAGGCCCTCGCCCTGACGAAGGATCTCTTCGTAGAGCTCGGCTGCTCGATCCGAACGGTCGAGCCGCTCTTCGCAGAGCTCCGCCACCCGCATCAGCCCCAGCGAGCGATCCTTGGGATCGCGCTGCAGGTTGGACTCTCTCAACAGGACGTCGACCAGCTTCTCGCCGTCGCCCAGTCGCTCGTGGATGACCGATAGCGCCCGGAGCGCCGGGAGGTTGTCGCCGTCGATGGCCAAGACCTCATCGTAGGAGGCGACGGCCGCTTGATCGTCCTCGAGCTGGTTCTGCTGCACTTCGGCCACGCGGAACAGGAGAGCGATCTTCTGCTCGGGAGACCGGGTCACCTCGAGCTCCCGCTGGTACATCTTCACCAAATCTTCCCAGCGCTGCTGGCGACCGTAGATCCGCCCCAGGCTCCGAAGCGCGGGCAGGTAGGTGGGGTTGATGGAGAGCGCCTTCTCGAAGTGGGCGAGGGCCGCGTCGACGTCCCCGAGCCGCTCCTCGGTGACCACGCCGGCCCGATGAACGACGGAGACGATCTCGAGCTGATCTTCGGTCGCCTCGATCTCGAGCTCGTACATTCGGAGAACCTCGCTCCAGTCCTCTCGCTTGGAGGCAATGCGGGCCAGGGTCCGGATGGCGCTCAAGTGCCGGGGGCTGATCTCGAGGATGCGTTCATAGGCGCGCTGAGCGGTGGCGAGGACCATCGCCTTCTCCTCCGCGATGACGCCGATCCGCCCGAGCAGAAAGACCTTCTGCTCGATGTCCTCGGTCTGCCCGCACTCCTCGTCGTAGAGCTCGATGAGCCCCTCCCAGTCCTCGCGCTCGAGGAGGAGCTGCTCGACGTACTTGCGGGCGGGCTGGTAGTCCCGCCGGATCTCGAGGAGCTGCCGCAGCGTCTGCACCGCCGCCTCCTCTTGGCCGAGCTCGACGTCCTGGAGCTCGGCCAGCTTGTAGAGCTTGCTGACCTTTCCGCTGTCGTCTTCTTCGAGGCGGATCTCCATCTCGAAGAGCTCGGCCAGCTCCGCCCATCGCTGGGTCCGGCCGTACAGCCGGCCGAGGGCCTGGCGTGCCGGGACGTGGGTCGGCATGAGGCGGACCGCCTCCGCGAAGCAGGGGAGCGCCTCCTCCGGCGCACCGAGCTGCTCCTCCAGCATCGAGCCGAGCTTGAACAGGATCGGCACTCGCTCCCGGGCTTCGCTGCTGATCTCCAGCTCCCGCCGGAGCACCTTCGCCACGTCCTGAAAGCGGTGGTTGCGCTCGTAGAGGGACTCGATCTCCTTGAGGATCGAGAGGTCCGTGGGCGTCGATTCGAGGGCCTTGAGCAGAGAGACGAGGGCCCGATCGGGCTGCCCCAGGCGCTCGGCCTGGACTCGGGACGCGGCGAGGAGAAACTGAGCCGCCGACTCGGAATCTTCGGATGCCTTCGAAGATCGAAGGAGGACGTCGACGAAGGCGTCCCATCGCTCGGCCCGGTGGGTGAGGCGCCGGAGGGCGGACAAGGCGAGCGCGCTCTCGGGGTCGGTCTGCAGGACCTCTTCGTGGTGGGCGATGGCCACATCGAGCTTGTCGAGCCGGTCCTCGGCCAGCTGAGCGGCGGACATCAAGAGGGGCAGACGCCGCTCGGGCCGATTCGCGACGCCGAGCGCCTTCTCGTAGACGTCGAACAGCTCACCGTAGCGATGATTGCTCAGCAGCAACCGCTCCAGGGCGGCGATGGCGAGAGGTTCGGCCGCCCAGTCTTCGAGGGCCGAGCGGTAGGCCTTCTCGGCCCCCTCCTCGTCCTGGAGCTGTTCTTCCAGGACCTGACCGCGCTCGGCGAGGAGCGTCGCCCGCCGCTCCCGCGCGCCGACGACGTCGGCCTCGTCGGCCAGCATGTCGGCCACCATCTCCCACTGGCCGGCGAGGGCGAACAGGCGCCGGCAGGCGTGCAGCACCGCCGGGTGTTGGGGGTTCAGCTCGTAGGCGCGCTGATAGCAGTCGGCGGCCTCCCGCGTCTGCCCCAGGATCTCCTCGTGGATACGGCCCATCTCGAGGTGCAGCGCCGCGCCCTTGGGATCTTCGCCCAGCGCCGCCACCTCCCGGCGATACAGCTGAAGCGCCTCTTCCCAGTGGCCGCGGTCGGCATCGCTCACCGGCGGCATGCTCACCGGTGAACCGTCGGCCTTGGGCTCGGGCAGCATCGGTAGCTCGCCGAGAGGAGCGCGCTCGGGCGAGCTCGCGATCGAGCGAGGCGCTCCGCTCTCATTGGGCACATCCAGCTGGCCAGTCATGGTGCCACGGGTGTAGCACGGGCCTAGAACCCGGGGAAGATACTGGCCCGCCGCCAGACCTGCAAGCCGGGTTGCGTAGGCGAGCCGGACCCACCCGGTGGGCGACGTTCAGGGCTTCGTCGGAGCGGCCGTCGGTGGCGAAGCTGAAAGGTCGAACGATTTTCCGGGGGGGACGTGCAGGCCAATGTCGGGTCTGCGAACACATGCGTCCTCGGGGGCGGTCTTCAGCTCCGGTAGAAAATCGTGATCGACAGGCAGTGGAACTCGTTGTCGGAGGACTGGGTCACGACCTTGTCGACGATCTCGATATCCGGGTGGTCGGCCAGCCAGTCGGTGATCGTCTCACCGAGCTCTTCCCGCTCTCGCGCCTTGGTGGCC
>CAYZFR010000223.1:0-5970 GCA_964477875.1 uncultured Myxococcales bacterium
GAGCCTGCCCCCAGCGCCGTCGCCGCGGCCCCGGCAGCGGCCGCTGGCGGCGCCAGGGCCGAGGCCGAGGCGCCCAAGAAGCCCAAAGCCCCCCGGGGCGCCAACGCCCGAACCCAATCCCCGCTCCGGGCTACGGTGGGCTTCACCAGCCAGTTCCGCACCTTCGGCTTCAACGACGTCCGCGAGAACGGCGGAGAGCTCGCCCGTCCCTACTCCTCCAACTTCAGCCCGGCGGTCGGTCTGGGGCTGGACTGGTTCCCCGCCGCCCACTTCACCCGCGAGGGCGTGCTTCCCCACCTTGGCGTCGGCATCGACGCCGATTACGCCTTCGGTCTTCTGTCGGTTTCCCGGGAAGAGAGCGGCGAGGAACTCGAGTTTCCCACCAACAGCTTCAGCTTCGTGGGCTCCTTGATCGGCCGGCTGCCCTTGGGTCCGAGCGAGCTCGGCGCCGAGATCGGCTTTGGCACCGATCGTTTCGCCCTCGACCCCACCGAGGTCGACGGTCGAGACGCCCCGACCCCCGACGTGGAGTACGAGTTCCTTCGCTTCGGTCTCAGCGGCCGGTGGCGGGTGGTCCCAAAGCTGGATCTGGCGGGGGCGGTCGCCTACCGGGCGATCGTCGGCGCGGGGGAGTTCACGAGCGACGCGTGGTTCCCGAACGCCTCCTTGAACGGCCTCGACGCCGAGCTCTCGATCGGAACGCCGGTCCTCGACCCCGTCCATTTCGAGGCCGGGGCGAACTATCAGCACTACTTCGCGTCTTTGAACCAAGACGCCGGCGACAGCGTGGTGACGTCGGGGACGGTCGCGGGCGGCAGCCTCGACCAGTACGTCAACGCTTTCCTGCGGCTGGTGCTCGTTCTGTGACCCTGGAGCGGACGCCGTTCTCGTCCGCCGCCCGCTCCAAAGCCGCCGCGACGTCGGCGGGTTGACCGCCTCCGTTCGCGAACACCAGCTCGACCCCGGCCTCGCCAGCGGTCGCGGTCAGGTGCTCCAGCGCATTCTGGGACATGAAGCTGGGGCAGAGCACGACCAGGTCGAACTCGTCATCGATCCGAACGCCGAGCTTGCGTGCCTTCGGGATCGCCTCGGCGGAGGTCCACTCGAGATGCTCCGCGTTCAGGACCGCCTCCATTTGGTGAACTTGATCCTCCGAGACCGGGGTCCCGACGACCAGGACCGCCTTTCCGCTCGCGAACTGACGGGCCTTGTCGCCGGACGCTGGCTCCGGGGCGGCGAGCGACGCGGCCGCGGCCGTGGCCGAGGCCGCCCGAGGGCCGCGCCGATGAAGGAGGAGGGCGGGTGGACGAGAGGCCTCCACGATGGTGGCCCAGGCCTTCTGGGCGTCGTCCAGCCAGCTGCCGAACTCGGGCTCGTGGCTCAGAGCGAGGCCGTTGATGTGGCCCGGACGAGCCTCCCTGGAGAAGACCGCCACCTCGTGGAAGACGCGGCGAATGCGCGATACGAGGCTGTCCGGCAGGTCGCCTCTCTCTTGAAGCGAACGGCTCCAGGCCGTGAGCATGGTGAGCCAGCGCTGCTGATCGGATGGGTAGAGGTGACGGATGCGCTCGATCCGGATGGGGTCCCCCGCTGCCTCCAGGGCCTGGACCGCCGCCGTCGCTTCGGCGAGGGTTTCACCGCGTCCGACCGGAGCCTGGAGATCTTCGATCAGGTCCGCGATCAGCTGGTGTCGGACGTGCGCCGCTTCCTGCTCCTCTTCGCTCGGAGGCTGGGCTTCCTTCGTCACCTCGCCTGGCACCCAGCCCGTCGAGCGGTGCAGGGATGCGACCTCCCGGCCCAGGCCCTTCAGGGCCGTGTCGAGCTCGTCCGCGAGGCGTCCGATCAGGGGACGGGCGTCCGACCAGCGTTCGGGCCGGTGAGACAGGGTCTTGGTGAGGGACTCCAGGGAGGTAAAAATATCGTCGATGTGTTCGAGTGCGGACCTGACCGATTCGGGGGAGCCCGTAGGCGTTGCGGTCAGGCCCTCCAGCGAGGTCACATGCGGCGTCGGATATTCTTCTTCCATTGCGTCAACCTGCCACGGTGGCACCAGGGAATCGAGGGTGTAGGCGGGAATTTCGACCCGTCCCTTTGGTTCAGGGTTTATGCCATGGGGACGGAGGATTGATGGAGCGACCTGTAAAGGCCATCCCGGGCGAGCAGCGCTTCGTGGGTGCCTTCTTCGGCCACCCGTCCTTTGTCCAGCACGACGATCCGATCCGCCGAGCGGACGGTGGAGAGCCGGTGGGCGATGATGATGGCGGTCCGCCCTCGAAGCAGGTTCTCGAGACCCGCCTGGATCAGCCGCTCGGTTTCCGGGTCTACGGCGCTCGTCGCTTCGTCGAGGATGAGCAGCTCGGGGTCTCGAACCATGGCCCGGGCGAAGCTGACCAGCTGGCGCTCGCCCGAGGACAGGGTCCCGCCGCGCTCCCCCACCGGGGCGTCCCAGCCCTGTTCGCGGCGCTCCAGGACCTCGACCGCCTGGGTGAGCTCGGCGGCTTCGTCGAGGGCCGCGTCGCTCGCTTCGGGGCTCCCGTAGCGGACGTTCTCTCGCAGCGTGCCGTCGAAGAGGTAGGCATCCTGCAGCACGATCGCCATCCGACGCCGGAGCGACTCCACCGGCAGGGTGCGGATGTCCTCGCCCGCGAAGCGGATGATCCCGCCTCTCGGATCGTAGAAGCGAGCGAGCAGCTTCACGATCGTCGACTTGCCGGCTCCGGTGGGACCGACGACGGCGACCCGCTCTCCCTTGCGCACCACCATGTCGAGACCGCGCAGGACCTCGGCGCCGTCCTCGCTGTAGCGAAAACGCACGTCTTCGAAGCGAACCGTCTCCTCGTCGTCGGTCGTCGGCGCCCCCACGGACACGGGCTGGACCGAGGGGCGACGGTCGAGCAGGTCCACGCAGCGCTCGGCCGAGGCCATCGCCGACTGAAGGACCGTGAACTTCGTCGATAGCTCGGTGATGGGCTGGAAAAAGCGCCGCAGGTAGTCGACGAAGGCCACGAAGACCCCGATCTCCACCGCTCCCGCTTCGTACAGACCCAGCCCGAGGACGAGCATCATCGCGGTGGCGGACAGCGACATCGCCTCCACGAAGGCGTAGGTGGCAGCGTCGTAGGTGATGGCCTTCAAGTTGGCGTCCCGATAGCGGCCGTTGATCTCGCCAAACTCCCGCTTCATCTCGGGCTCCTGGCGAAAGGCTTGGACCAGATCCATCCCGCTGATGGCCTCGTTCAAGAAGGCGTTGATCCGAGCGAGGTGGGTGCGGACTTGACGAAAGGCCTCCCGCGCCCCCCGCCGCACCACCGCCACGAAGACCACCAGCAGCGGCAGCACCGAGAAGGCGTAAAGCGTGAGCTTCACGTCCAGGCTCAGCATCACCACCACGATCCCGATCAGGGTCACCACGTCGCCCACGATGGAAACGGCGCCGGTGGAGAAGGCTTCGGACAGGTTTTCGACGTCGTTGGTCACCCGGGTCATCAGGCGGCCCACTGGGTTACGCTCGATGTAGGACAGGTCCGCGCCCTGAAGCCGATCGAAGAGGGTGCGGCGCAAGTCCCGGGTCACCCGCTGGCCCAAGTTCTGGGTGAGGATCGTCTGGCCGAAGCGCGCCCCAAAATCGAGGACGAGGGCGAGGATGGTGAGGCCGACGATCCACCCGAAGCCCTCCAGCTCGCCGGTCACCAAGTGCCGGTCGATGGCGACCTTGACCAAGTAGGGCTGCACCAGCTGCAGCCCCGACACGATCGGGTAGCTGAGCATGGCCGTGAACAACAGAAGCCGGTAGGGCCGAAAGAACACCGCCAGCCGGCGGACCAGCCGATGGTCGTAGGCCTTCCCGAAGGTGACGTCTTCGGAGAGCTCGCGGCGGCGGGCAGGGAAGGCGCGGGTCGAGTCACTCATGCCGCCCGGTGCTCCTTGCCGTGCAGCCGGGCGTAGGCACCGCATCGGGCGAGCAGCTCGTCCTCACTCCCTTGCTCGACGATCCGGCCGTCCTCCAGCACCAGGATCCTGTCGGCCATCTTCGCGACCGAGAGGCGGTGGGTGGCCATGATCAGCGTCCGGGGCCGGCCGCCGCCGTGGGAAAGGCGCTCGACGATCTGGGCCTCGGTCTCGGCGTCGACCGCGCTCAGGGTGTCGTCCAAGAGCAAGATCGGCGCGTCGAGGAAGATGGCCCGGGCCAGCGTGGTGCGCTGCCGCTGCCCGCCGGAAAGAGTGATACCCCGCTCACCCACCATGGTGGCGAGGCCTTCGGGGAAGCCGTCGACGTCCTTTCGAAGCGCCGCTGTCTCTACCGCTGCCTCGACGTCGTCCATGCCGGCGCCGAGCCGCCCAAAGGCGACGTTCTCGGCAAGGGATCGGCTGAACAAAAAGGCGTCCTGGGGCGCGTAGGCCATCAAGCCCCGGACCTCGGACAGCGGGAGATCGTTGATGTCGTGGCCGTCCACGAAGACCCGTCCCGCCGGTACCTCCAACAGCCGGGTCAGGACCCGCATCAAGGTGCTCTTCCCGCTCCCGGTCCGGCCAACGATGACCACCGTCTCTCCTGGCGCCACGTCGAAGCTGAGATCGTGGAGCACGTCGGGGCCGTCGCCGTACCCCAGGCTCAAGCCGCGGACCGATAGCGCGCCTTCGAGCCGGCCCGGGTCGGAGGGGCCGTCGATGATGCTGGGCGCGGCGGTGTAGATCTGGTTGAGACGCTCCATCGCCGCCATGCCCCGTTGCCACAGCGAGATGGTCCAGCCGAGGGCGATGGTGGGCCAGGTCAGGGCGGCCAAGTAGGCGTTGTAGCTGACGAACTGGCCGACGCTCATGCGGCCCTCGGCGATCCGGAGACCGCCCACCGCCAACACCACCACCGTGCCGATGGCCCCCGCCAGGCCCATGAGCGGGAACAAGATCCCCCGCAGCCGGGCGAGGCGCAGGTTCACGTCGAGGTAGGACTCATTGAGGCGCTCGAAGCTCTCTCGCTCGAGCGGCTCTTCGCCGTACACCCGGACCGTCATGGTGCCAGACAGGGTCTCTTGCACCTTCGAGGACAGGGCGCCCAGCCGCTCCTGGGCCTCTGCGCTGAGGCGGTAGATGAAGCGGGCGAAGGTGCGCCCGAGGAGGAGCAGGATGGGGAGAGGGAGGAGGGCGTAGAGCGTCAGCGCCCAGTCGGTCGCGAACAGGATCGGTATCGCGACCAGGTACACGAGGACGGTGTTGCTGAGGTTCAAGATCCCGGGTCCGAGGAGCAGCCGCACTTGGGTGAGGTCGTTGACCATCCGGCTCATCACCTGTGCCAGGGGCATGCCGGCGTAAAAGGATGGCGGCAAGGCACACAGCTTCTCGAAGGCCTCCTGGCGCAGGTCGTACTCGACTCGGCGACCGCTGTTGAAGATGTAGACCCGGGACAGCACCCGAACCACCGCGCCGCCGATGGCGAAGGCGAGGAGGGCATAGGCAGCCATCCGCACGTCGCCGGCGCGCTCGTCTATCAAGGCGTCGGTGCCGCTCTGAAGCAGCCGCGGGGCGCCGAGGGCGAAGGCTTGGGTCGCGACCAAGAAGACGAGGCCGACCGCGAAGGGACTCCGGTAGCGCGCGAGGGCGTGCTTCAGCTTGGTGCGGGCGTCGGGGGCGGCCACGAAGGCCAGAGGATAGGAGAGGAACCGAGGGACGGCCACGAATAGCCGCCCCTCGGTAAAGGGGGACTCAGCTCGGGATCACGGACCGCCGAAGTTGGCCTGGCAGGCGCCGCCAAAGGTCGGCGGTACGTCCTCGAATTCTTCGTTGGTGAAGAAGGCCGCCGGCGGCGTGCAGCTGAAGGTGAAGACGCACGCGAAGTCGTCCTCCGCGAAGCTTTCTCCGGTCGTGTTGTTCGTGGGCAGGTTGGTCAGGTAGTTCTCCGGACCCGCCTTCACACAACGATTCCGACCCCCGAAGTCGGCCATGCCGACCTGCTGGGGGCAGGCCACGGTGACC
>CAYZFR010000224.1:0-1700 GCA_964477875.1 uncultured Myxococcales bacterium
TTGGCCCGGAACGCCCAACACACGCAGCCCTGGAAGGCCGGGACCACGAAGATGGCCCTCGATGAAGGCACCTTCCTGCAGACTCTCGAGCTCACCCGGGCTGTGTCCTCCGGCTGCGACGACCGAGACTTCGACCGATCCGGGGATGCTCTTCGGCGTGAAGACTTCGGCCGGAGAGATGCGAAGCTCGGTCGAAACCACGTGATGGCGAGCCACGGCGAGCGCGTCGTCCTCTGCCACCCCACCGGGTACGACCGGCGCCTCCTGACCTGACTCCGCCCCTTCGGCCCCGGAAGTCACGATCTCGAGCGAGATGGACTTGGCCGCCATTTGTCCCGAATCGTCCGTCGCCAACACCTCGACCAGGCGAAAGCCCACGTCGGCCAAGCTCGGACGATCCCAACGGATCAGCCCAGAAGCGTCGATGCTCATCCCGACCGGATGGCCCTGAAGCCCGTACTCGATTCCACTGGCTGGATCGGAAGGGACGGCGACGATCTGAAGTTCGAAGACCTCGTCGACGAGCGCGATTTGGGGTCCGGTCGCTTCGAACGATGGCGGTGACCCGGAGGCCTGCGACCGCCCCGAAGGCATGGCGACCGAGAGCAGAGCGACGAGTGCTGCGAATCGAGCTCTTGGAACGCGCGATCGCCTCGGGGGGTGCTGAAGAGCGGACTCGCTCGGCTGGGTAGCCACGCCCTTCGTGGAACTCTTCGGCGAAGGGGGCGCTGATTGGGCATCAGCAGCCGCAAGGCGGAGCCGTTCGGAGGGGTCCACGGAAAGACCGCCACCCCGACGGGTGAGGACGTTTTTCAGAGCACCCCTAGAATGCATGGGTGGGGCGGGTAGCACCGTCGTCGCAGGAAGTGCAATGCGCCCGCGGCAGGTCGTGGTCGTTTGTTTAGGGGCTCCTGGCCTCCTGGCCAGGATCGAAATCGCACGGTGGAAGAGGGGGGGGTGTCGGCTCTGACGAAACCTGCTAGGTGCGCCGTCATGCCATTGCGATCGCCGTCGGGGCACTACGCACTACTTCTACTCCTCTTCGCTGCCACGTCCGGCTGCGACTGGTTTGGTGGGACGGAGCAAGCGTTCGACCAACGTACCTCTTCGACGCTGACCGCGGCCGAAGCCTGCGATGGCGTCCCCGAAGGAGATCCGTGTGCCTACCCGGCGACGTCCTGCACGACCGGTGGAAACTGCGTGGCCGGGGTCTGTCAGGGCCAAGGCCCCCGATCCTGCCCGGCCTCCAGCAGCTGCGCCATCGGTTCATGCGTCGAAGGACGGGGCTGCGTCGAACGCGATGTGAGCGGTGGATCCTGCAGCTCGGCCCAGGCTTGCTCGAGTTCCGGCAGCACATGCGCCGCAGGAAGCTGCCAAGCAGATTCCATCTGCGGTACCGGCGAAGTCTGTCGAGCCGGAAGCTGCTCGGTCTGCGCGGACGGGGACACGGAACCCCACTGTCAAATCTACATGGTGGTCGAGGTGGTCGACGAGAGCGGTGGGCCTCTCCCTGGCGTCGTCATCGAAGAGACCGGCGGTCCGACCTCGTCATCCGTCTTCTACGACTCTGACGAGGCTGGTCGTGCCCTGGTCGGGGGCCTGGCTCCTTCGACCCATACGTTGGGGTGGTTGTTCACCAAGGCGGGTCGAACCACCGTCTACCGAGAGCTCGACGTCGGCGTCGGTGATTCAGGACGCAC
>CAYZFR010000224.1:1800-5871 GCA_964477875.1 uncultured Myxococcales bacterium
GAGCTCGACGTCGGCGTCGGTGATTCAGGACGCACGCTGTGGGTGCCGACCCCCTTTCTCACGCTCATCGACGATGTGGACGTCGAGCTTCAACCCTCGGTCGAAGCGACCTACGGCGTCGAGGGCATCGACCTCACCGTACCTGCGGCCGCCGTGACGACTGCCCTGTCGCTGCGAGCCGAGGCGCTGGCGCCGGTCGAGCTTCCCCGGTTCCTTCCCCTGGGATGGAGCCCGGTCCGCGCCCTGTGGCTCGACGTGGATTCCGGCCTCCAAGCCCCCCTCCAGGTCGACGTCTCCTTACCGGAGCCCCTGCCCGCGGGGACCGAGGTCGTTTGGGCCGAATGGGACGACGCGACCTACGCCTGGAAAGTCTCGAGTCAAGTCAGCCTCACGAGCGGAGTCGACGGCCAGACCGTCGCTTCGTTCACGATGACCGCGCCCGGGCTCACCTCGACGGCTTTCGCGCTCGTTCTTCCCGACGCCGAACTGCGACCCATCAATCTCTCGGCAGGAGACCCGCTCCCAGCCACGTCCGTGGTCCCAAGCCCCCTCGCGGCGCTTTCCGCCGTCCGAGCCAAGATCGAGCCCGAGTGGCAGGCCGCCTCGACCGACCCTGCCCAGGTCACCGCGGCCGGCGAAGTCTGGCTCGCTGGCTCGGAGCCCAGCGGCAGCCTAGTTCGAGGACCTCTGACCGAAGAGTACCGGACCCGGAACGGAGGATTTCGTCGCTCCATTCGATCGTGGCTGACGATCCCGACCCATCGATATCCGTCGGCGACCCTCGCGAGCGAGGACGGAAGCAGCGGCCGATTCCCGATTCGGCCGGCGAAGGTCTTGGATCCCCGAATTCTTCAGGGAGCTCACCAACGATTTGAAGTCATGCCGGTCGTCCCCGAAGAGGCCTCCCCGATCCCAGCCACGGGCGGCTTCGTGAGCGATGGCGCCGTCCGCGTCCACGTCCCATCCGGAATCGGCTCGGGCGCCTCTCGCGTGCGCCTTCGAGAGCTCGATCCAACGGAGAATGAGGCTGGAGGCACCCGCGCAGTCCAGGCCTTCGAACTCGACTGGACCGGCTCCCTCGGGACCAATCAATCGATCGACTTTGCTCCCAGCGTATCGTCGGAGGCTGTACATTTCGTCCTCGCAGAGCGGATCGAGCTGGGCGGGACGACCGGCTGGCATCCTGTCGCTCGCTATGAGCGGCTGACCGACGGTCGTCTCGCGCTCGATGAGCCGGCAGGAAGCGAAGGCCTGAGAGGAATCCGCGATCGAGGAGCCTACGCTCTGTTTCCCGTCTCCGAACTCCAGGGCGTCGTCGAAGGGATGGTCAGCAACACGGGAGGCTCAGCGCGTCCGGACGTCGTCGTTCGGGTCGTCGGCTCTCCCTGGCTCGCAGTATCGGGAAGCAGCGGCGGATACCGGATCCTCGCCCCGCCGGGCCCGTTCACGGTCATCGCCGAAGACCCCGTCGACTTCGATACCGGGAGCGGCACCGGCACAGTCTCCGACCCGTGGAGTCCCGTCGACGTCGACCTGACCATTCAACCCGAGGCGCCGAGCGTCGTCGCGACCCATCCAGGCGATGGGGCGACCGACGTATCGGTCTTGGCGTCGGTCGAGGTCGTGTTCACCGAGCCGGTGAGCACCTCGAGTGAAGAGCCGCTCACCCTTCGTGAGGAAGCGAGCGGGGAGAACGTTCCGGGTCGGTCGAGAGTCGCGGACGAGGGACGCAGGATCATCTTCAGACCCGACGTGGAGCTGACGATTTCGACGACCTACGAATTCGTCGTCGACCCTCTCCTCGAAGACACTTCGGGCTCCGCTCTCACGGGCTCGACGGTCTTCGAGTTCACGACCGAGAGTCCGCCTTCGAGCAACCTGAGTCGAGCCCGACTCCTCTCTTACGCGCCGGCAGCGATGACGACACCGTGTGCTCCCTACGACCCGGCGCTTCACCCTGCAGACTTTGATCCCACGGGCAACGAACACGGCGTTCCTGGTTATTCGGCTGTAGATGACACGATCACCTGCGTCGTCGGGAACGCGGGTGTCGCCGAGCCGAATTCGACCGTCATCGTCGTCAACGAGACAACCGGTCGAACGTCCACCGTGCAGAGCAACTCCAACGGAGCCTTCAAGACCTTCGTCGCTGCCGGCGAGACCGATCTTCTTTCGGCCACCATCATCAATCAAAACGGAACGGAGGTGACCGTCCCTCTCGAGATGCAGATTTTCGACGACGCCAGCGTTGCTTTGTACGGCAGCGGCGGATCGATCTTCGCCGACAATCCGCTCGGCGGAGAGCCCCTGGAGCTCATCGTGGAGCCGGGAGCGATCCCCAATCGAACGAAGATCAAGATGACCGGACTCACGACCAACGAGTTCGACCAGCGCGTCGACGGCGTACAGCCGGACGGCGGCACGGCTGTTCTGAGCGTCCAGGTCGACTGGAGTGGCGACGAGCTCTTGGAGCCCGCTGACGTCCGTTTCCCGATCTCCGAGCCCAACCTTCAGCTCGCCCCAGGCGAGACGGCCGCTGAAACGCAGTTCGCACTGACGCAAGCTCTTCCGATCGAGATCCAAGGAGAGTCGATTCTCGCCTACGAAACCTTGGACACGATGCAGTACGAGGAGGGAGCTCTCGCCACGCATTCATATCCCATGGGAGGACTCGCTGCTCGCGTAGCCCAGCTGTCGACCGGGATCGTTCCACTACACCTCCAGAACGCCGTGTCACCATCGCTTCGAACCTCTCGCATCCTCACCGTCGTCAAGCAGGCCCAGCCAGGGGTCATCATGGGCTACGCGCTCGCGTGTCCCCCGGAAGAAGACTGCCGCGTAACACCCCCGGACAATCCGACGGCGCTCAACGCCCAGACGGCCGAGCAGCTCTTGCCCGAGGGCGGTCGTGTACTGCCCGGCGCGGTGGTGTTCGGAACGACCTCCACCTTCGGCGGTCCATCATCACAGATTCGCCCCGGCCAAACCATCGCGGTCGCCAATGAAGAGGGCCGCTTCTCCTTGGCGGCACAGAATGGCGCCTCGGGCTACGCGCTGACGGCGCACCACCCGGACTATGCCAACAACGAGGGGATCGGCGCCGTCTCGGCCGGCGACTTCCAGCCCCTCATCGCCTTCTCACAGGTCACCATCCACGCTCGTAATCCCGAAAGCGAGCAACGGAGACTGCCGCGCGTCGAGGCCTCGGTGACGCCAGTCCTTCCCGAAGTCTACGTCGACGACGACGACTCGCCCGAGCCCCGCGAAGAAGAGATTGCTCTCGTCAACGTGCGCGTGTCTTCGCTCTCCGAGACGCCCGTCACCGTTCCGACGTGGACCGACCAGAGAATGAACACCTCCACCGACGGCGACATCGAGGCAGCGACCCTCGAGCTCGTGGGCCCACCCACGGTCGTTGCTTCTGGGGCCTTCTCGAAGACATGGCAGTTCAAGTTCACGTGCGACCGTGAGGGCCTCGTCTACTTCCGATTCGTCGGCGATGTCGACGGCCTGCGAGGCGAGACGAGACTGCCGGTCCGGTTTGGACCGCCGGACACGGGCCCGAGCTCCGACGAGGTCGCGGCTCGGCCCAACGACAAGACCGGTCCTCGCGTGATCCAAAGCTTCCCCGTCCAGGACTCTCGCAGCAGCACCTCCGGCTCGATTCGCCTGAGCTTCAGCGAACCCGTTCGCAAGACCATCGAGGACGGACACAACTGGTATTCCATCGTCCCGGATCCAGGCGAGCTACCGCTCGTCGAAGTCTCGGAAGCTCAGTCGGAGGTCTCGATGTCTTGGAGTGAGCTGCAGCCCGAGACTTACTACACGCTCACGGTCACGAATGCGGTGCGGGACATCGCCGGCATCCCCCTCGACCAGAAACCGTCGACCAAGCAAGTGAAAGAGCCCTTCGTCCTCCGTTTCAGGACCTCGGCTCACGTCGAGGTCGAAGACGCATTTCGCGAGGTCCAATTCGGCGGAGGCGCAGTCGTGCAAGGAAACTTCGCCTACCTGCTGGACCGAGGAGCCCGACCGGATCGAGCGCTCAAGATCTACTCATTGTCCGATCCG